>NZ_FNKU01000001.1:4467500-4772500 GCF_900100365.1 Pseudomonas cannabina | reverse complement strand
CGCGCGGTGTGCCAGCAGAACTCGGCCGCCCCCAACGCGCCCCAGGCAATGCCGTATCGCGCCGAGTTGAGGCAGGTAAAAGGCCCTTTGAGACCGCGCACGTCCGGGAAGATGTTCTCCTCGGGCACAAACACGTTGTCCATGGCGATCTCGCCAGTGATCGAAGCGCGCAGCCCGACCTTGCCATGAATGGCGGGAGCACTCAGCCCCGCCCAACCCTTTTCCAATACGAAGCCACGGATATCGCCCGCATCATCCTTGGCCCAGACGACGAACACATCGGCAATCGGGCTGTTGGTGATCCACATCTTGCTGCCGCTCAAGCGATAGCCGCCCTCGACGCTGCGGGCACGGGTGATCATCGCTCCCGGATCGGAGCCGTGGTCAGGCTCTGTCAGACCGAAGCAGCCGATCCACTCACCAGACGCCAATTTGGGCAGATACTTCTGTTTCTGGGCCTGAGTACCGAACTCATTGATCGGCACCATCACCAACGAAGACTGCACACTCATCATCGAGCGATAGCCTGAATCGATACGCTCGACTTCACGGGCAATCAACCCGTAGCAGACGTAGTTCAGGCCACTGCCGCCGAACTCTTCCGGGATCGTCGCCCCCAGCAACCCCACTTCACCCATCTCGCGAAAGATCGCCGGGTCGGTTTTCTCGTGGCGAAAAGCTTCCAGTACGCGCGGGGCCAGCTTGCTCTGGGCGAACTGCTCGGCAGTGTCGCGAACCATGCGCTCTTCTTCGGTGAGCTGCTGATCCAGCAACAATGGATCGATCCAGCTAAAGCTTGCCGTGCCACTCATACCTGTTCCTCATGCTCGTTTGAAATGCTCTGGAATGATCCTAGCCCCCGGCTCGGCTCCTGGACAAACGAGGTTTTATCAACTTCGTGTGCTAATTTCTCACTCCGTGATCTTCAATCCAGCGCCACGCTCTAAAAACCAGTGAGAAGAAGGTACATGAGACGCAAGATACCCAGCACCACGGCGCTCGTGAGCTTCGAGGCTGCCGCCCGCCACGAAAGCTTTACCAAAGCCGCCAACGAGCTTTCCCTGACGCAGGGCGCAATATGCCGACAGATCGGCGGGCTGGAAGAGTATCTAGGTGTGGAACTGTTCCGACGTTCCCGAAGAGGCGTGAAGCTCACCGAAGCAGGACTTTCCTACAGCCGTCGTGTCGCCATGCAACTGGATGCTGTCGAGCGCGATACGCTTTCGATAATGGGCCAGCAAGGTGCCAATGCCATAGAACTCGCCGTGGTCCCGACCTTTGGCACCCAATGGCTATTGCCGCGCCTGAAAGATTTCCAAGTGAAGCATCCTGACGTTACGGTTCACCTGACTAACCGCACACGACCTTTTCTGTTCGCTGACACTCACTTCGATGCCGCGATCTACTTCGGTGATGCTGACTGGTCCGGCACCGAAGCCCATCGTCTGATGGGCGAGAATCCCATGCCGGTCTGCAGCCCTGCTTTTCTGAAAGGTCGAGGCAGCCTGACAGCAGATGAACTGGCCGAGTTGCCACTGCTGCAGCAAACCACCCGCCCCTACGCCTGGCGCCAGTGGTTCAACGCACAGAGCCTGGATGTGCCGCGCGATATGACCGGGCCTCGTTATGAGCTGTTTTCGATGCTGGCCCAGGCGGCCATGCATGAGATGGGTGTAGCGCTGATCCCGCCCTTTCTGATCCAGCGCGAATTGCACGAGAAGCGCCTGATGATTGCCAACGCTCGTCCGATACCGAGTAAAAAGGCTTATCACCTGATGATTCCCGAACGCAAAGTGGAGTCGGCATCGCTGACCGCTTTTCGGGACTGGCTGGTGGATCAGGCGCGGGATTACACGCTACCTCAGGACGACGCCTGATCAGTCGACAAGGTAGTAAGCCCCATAAAAGCCCTACAGATATAACGTTATGTCGCCTATCAACAACTCATAACGATAAGCAGAAAATGGCCTATTACTCCCATATTTGCTAAGAGGGTGTAGACAAAATAAATTAAACTTTCACTCCCTTGTCTGAATAGCCCTCAAGCCATGCCTAAAACCGGACGTCCTCGCTCGATTGCCGCCGAGCACTATCCCGTGCTGGTGAAACTCGCTCATGCACAGCCCTATTCCAGCCAGGCCGAATTGGCGCTCGTATTCTTCGCCGAAACCGGTATCACTGCGCATCCCGACACCTTTGCAAAAGCGTTGAAAATGGCAGGGATTACGCGTGTAAAGCAGCGGGCCAAGGGAAGTTTTCAGTCACCTGAACCTAATAAAGCCTATGGCTACAATGAAACCCACCGCCGCCAACTGCCGGAGCAGCTATATCCGAGTTGCTTGACAGATACCGAGTGGGCACTGGTCGCCGACCTGTTTGAAAGCCAGGGCGGACGAGGAGTGCCACCGCTTCACTCTCGGCGCACGTTGCTGGAAGCCTGTTGCTATGTCGTACGCACGGGGTGCTCATGGCGAATGCTACCCCGCGATTTTCCTCATTGGGACAATGTCTACAAAACGTTCCGCCGGTGGAGCGCTCAAGGCAAGTTCGAGCAAATGCATGATCGCTTGCGAGCTCAATGGCGTGAGCGGGAAGAACGCGCTGACAGCCCGTCAGCAGCGATCCTGGATTCACAGTCGACCCGCAGTTCTCCTCAAGGCGGTGACAGCGGCTACGACGCAGGCAAAAAAGTGAAGGGGCGTAAACGAAGTCTGATTGTCGATACATTGGGCCTGCTGCTGGCTGTCAGTATCAGTGCTGCAAGCGTGCAGGATCGTGACGCGGCGGATGATGCGGTGGCGTACTCGAAGGAAAAATATCCGTCACTGAGCACGCTTTTTGTTGATAGTGCGTACGCAGGAAAATGGGCACAGCGCACCCATCAACTGCACGCTATCGATGTTCAAGTGATCCGTGGCCCGAATAACAGAAGAACAGGGCAATGGCACTCTGAACAAGGCGATCTATTTTCCGTGGAGCCTGTTCAGACTGGATTTGTGGTCATGCCCAAGCGATGGGTAGTGGAGCGAACTCATGCCTGGAATGAGAGAGCTCGGCGACTGATCATGCATCATGATCGCCTTTTTGCGGTAAGCGAGGCATGGGTTTGGTTGGCCGAGGCTCGAATACTCGCGCGCCGACTCACTACATGATTTTGTCTACACCCTCTAAGTGATAAGCCGAAATAGTCTCGACTCCAGAATGTCAGCAAAAAATGTTTATCCGCTGCTTTTTGCATGAAATACCGCGTTAGGCCCCGCAGATAAAAGCCAATAGCGCTTATCTGCGACAATCGGTCACAGCGTGACTTGTAGTTTATCTATAGTTTCGTTACAGAATCTATTGAAGCCCATAAACTTCGCCTGCAAAATGCCCGGCGCCTTGTTGAACAGGCGTGCTGATTGGCCAAAACCAGACGCACCAGCCGTAGTGCACTGGCTATTTACCAACGATAAAAATCACGCAGGAGATTGTCGTGCACATTGGCGTTCCTCTCGAAACCCAGACACGCGAAACCCGGGTAGCCGCTACGCCGGAAACCATCAGAAAGCTGATCAGCCAAGGGCACAGGGTCACCGTACAGAGCGGCGCCGGCGCTCATGCCAGCGTCCCGGACAGCGCGTATGAAGCAGCAGGCGCCACGATTGGCAGCGCAGGCGAGGCCTTCGCCGGTGAGCTGATCCTCAAAGTCATCGCACCGAATGATGACGAACTGGCCCTGATCAAGAGTGGCTCCGTAATCATCGGCATGCTCAACCCGTTCAACAGCGAGCTGATCGGCAAGATGGCCAAACACGGCGTGACCGCCTTTGCGCTGGAAGCGGCTCCGCGTACTTCACGCGCTCAGAGCCTCGATGTGCTGTCGTCGCAAGCCAACATCGCCGGGTACAAAGCGGTGTTGCTCGCCGCGCATCACTATCCGCGCTTCATGCCGATGCTGATGACCGCGGCAGGCACCGTCAAAGCTGCACGCGTGCTGATTCTCGGGGCGGGCGTGGCCGGCCTTCAGGCTATTGCGACGGCCAAACGGCTGGGCGCGGTGGTCGAAGCCTCGGATGTACGCCCGGCAGTGAAGGAGCAGATCGAGTCACTGGGTGCAAAATTTATCGATGTGCCCTATGAGACCGATGAAGAGCGCGAGTGTGCTGAAGGCGTCGGCGGTTACGCGCGTCCGATGCCCGCCAGCTGGATGCAGCGCCAGGCCGCCGCCGTCCATGAGCGAGCCAGGCTGTCGGACATCGTGATCACCACTGCGCTGATCCCCGGCCGCAAGGCACCGGTCTTGCTCAGCGCCGAAACCGTGGCGCAGATGAAACCCGGCTCGGTGGTGATTGACCTGGCTGCCGCACAAGGCGGCAACTGTCCGCTGACGGTGGCGGACCAAGTGGTCGTCGAGCACGGCGTTACCCTTTGCGGGCCGACCAACCTGCCCGCTCAGGTCGCCGCTGATGCCTCCGCACTGTACGCCCGCAATTTGCTGGACTTCATGAAGCTGCTGTTCGACAAGGACGGCACATTCTCGATCAACCTCGAAGACGACATCGTCGCCGCGTGCCTGATGTGCCGCGACGGACACGTCGTGCGCAAGAACGGCTGAGGACAGACCCATGGAAGAATTGATCTCCCCCGGCGTCTACAACCTGATCATTTTCGTGCTGGCCATCTATGTTGGCTACCACGTGGTCTGGAACGTAACGCCCGCGCTGCACACACCGTTGATGGCTGTCACCAATGCGATCTCCGCGATCGTGATCGTCGGCGCAATGCTCGCTGCGGCCCTCACCGTCACGCCACTGGGCAAAACCATGGGCACACTGGCGGTCGCGCTGGCTGCGGTGAATGTGTTTGGCGGATTTCTGGTCACTCGGCGAATGCTCGAAATGTTCCGGAAAAAGGCACCCAAAGCGAAGGATGAGGCGCCCAAGTCATGAGCATGAATCTGGTCACGCTGTTGTACCTGGTCGCTTCGATCTGTTTCATCCAGGCACTCAAAGGCTTGTCCCATCCAACCACCTCGCGCCGCGGCAACCTGTTCGGCATGCTCGGCATGGGTCTGGCGGTCATCACCACGATCGGTCTGGTGTTCAAGCTGGCCGCACTGTCGACAGCGGAAGGCGCCAGCGCGGGCATCGGTTACATTGTGGTCGGCCTGCTGGTAGGCGGCACTGTCGGTTCGATCATGGCCAGGCGGGTCGAAATGACCAAGATGCCAGAGCTGGTGGCGTTCATGCACAGCATGATCGGTCTGGCAGCGGTGTTCATTGCCATCGCCGCCGTGGTCGAGCCTCAGTCACTGGGCATCGTGCGCCATCTGGGCGACGCCATCCCGGCAGGCAATCGTCTCGAACTGTTTCTCGGTGCTGCCATTGGCGCAATCACCTTCTCCGGTTCGGTGATCGCCTTCGGCAAGCTGTCGGGCAAGTACAAATTCCGGCTGTTTCAGGGGGCACCCGTACAGTTTGCCGGACAGCACAAACTCAATCTGCTCCTCGGCCTTGCCACGCTATTCTTCGGCCTGACCTTCATGTTCACCGGCAGTCTGACCGCCTTTGCGATCATGCTCGCGCTGGCGTTCGTGATTGGCGTGCTGTTGATTATCCCGATTGGCGGCGCCGATATGCCGGTCGTGGTCTCGATGCTCAACAGTTATTCCGGCTGGGCAGCGGCGGGGATCGGCTTTTCGCTGAACAACTCGATGCTGATCATCGCCGGCTCGCTGGTGGGTTCGTCGGGCGCAATTCTGTCTTACATCATGTGCAAGGCGATGAACCGCTCGTTCTTCAATGTGATCGGAGGCGGCTTCGGTGGCGCAACGGACTCGACAGGTCCGGCAGGTGCGAAGGAAGCGCGCCCGGTGAAATCCGGTTCGGCTGACGACGCCACCTTCCTCCTGACCAACGCCGACACGGTGATCATCGTGCCGGGCTACGGTCTGGCGGTGGCACGCGCGCAGCATGCGCTCAAGGAGCTGACGGAAAAGCTGGTGCATCACGGCGTTACCGTGAAGTACGCCATTCACCCGGTTGCCGGACGGATGCCGGGCCACATGAACGTCCTGCTGGCCGAGGCCGAAGTGCCTTACGAGCAGGTATTCGAGATGGACGACATCAACTCCGAATTCGGTCAGGCCGACGTGGTGCTGGTGCTCGGTGCCAACGACGTGGTCAACCCGGCCGCCAAGAACGACCCTAAGTCACCCATTGCCGGGATGCCGATTCTGGAAGCGTTCAAGGCCAAGACGATTATCGTCAACAAACGCTCGATGGCCAGCGGTTACGCGGGTCTGGATAACGAGCTGTTCTACCTGGACAAGACCATGATGGTGTTCGGAGACGCCAAAAAGGTGATCGAGGACATGGTGAAGGCCGTCGAAAACGCTTAGTCTGCCCTCGCTCCATAACAGCCCCGGCGTCCTGCACGACCGGGGCTTTTTGCATTTCACGTAACAGTGTTTTGTGCTGAAAGCCGCCAATCAGAGCCCTCAAATGCGACCTTGGTAGCAGGACGAAGCCCGTTCAACGCTCTAGACTTGTCGCTTTGCTTCCAATGCCGAGACAGAACCCATGTACCGTGACCGTATCCGCCTGCCCTCCCTGATGAGCAAGGTTATGAGCGCAGCCCAGGCTGCCGCCATGATTGAAGACGGCATGACCGTCGGCATGAGTGGTTTCACCCGCGCCGGCGAAGCCAAGGCCGTGCCCCATGCGCTGGCCGAACGCGCCAAAGTGACCCCCCTGAAAATCAGCCTGATGACCGGTGCCAGCCTGGGCAACGATCTGGACAAGCAACTGACCGAATCCGGCGTGCTGTCCCGGCGCATGCCTTTTCAGGTCGACAGCACGCTACGCAAGGCCATCAACAATGGCACGGTCATGTTCATCGACCAGCATTTGTCCGACACCGTGGAAATGCTGCGCAACCGGCAGATCAAAGCAGTGGACCTGGCGGTGATCGAATGCGTGGCGATCACCGAGGAAGGCCATCTGGTGCTCAGTACGTCAGTCGGCAATTCGGCCAGCTTCGCAATTCTCGCCAAACAGGTGATTGTGGAAATCAACCTGTCCCAGCCCCTTGAGCTGGAAGGCCTGCATGACATCTATATTCCCAGCTACCGCCCGACGCGCTTGCCGATCCCGGTGCTGGAAGCAGACTCCCGTATCGGCAGCCATGCAGTGAAGATTGATCCGGCAAAAATCGTCGGCATCGTCATCAGCAATCAGCCCGATTCGCCTTCCACAGTGACGCCTCCCGACGCCGACACTCAGGCCATCGCCAACCATCTGGTGGAGTTCTTCAAAAACGAAGTGCGCGAAGACCGCCTCACCGACAAGTTGATGCCCCTGCAAGCCGGCATTGGCAATATCGCCAATGCGGTGATGCACGGCCTGCTGGAATCACCGTTCAGCGACCTGACCATGTATTCCGAGGTGTTGCAGGACTCGACATTCGACCTGTTCGATGCGGGCAAGCTGAGTTTCGCGTCAGGCAGCTCAATGACCCTGTCGGCGGCCAAGCACGCGGAAGTCTTTGCCGACTTCAATCGCTACAAGTCTCGACTGGTGCTGCGCCCGCAAGAGATTTCCAATCATCCGGAAGTCATTCGCCGCCTGGGGATCATCGGCATCAACACCGCGCTGGAATTCGACCTGTATGGCAACGTGAACTCTACCCACGTTTGCGGCACGCGAATGATGAACGGTATTGGTGGATCCGGGGATTTCTCGCGCAATGCGCACCTGGCGATCTTCGTCACCAAGTCGATCGCCAAGGGCGGCGCGATTTCCAGTGTTGTGCCGATGGTCAGCCATGTCGATCACACCGAGCATGACGTCGACATTCTGGTCACCGAACAGGGCCTGGCGGACTTGCGTGGCCTGGCACCCCGCGAACGCGCGCGGGTGGTCATCGACAACTGCGTGCATCCCGATTATCGCGAAGCCCTGAACGCTTATTTCAATGCCGCCTGCGCGATAGGCGGACACACCCCGCACATCCTTCGCCAAGCACTGAGTTGGCACATCAACCTGGAAGAAACCGGGCGGATGCTGCCGGGCTGAACAAGACAGTTGGAAGTGAATACCATCTTTTTCCCATCACTTCCAACCTCGACGGATGAGCATTTCAAAAAACTGTACTTCTGTACCGGTCATAAAACTGCCTTAAAACGCAAAAAACACCACAATCGAGCACAAAACGCACCACAAAAGTGCTGACCGGTACAGTTGCCCCATTTATGAACAAAACAGTGCCCAATCACAGTTAACTGAACCCTCACAATACAAATGAACTGTGTCTATGGAAGCTGTACGCGAGCGAGGAAGATAGGCACCAGTCAAGCAACTCACTTATCCCGCCACAAGCGGAAGGAAGTCACACCATGGAACGTACAATCAGTTCCGATCTGTTCAGCGAAAGCACCGTCAACAACGCAAAAGCTTCTCTGCATCTGCGCGTATTCGCCAACCTGATGCTCTGGCAGCGCCGCCTGTCCAGCCGCCATCAACTGGCTCGTCTGGATGCACGCCTGCTGGCTGACGCCGGTATCAGCGAATCCCAGCGCTACGAAGAGCTGAGCAAGCCGTTCTGGCGCTAATTCAGCGCTCGCTGGCTCCAGGCCCAAGGGCTTCCCGTCAGCAACCCGAATTGCTTCACACAAAACCCGTCTCCGGTAACCGAGGCGGGTTTTGTCGTTTCAGGGTGGTACATTTGCCCGATCTCACTAAAGCAGTACAGTCTTCATACCATGATAAAGCAGCAGAACAGTTACTCCTTTCTCCTGACCAATTGCGCCTCTGACACTCTGCCGTCATGACAGCCCTCTGCCGGTGGGATAATCTAGCGCACTACATCAGCCCTTTGGCTTCGCAAGCGGCCTGTGCCTTTTAGCCCACGATGGAACTCGATCATGTCTCTGCTACGTACCCTTGGTGCTGCCTTCCTGTTGACCGCTGCTGCAGGCGCCCACGCCTCCAGCTTTATCGTGACCACTGATGCTGTAGTTGATGCGGTCAACGCATCGACCCGTGCCACGTCCAATATCTCCTCCTTGAAGGACGACAAAATCGTCCTCGCAGCGCGCAGCGACGCCGCCAGCTTTGTTGCCAGTTCTGGCGAAATCCGCACTGCTCGTCTGGAAGGTGCGCTTCAGCACATCCGTCAGCAATTGCCGGAACTGCAAGCCACCGACGGTCAATTGGCTCAGGCCATCCTGACCATCTGACCGCTGCGCCCCGGCCGAGCGTCGGGGTAGCTCTGGCGCAAGCATTGCGCTAGCCTTGGCGCCTGTTTTGCCGGTTTGTGAAAGCCATGCGTTTACTGCACCTCCTGTTTATCGCACCCTTTGCCAGCCTGATGTTCATCAGTCAGGTCCAGGCGTTCGATACGACCACACAAGGCCTGGTCAAGACCGGCTACGTTACCAGCCAGGTCACCACAGCACCTTTCGATAACAAGCTGATCATGGCCGCCCGGGACGACGCCGCTGCCTTCATCGCCAGTGACGGAGCTATGCGCGGTGCACGGCTTGAATCAGCATTGCACGCGTTGCGTCAGGCAGATGCAAAACTTCATGCCAGCGACCTTGAACTGGCGCACGCAATCCTCGTCCAATAGCCACTTTTCCCCTCTTTGCGTAACTGGAGACGTCATTACATGCGTACCCCGCTGATTGCTGCTTCCCTCGGCCTGCTGTTGCTGGCCGACCTTGCCCAGGCCCAGACTGTTGTGGCCACAAGTAACATCATCGTACGTGCGTTCGGCCGTACCATCGACTTCACATCGGACACCACCACCTCGATTCGTGATTCCAAGGTTGTCATTCAGGCCAAGGACGATGCCGCCAGCTACGTTGCCAGCGGTGGCGATATCCATGGCGCTCAGCTCGATGCCGCCTTCGATACGCTGCGCGCCCGCTTGCCGGAAGCACGCGGTGCCAGCGATCAGACCCTGGCTGAAGCAATCCTCGCATTGTGAGGCGACTCCGCGCCTCGCTGCTTGCTGGTGCGCTGTCGCTGGCCGCAACGCATGCCTTTGCCAGCCTGACGCTGGAACTGCACACCGACGGCCTCGACCCCGCACAACAGCGCGCCAGCCAGACGCTGCTCGACGAAGCCATGCAGGCACTACCGCCAAGCTTTGTCGAAGCACTGGACCGCAAGGTGGAAGTGAGCTGGTCCAGTGACATGCCGCAAAATGCCTACGGGCAGGCGGCCGGTCCTTATCAGCTGTATCTCAACAGCCATCTGCTCGCCTCCCTGACTGACGGCTCGGCAGCCACCGCCGAGACAGGCCGGCCGCACGGCACAGTGCGCCGGGAGCTGCTGGCGACCGTTCTGCATGAACTGACTCACGTATACGACCGCGCCCGCCTGTGGTCGGCAACCGAGCGGGCCACTGTCTTTCGCTGCTCGTCGCGCAACAGCTCGCTGGGCAAAGTCGGCCTGCCCGATAATTGCCGCGGTCAGACCGAGCGCCGTTTTACCCTGAGCGATGATCCGCGCCTGCTTGACCTCGCCGGCTGGCAGCAATACGTCGGGCGTCGCGGCGAGCGCGAAGAACATAACGGCCAGGTCGCGCGCAGCCCGGATATTTACGAGACCACCAGCCCGCTGGAGTTCGTGGCGGTCAACATGGAGTACTTCCTGCTCGACCCGGCCTATGCCTGCCGTCGTCCTGCGCTGTATGCCTATTACAAAGAGCGTTTCGGCTGGGCACCCGCCGCTCGGAATGAATGCCCGACGTATTACCCCTACCTGAATGCCGGCAATGACTTTGGTCGCGAGCCGCTGGGCAAGCTGGACCCGGAGCGGGTCTACGCCGTGGACTATCTACTGGCTGAAGCAAATCAGAACTGGGCCAGTCGCTGGGGCCACAGCATGTTGCGTCTGGTGATCTGCAAACCCGGTCGCCCGCGCGGCCCGGACTGTCGCCTCGATCTGGATCAGCATCTGGTGCTGTCGTACCGGGCGTTTGTCGGCGATGTTCAGCTCTCCAGCTGGGACGGGCTGATGGGCGCGTACCCGTCACGGCTGTTCGTGCTGCCGCTGGCTCAAGTCATCGATGAGTACACCAAGACCGAGCTGCGCAGCCTGGCCTCAGTGCCGATCAAGCTGTCACGTCCGGAAATCGAAGGTCTGGTTCAGCATGCTGCCGAGATGCACTGGGCGTATGACGGTAACTATTACTTCCTCTCCAACAACTGCGCCGTGGAAAACCTCAAACTGCTACGCAGCGGCACCCACAATCCCAAGCTGGTCGGTCTGGACAGCATTTTGCCGAACGGCTTGCTCGAAGTTCTAAAAGGCCGGGGTCTGGCGGACACCAGTGTGCTGGACGATCCCAAGGAAGCGTTGCGCCTGGGCTACCGCTTCGATTCTTACCGTGATCGCTATCAGGCCATGTTCGAAGTGCTGAAAAAGCACCTGCCGATCAAGCAGAACACCGTGGAAGAATGGATGACCCTGCCCGCCAGCGAGCGCAGCCAGTGGTTCGCCAAGGCAGACCTGCGCACCAGCGCGGCGATTCTGCTACTGGAGCAGGCAAGCCTGCGCCGGCAACTGCTGTTGGCACAGGATGAAGTGAAGCAACGCTATCTCGGCGCCCGTGAGCTGAAAGACGGCAGAGTCTCCAAGGCCACCACGACGCTCCAGGAGATTCTTGCCAGCAGCGGCTTCCTCAGTCGGCCCGCTGAACTGCTGGGTAGCGGCGGTTATGGCCTGCCGCAGGCCAATGAGTGGCAGCGACTCGAAGCAGAAAGCAGCCAGCGTCAGAAGCAGCTCAAGCGTCTGACGGGCGATCTCGACAAAGAAGTGCGTGCCCTGCTCGAGCCTGATCGCGCCAGGGAGATTGCTGCAAACGAAGCCAATCTCAAACAGATGGGCGACCACCTTCGTGCCCTGCACAAGGCAGCAGGCGGGCTGGAACTGCCTTGATCAGGCGACTTTCTTTTTCGGCTTGAAATACTTGGTCAGGCCCTGGAACCAGATCACCAGGGCCGGGTTGCCCTTGATCTGGATATCTTTGTCCTGAATGCCCTTCATGAACGCCAACTGTTTGTTTTTGGCTTGAAGCGTGGCAAAACCAAATGCGGCATCGCGAAACGAGATGGCGAACGCCGGCTCTGCAACCACACCGCTGGCACTGCGAATGCGCTGATCCTGAACCACGAAATGGCGCGCAACCCTGCCATCAGCGGTCTCCAACTGGAATGTCAGGTTTTTGCCAGCCAGTTGCTGCTGGAATGCGGGGTTGTTACGACTGGCACGGGCCATCAGCAAGCCCAGCACCCACAGAAGAAAACGAAATTTCATACACAGCCTCAAGCGATCTCGATCCGCTCGCGGGATCGGCGTGGCAGTGTAGCGGGTTATCCGCACAAAACCTGTAGGACAACGTCGCTTTCGAAGGAGATCGGTACAAAGCCCGACCTACACCGGATGCTGCTCCCTGTAGAAAGCAGCACCGCAACAGCCTCAGCGGATGCTGGTGATATTGCCTTTGTTGCCGGTGACTTTCACGTCGACCTTCTTGAAGATGAAGTAGTCCTTGACGCTGACTTCGTAGCGCGGGGCGACGATCAGGTCCGCACCGGAAGACTTGACTGCCTTGTACGCAGCGGCAGCTTTGGTCGTGGACACCGGATCAGGCAGGGCCAGACCCAGGCCGCCACCGCTACTCGAACCGCCATAAGTCATGCCGTCGGCAAACTGGTTATCGCCGCCAAAGCTCAGGAAGTTGAACAGCACATTGGTGGAGGACTCACCGCTGATGGTGCCGCCGACTTTGACGTCCGCTTTCAGGTCGGTTTTGACCGTGCCTTCCATCGGTACACTTGGCTGGCTGACGTTGTAGCTCACGCAGCCGGTCGTGGTGGCGATCAGAGCAGCGACAGCAGCAGACTTCCATAACTTGTTCATTCGAATTTCCCAAAGAATAATTTAAAGGTGCAGCGGGGCGGCACTCTAAGGGAATAAGGAACAAGAAGAAGTCAGGCGACGCTGGGTCTTAGGGAGGCGCTGATTTATTCGATTTTTCGTCCCTGCAACGCTCTGGAGGCCTTGATTTATCTGGGGGCAACAGCTGGGTTTTAGAATAAATCAGCGTCTCCCTAGGAAGGCAAACTTACGGAACTAAGTAGGAAATTTCTTTCAAGAATGGCAAACGCATAATCGGCACGCGCAGAAACGAAAACGGGCACCCATGCAATGGTGTGCCCGTATCGAGTTGCTCGCCTCCCGCCGAGGCGCGCAATGGGTATCAGGGGTTGACGCTGTCTTTCAGAGCTTTCCCCGGTTTGAAGGCAACCGTGTTGCTAGCCTTGATTTTTACCGGCTCACCGGTCTGTGGATTTTTGCCAGTGCGCGCGCCGCGATGGCGTTGCAGAAAAGTCCCGAATCCGACCAGCGTGACACTGTCCTTGCGGCTCAGTGCATCCGTAATGTGTTCGAGGATGGCGTTGAGAACCAGCGTGGACTGGTCCTTGGTGAGATCCGCCTTTTCAGCAATGGCGGCAACAACTTCTGGTTTACGCATATGAAGCCTCTTTTTACGGTTTTTGTTTTTATGTCCCGCGCCGCTCGCAAGAAGCGGCTACAAGGCGCCGCGACGGCTCTACGTAGCGGCAGACGAGTTCGAGAATGGCATGCCGACGCTACCCGCGCCAGTGCGCAGGCACGGTTTATTGGCAGAAATATGACGACTATCCGACAAAATGCTTCGAAATTATGCCAATAACGCAGGTAAAACCTTATTCAGTGCGAGTTTCTCCATAACGGCAGATCCGGTCAGCGCATAGCCCAGCAGATTGCCTTCAGCATCCTGGCACAGCGCCTTGATATCGGCACCCTGCCCTTCGATGCTCCAGAGGCCATTCGTTCCGCGCGGTGGCGGCGAAACCACCAGCGGGCAGGCCGGCGTCTTCACGGTAATCGGCATAGGGCCATACTTCACGGCAGTCGGCGTTCCCGCCAGGGTCTGGGCCAGTGCACGCGCACAACTCATCAGCGGCATGACATACAACAGGTTCAGACCGTCCACTTCCGCGCAATCGCCCAAGGCATGGATATTGGCGTGCGAGGTTTGCAATTGGCGATCGACGAGGATGCCCCGGCCGGTCTGCAAGCCTGCGGCGGCAGCCAGATCGATCCGTGGGCGCAGGCCGATGGCTGACACCACCAGATCGCACGTAATGGTCTGCCCGTCGGACAGCTGCGCGTGCAGCCCTTCATCGTCGCGCTGCAAGCGGGTCAGCACTGGGCCCAGATGAAAACGTGCACCGATGCTCTCAAGCCCGGCTTTTACCGCCACCGCCGCAGCCTCTGGCAAAAGGGTCGGCATGACCTGCTCGCACGGCGCGACCAGGTCCACTTCATACCCGCCCAGAATCAAGTCGTTGGCGAATTCGCAGCCGATCAGCCCGGCACCCAGAATCAGAACCCGTCGCTTGCCCGCCGCAGCGGCGCGGAAACGTGCGTAATCCTGAAGGTCGTTGATCGGGAAAACCGCATCGCTGGCGTCACCCTCGACCGGTACGCGAATGGTCTCGGCGCCCCAGGCCAGCACCAGGTCACGATAGGGGACGGCTTCTTCACCAATCCACAGACGCTTGTGGCCAGGATCAATACCGCTGACCCGCGTGTGAGTGCGCACCTCGGCCTTGAGCTGGTCAGCCATGGCACCCGGTTCGGCCATGCTCAGCGCGTCGGCTTCCTTGTTCTTGCCAAAGCCGGTCGACAACATCGGTTTGGAATAGGAGCGGCCATCATCGGCCGTGATCAGTAGCAGCGGGGTGTCGCTGTCCAGCTTGCGAAACTCCCGGGCGAGGTTATAGCCCGCCAGGCCAGTACCGATGATGACGACAGGTGCACTCATGGTGATTTCCAGCTCATGGTTGTTGACCTGAGGGCTCAGGCGATTTCGATCATTTCGAAGTCCATCTTGCCGACGCCGCAATCCGGGCACAGCCAGTCTTCAGGCACATCCTGCCAGAGCGTGCCGGCGGCGATCCCGTCATCCGGCCAGCCGTCGGCTTCGTTGTAGATCAGGCCACAGACAATGCATTGCCACTTTTTCATGTTCGGTTCTCTCGATGATCAGGCTAAATAGAGTTCGGCGGTCGATTGCCGCCTGAACGGGCGTTGTACTGATCGACAGGGCCGGATGCAAGTCTGATTCTATAACCGGCCGCTCTACCACCGTCGGTAAGCGCCTGCAATCATGCTAAGCTCGCGGCCTCGTCGGCTGTCGAAACTGACTTACTGTGACCCAGCATTCCCCCGCATTCATTACTCCGGTCTGGCTTCAACGCGAGCAATTGAGCGCCGCGCCCGAGCCGGTGATTCTCGACTGGTTATTCAATCAGGATTCGCTTACCCGCAGGCTGGACCGTTTGTCTGACGGCGGCTTCAGCGTCTTGCCGCTGTTTGAAGGCTGGCGACCGTTACGCCATGACGAGTGTGCAGCGCTGGGCCTTCCATCTGACAGTGAAGGCTGGGTGCGTGAGGTGTATTTGCGCGGCAACGACAGCAACTGGGTTTTCGCGCGCAGTGTCGCGGCCCGCAGCGCCTTGCAGGATGGCGGCTTGAATATGGACCGGTTGGGCACTCGCTCGCTGGGCGAACTGTTGTTCAGCGACCCGGCATTCGACCGGGGCCCCCTCGAAGTGTGCCATTACCCGCAAAGCTGGCTGCCTGATGCCGATGCCGCTTCCGGGTTGTGGGCACGCCGCTCGCGTTTCAGTCGTGGTCCGCTGAGCGTGCTGGTCGCCGAAGTCTTTCTACCCGCGCTGTGTAACGTGCTTCACAACAAGGACCACGCCTGATGTACCTGTCACTGCTCAAATCACTCAATCGCCTGAGCCCGCGCGCCTGGGATTTCATTCAGCTGACACGCATCGACAAACCCATCGGTATTTACCTGCTGCAGTGGCCAACGTTGTGGGCAGTATGGATTGCCGGCAAGGGCGCGCCGTCGCTGAAAACCGTGTTCATTTTTGTGGTCGGCGTGTTTCTGATGCGCGCGGCTGGCTGCGTGATCAACGACTTTGCCGACCGCAAGGTGGACGGCCACGTCAAACGTACCGAGCAACGCCCATTGGTCAGCGGCAAAGTCAGCTCGCGTGAAGCGCTGATCCTGTTTGCGGTGCTGGTGGGCCTGAGCTTTGTGCTGGTGCTGTTCACCAACCCGACCACCATCTGGCTGTCGTTCGGCGGCCTGGCGCTGGCCGCTTCTTACCCGTTCATGAAGCGCTACACCTATTACCCGCAGGTGGTGCTGGGCGCGGCGTTCTCGTGGGGCATGCCGATGGCGTTCACTGCCGAAACCGGCGAGCTGCCTGCTGCGGCCTGGCTGTTGTACATCGCCAACCTGCTCTGGACGGTGGGCTACGACACGTATTACGCGATGGTGGATCGCGACGATGACTTGAAGATCGGCGTGAAATCCACCGCCGTACTGTTCGGTGATGCCGACCGGGTGATCATCATCATCTTGCAGGGTCTGGCACTGGGCTGTCTGCTGCTGGCCGGCGCACGTTTCGAGCTGGGTATGTGCTTCTATCTGGGGTTGCTGGCCGCCGCAGGCTGCTTCGCCTGGGAGTTCTGGAGCACACGCCAGAGAGACCGTGACGCCTGCTTCAAGGCCTTTTTGCACAATCACTGGGCCGGACTGGCGATATTCCTCGGCATCGTGGCCGATTACGCGCTGCGCTGATGATGCCCGTCGCACCTAAATAAAAGCTCATCCAGGCCCCTGCACGCCACCCACGTGCTAGCCTCCTGAACACCTGTCACACGACTGCAATAATTCCGTTATCTAATGCGCCCCAAGACAGTTAAATGACAAGAGGTTCAAGCATGGTTGGCAGGAGCATTCTGATCGTTGACGACGAAGCGCCTATTCGCGAAATGATCGCCGTTGCGTTGGAAATGGCCGGCTACGACTGTATTGAAGCCGAAAACTCTCAGCAGGCTCATGCGATCATCGTTGACCGCAAGCCGGATCTGATTCTGCTCGACTGGATGCTGCCTGGCACCTCCGGCATCGAGCTGGCCCGCCGCCTCAAGCGCGACGAGCTGACCGGCGACATCCCGATCATCATGCTGACGGCCAAGGGTGAAGAGGACAACAAGATTCAGGGCCTGGAAGTGGGCGCTGACGATTACATCACCAAGCCCTTCTCGCCCCGTGAACTGGTCGCCCGCCTCAAGGCCGTACTGCGCCGTGCCGGGCCGACAGATGGCGAAGCGCCTATCGAAGTCGGCGGCCTGCTGCTCGATCCGATCAGCCACCGTGTGACCATCGACGGCAAACCGGCTGAAATGGGCCCCACTGAATACCGCTTGCTGCAATTCTTCATGACCCACCAGGAGCGCGCCTATACGCGTGGTCAGTTGCTTGATCAGGTCTGGGGCGGCAACGTCTATGTCGAAGAACGCACCGTCGACGTTCACATCCGTCGCCTGCGCAAGGCCTTGGGTGACGCTTATGAGAATCTGGTACAAACCGTTCGCGGTACCGGCTATCGCTTTTCCACAAAGAGCTGATTAACCGATTGACCGGCGCAGGGCAGCGATCAGTGCGGTCCAGACAAGGATTTACCCTTAATTGAATCAAAATTGGCACGGCACCCTGATACGCCACATGTTGCTACTGATCACTGGCTGCCTGCTGGTCCGCCTGATCAGTGGGCATTATGGCTGGAGCCTGGCAGCCGGGCTGGGCCTGTATCTGGCCTGGACCCTCAAGCAACTGTTGCGTCTGCATGACTGGCTGAGCAGCCACAAGGCCGACGAACCGCCGCCTGATGGCTACGGCCTGTGGGGCGAGGTGTTCGACAGCATCTATCACCTGCAACGCCGTGACCAACGTGTTCGCGGCCGTCTGCAAGCCGTCATCGACCGGGTTCAGGAGTCCACGGCGGCCCTGCGCGACGCTGTCATCATGCTCGACAGCGAAGGCAATCTGGAATGGTGGAACCGCGCTGCCGAAACCTTGCTGGGCCTCAAGACCCCGCAGGACAGCGGCCAGCCCGTCACCAACCTGGTGCGGCATCCCCGCTTCAAGGAATATTTCGCCCAAGGCGATTACAGCGAGCCGCTGGAAATCCCCTCGCCCACCAACGACCGCCTGCGCATTCAGTTGCTGTTTACCCGCTACGGCAATAACGAGCACCTGATGCTGGTGCGCGACGTCACGCGAATCCATCAACTGGAACAAATGCGCAAAGACTTCGTCGCCAACGTCTCCCACGAGCTGCGCACGCCACTGACCGTCATCTTCGGTTATCTGGAAACACTCCTCGACAATGTGGAGGACGTGAACCCGCGCTGGGTGCGGGCGCTGCAACAGATGCATCAGCAAGGCGGGCGCATGCAAACGCTGCTCAACGACCTGCTGCTGCTCGCCAAGCTGGAAGCGACAGACTACCCGTCGGACAACAATCCGGTCGAGGTCACGACCCTGCTCAAGACCATCACCGTCGACGCCAACGCGTTGTCGGGCAGCAAAAATCAACAGATCCATATCAACCTCGAGAGCGATATGCGCCTCAAGGGCAGCGAAAGCGAGCTGCGCAGTGCGTTTTCCAATCTGATTTTCAATGCGGTCAAATACACGCCGGCCGAGGGTGTGATCCGTATTCGCTGGTGGGCCGACGAGCGCGGCGCGCATCTGAGCGTGCAGGACACCGGGATCGGCATCGAAATCAAGCACCTGCCGCGCCTGACAGAGCGCTTCTACCGCGTCGACACCAGCCGCGCGTCGAATACCGGCGGCACAGGGCTGGGGCTGGCAATCGTCAAACACGTGTTGCTGCGCCACCACGGCAGCCTGGAGATCAACAGCGTTCCGGGCAAAGGCAGCGTATTTACTTGCCACTTTGCCAGCAACCAATTGTCGAAACCCGAGAGCCAGGATTCAGACTACTAGGCAATCGCGCTTTCAGCCGTTACATTGCCGGGTTCATGGCGTCTTTCTGGCGCGGCATAGCCCCCTTTCCTGTTAATACGGACCCTGCAAAACCCCATCATGGACCCTTCCCCAAGTTTCAACCTGTCTTCACTCTTCGCCGATTTCGGCATGATTCTTTTTGCGCTGTTCCTGGTCCTGCTCAACGGATTCTTCGTTGCGGCAGAGTTCGCCATGGTCAAACTGCGCTCGACCAAGGTCGAGGCCATTGCCGAAAAGAACGGCTGGCGCGGGCATATCCTGCGCAAGGTGCATGGACAGCTGGATGCTTATCTGTCGGCCTGTCAGCTGGGTATCACGCTCGCCTCGCTTGGTCTGGGCTGGGTCGGTGAACCTGCGTTTGCGCACCTGCTGGAGCCATTGCTGGCAGCGCTGGGCGTGGACACACCGGAACTGATCAAAGGCGTGTCGTTCTTTACCGCCTTCTTCATCATTTCCTACCTGCACATTGTCATCGGCGAACTGGCCCCCAAATCCTGGGCGATCCGCAAGCCGGAACTGCTCTCGCTGTGGACCGCCGCGCCGTTGTACTTCTTCTACTGGCTGATGTACCCGGCCATCTACCTGCTCAACGCCAGCGCCAATGCCATCCTGCGCATCGCCGGTCAGGGTGAACCCGGCCCGCATCACGAACACAGCTACAGCCGCGATGAGCTGAAACTGATTCTGCACTCCAGCCGTGGCCAGGACCCGAGCGATCAGGGCATGCGCGTGCTGGCGTCTGCAGTCGAAATGGGCGAGCTGGAAGTGGTCGACTGGGCCAACTCCCGTGAAGACATGGTATCGCTGGACTTCAACGCGCCGCTCAAGGAAATCCTCGCCCTGTTCCGCCGTCACAAGTTCAGCCGTTATCCGCTGTATGACGCCGAACGTGGCGAGTTCGTCGGGCTGTTGCACATCAAGGACCTGTTGCTCGAACTGGCCGCGCTGGACCACATTCCGGAGTCGTTCAACCTGGCTGAGCTGACCCGTCCGCTGGAACGCGTATCGCGGCACATGCCGCTGTCGCAGTTGCTGGAACAATTCCGCAAAGGCGGCGCGCACTTTGCTGTGGTCGAAGAAGCTGACGGCAAGATCGTCGGCTATCTGACAATGGAAGACGTGCTCGAAGTGCTGGTCGGCGATATCCAGGACGAACACCGCAAGGTGGAGCGCGGCATTCTGGCGTATCAGCCGGGCAAGCTGCTGGTGCGTGGCGACACACCGCTGTTCAAGATCGAACGCCTGTTGGGCATAGATCTGGACCACATCGAGGCCGAAACGCTGGCGGGCCTGATCTACGAAACCCTCAAGCGCGTGCCGGAAGAAGAAGAGCAGATGGAAGTCGAAGGCCTGCGCATCATCATCAAAAAGATGAAAGGCCCGAAAATCGTTTTGGCCAAGGTGCTGAAGCTGGATTGAGCTGACCTCTCCAGTGCCCGGAAACAGGGCTTCTGCCCGGAGGGCGTGGGAGTTTCAGGAGGTTACGACGGCTACGATGGGCTGCGAAGCGGCCCCAAGACAGACCACCTCGGTTGTATCTGATACACCGAGGCGGCTGATTTTGCTGCCGGTTCCCGGCAGTTCGCGGACAAGCGAAGCGTCGCCCGGTCCGGTCTCATTTGTATCGACTCACACAACGTTTCCCCTAGTTCCCGCCCACCGCGAAGTTGGGCAGGCTCTGCACCGGGCTGGCAAATTCGTAGGGGATGGAGACCAGTTCACTGCCATTGTTGCGCTGCACAACAAAGTGTAAGTGCGGGCCGGTGCTGTTGCCGGTGTTGCCCGAGCGCGCCAGCGCAGTACCGACGCTGACGCGCTGACCTTCCCTGACGCTCACCGAACCCTGCATCAGGTGCAGATAAACACCCATCGTGCCGTCTTGATGCAGAATCCGCACAAAGTTGCCTGACGCATTCGAGCCACGGCCCGACTGGCTGTTTTCGACCTTCACCACCGTGCCGCCCCGCGCCGCAATGATCGGTGTGCCCTCGGGCATGGCGATGTCCATTGCGTAACGTCCCTTGATACCGAAATGGCTGTATTTGCCATTCGGCCCCTGGGTCAGACGAAACGGGCCTCCGATCCACGGCAACGGGTATTTATACGCCTGCACCGAGCCTTTCGGATCGCCCAGCGTGGATGTCAGCATCGACGCATAATTCATCGGCTTGCTCGCAACCTTTGGGCTCAGCACCACCACCCGCTGATTACTGCGCGCCGGGATCGTGCGACGCAGCGCTGTGGACGAGCCCGTCACGCCCAGCACGTTGGTCACACTGGAAAGCCTGACCTCGACCTCGACCGGCGCATACAGATCGTTACGTACATAAAGGCTGTGCACGCCCCTGTCGCGCCGGACACTCAAGTGCACCTGCTGCTCGATGCGCTCGACCATCCGGTCCCTGAACACCATCACCGACGCGCCGGGCGTTGGCCGATCCGAAAACGACACCACGCCGTCGGCATCGGTGAATTTATAGATCGTGACCGCCCCGGCTGACTGAACAGTCAACGTCAGGGCGAACAGGATGAGCAGGCGTTCAAGCATCGGAGGCGATCAGGTTCAAGGGCGCTGGGTGCCAAGCCTAGCAGGCTTGCAGGCAGAAGAGGACTCGCCGGTATCAATCGGACATGAATAACGCGCCATACACGCCACGCCAGACATAAGACACGCAGTGCCGTTAAAACACTGCGCGAGATGAATACAGTCAGTCAACTTGATAAGGCTTCAGATAAGTCACGGAAAATTGCGCGTCGGGAAAGTCGAGTTTCAAACGAGGCAAGACGAATCCGCCACAGGAGCGGCAAGTGTCCAATACAGTGAACACCTTGATGTGCGTCAGTTTGGTGGACGCCATGTCTTCTTTGAAGACAGTTGCAATCAACCGTTCCGAATCAAGATAACGCCCGAATGATCTGACGACCAAATGATCGACGTCTCTGATGACCGGCAAGCTGGTAAACCGCGGATCCGGCTGACGCCCAGCCATACGAGCCCGTGCATCCCGGTAAATCACGCCATCGATGACTCGCTCGGTGCTTTCGGCGACATCGAGTTGCAGCTTCAGATCCTTGGCTTTGTTACCACCAGACAGTGCGTAGTACACAATCCGGTCACCGGACTCGGTATAGGCCTGCAAGAATGAAAGGTTTGCCCCGCGGACTTGTTTCATTATGAGTTTGGGTGCCTTAGGCGTCACGATGCTTTCCAGGGTCAATTTCTCCCATTTGACGGGAGACCCCTGCGTCGGCAGCAGTTGATTGAGCACTTCCACGGTGTGCTGCTGATCCGGCAAGCTTCTCAGAGTAATCTTCTTGAAGTCTGGAATACTGTTTCTGGCCAGCGTCACGAACTTTTTCTGAATCTCTTCGCCGGACATGATATTGGCGGCAAACGTCAGAAGGTCATTGGGTTTTTGATTGGCAGTGCACCACTGCACGTAGTCGTCGTAATGAGTGACGGGCTCCCCCCAGGACACGTGCCAATCAGCCCGCGCGGAATCATCCAGTAAATCAAACAGCAGACGGGCGATATTTTCCTGGTCCTGCTCGGCCCCTGGAAACTCGCGAACCAACCGATACTGCTCGGATACCCGAATGTATTCATTGATTTCTTCCGCCTCGGTAACGCGAGAAAACCTCAGGTCAGGCGCCTCATCTACAGAAATGGGTGCCTTGTAGAACAGCCCGGTGTCTGGCTCGATGAAAATCCAGTTATCCCCGTCTATTTCCAGCCGGATACCGCGAAGGGCTCGAGCATCAGCGATGTCTGAAGCAATGGGGCCGATATTGATGACCGGTATATGCGCGTATATCCACAGCGCATCGTCCATCGGGAAGTTTTCCGGCAGGCCAAGTAGCCCTGCCCTTGCCAGTGCGCCGCGAAGCTCGGGCAGATAAACCGGCGTTTCAGGCAACGCAAGCAGTGCCCGTTCGGCCTCGGAAAGCGGCACGACCCGTTTCACGGCAGCCGATGTGGAGGCTAGCGGTTCAACGGAATCGGCCCATTTACAGAACTTGCCTTCGTTGACGAACACATCGATGCTGCTCGCCTCAGCGTCAGCCCCCAGAGACAGCCTGTCCAGCCCGAACTCACGGGCATCCATGGCATTGCTCGGGTATTTGCCAGTACGTTTCGGGGACGTCGAACCGTCGATTATCGGCTCCGGCGCGGGTGTGGCCAGCTTTACACCTTGGGTGCAGGGGATTTCTATCAGGTTGCGCCGAACCCGGCAGAGTCTCTCTGTTTCCTGCAGTAGCGTTGAGCGCAGAGATAACTTTTCAACAGCGAGCTTGCGCAATGCTGCGTCAGGCGCGTTGGCGTCGATGTGGTAGATCTGATCATCGACCAGAATATCGAATACGCCCCCTTCCCGCTCGATAGCCCGGACATTGCAGCGTTCCACAATGCGTACCTCGCAGGCAGTGCCGTACTCGACCTCCGTTACCGGCGCGATGGGCGGGTAGTGTTCAGGGCTTATGCGCTCCTGCGCTGAAAAAACCGAGAACTCCATTCGTTCGCCCTGTGCTACCTGCGTCAGCTTTTTACCGAATGCCGCGCCTGACCGTGGATCAGACAGCCTGAAATCCGGTTGCTCCAGCGTGCCTAGGTCGCGCACCACCACGTCGGCTCTGCCATCGACCATTACAATCTTGCTCGCAGGCTCGGCAGTTATCGGCAACTGCACGTCTTCGGCGAGCCGATACATTCCCTTGTCCAGGCCGAAAGTGGCGTCAAGCACAGCCTGCGATGAAAACACGCTGCTCAGCGCCGGCACGTCTTCCAACAATGCGGCCCAGCCTCGGACACCCATTTTCAGTCCCAGCCTGCCCATATCGCGCAAGGCGAATACAGCACTGGACTTCGCCAGCCCGGCGATCAACTTGCCGACCGCCTTGCCGGTGAGTCTGGCAACTGACTCGACGCTCATTTCGCCCGCTCGCAGAACGATACGCGCGGTTGAACTGACGAACTGCCCCAAAGGAAGCAACACAAAGGCAACATCCATTACACAGCCAACTATCACACCGCCCGACCGATCACCGGATGCAAGGTCCTTGATACAGCCGTAAAACGGAATGATCAGACGTGCAGCGATATCGGCGTATTCACGTTCCTTCGCCCAGACCTGCTCCCATTGAGTCTCGTGCAGGTGTTCAGCTTTATTGCGCTCGAGAAAATCGCCGAGCAAATGCTCCGCCGCCTTATTAGCAAGGATGTCCAGGCCGCTTTGCTGATCGGCATCAGCAGAGTAGACCAGCGTTGCAGAAGGAATCAGCGTTCCTTGCTGCGGCTGGTGCAAGGCTGCCGAGGAACGTGATACGGCCCCAAGCAGGTAAGCATCGCTGTCCATTGGCCATAGCGGGGTAACTCTGGCTTTTTCGATACGTCGCTGGTGAGCCTCCTTGCGGCGAAGTGCTTCAATGATCGAAATAACCCCCGACCACGTAACGCCCTCCACCTCATACGTGAATGCCTGGCGAGCCTCTCCGGCAACGCCCGCTGCCGGGATCAACTCAAAAAAACGTTCGCTCACCGAGTGGCCCTCAAAATCGCTGCGGTGATCGCCCGCCTGGCACCGGATAAAAAGCCCCTGCGTCCCTTCCTGACCATCGAACCGGACCCTGCTCAGCTCACAGGTGGACTCAAGCAGGGTCTTCTGGTCTATCGTCTGCATTTCGGACAATTGGCGCCGGATGATGCTGGCCTCGGCGCTGACCAGTGCGCGCTGAAATGCATCGAATGCAGTGACGTAGGCTTCCGGGACCGTGGGCTGTCCCTGCATGTACACCTCCCCCATCATCACCAGCTCGACCACTGACGCCTGCGGTCGCCCGGCAGCCAGCAGGCGGTCAATGGAGTAAGACGACGCGACCGTGAACCCATGCGCCTGCAATATCGGCCAGTGATCGATATGAATGCTCTGCTCCCAAAGCCAATGATCAACACCTGCCGCTTTCAGCATCTGCTGCGCCAGGCCTTTTCGGTCCGCTGGCTTTATTCCCAGCAAACTGTTCAGTTCCTGAGCATGAAGGCTCTGCTGAGCATCCAGATAAGCAAGCGCCTGACTGATCTGCGCGGCGCTGGCGTGATGGACGTCATCGTTGGCCGCCCATTGAATCGCACCGTGTGCAGTGGCGTAACGCAGGGCCGGGATAATCAGCGTTTTCGCCCACAGCGCATGAATATCGACATCGCTGGATTTAGCCAGATCCGCGCTGACCTTGATCAGCGTGTCGTATGGCGTGATCTGTGACAGGCCCGGCGACAACGCTTCAACCAGCGCAACGCCATGAATGAAGGCGACGCTCTGCAAAGAACGGCCATATTGAAGGTGGTCGGGCACGCCCTCGACCAGAAGCTCAGGCATCGCTTCACGCAAAAACAGGTGACACATTATGTCGAGGGTGCTCGACAGGGCGTGAGGGTAGTGAGCGCGAACCAGCTTGCGCACCTTGTCATGAATCTGGACATGGCTGAGTTCACAGACCCAGCGGCGACGCAGAGCCTTTTCAAGTGGCTCGCCGTCCATGCGCACTGTTGCTGCAACGTGATCGGCGATCACCCGGCCAGCAAGTGCCTGGGTAACCAGCGGCGACGTGTGTTCGCCCGAACGCCCACCGAACCAATCCATGTAACTCAGCAGCGGCTTGAAGACAGATTCGAACTGCGCGGTCTGGCACAGCGCATGCCAGGTAGCGTGCGGGCTCAAGCGCAGAACGCTGCCTTGCGACGCAGGCTCGCACAGCAGCGCCATACCTGAATGTTGCAGCAGATACTCCACATTGCGAACGGTGCTCCAGCTGTCCAGACGTGGAACATGTGCATCAAGACTGTTAGCGTCAGGCAGCGCCTCGTCCAGCTCTCTGCTCGAATGCAGCACCGGCATCAACAGCAGGGCCGCGAGCGCTATCAGCGACTCGAACGATAATCGCGAATGCTCGGCACCAAGGCTGATTGCCAGAGAAAGCGCGCGCATGCCCGGTACGTCGGTTGCGTCCTCGATAGCCGTATTCAGCCAGCGTGCGCCATCCGGATTAACAACATGGATGGCCATCTTGCGCAGGTATTCGGCTCGGGCCGCACCGGCCATCGCCGCCGACGGATCGACTTGCAAGTCGCCGTCTGGCCATTGATTCCGGGGGATCGCTGCCAGTTCGAGCGCAATTGAAGCTTGCGCTTCAGGATTGGCCAACTGCTGAGTGAGCGAAGCCAGAAGAGCTTTGTCGCGGTATTCGCCATCTGCCGTCAGTCCGACGAGAGCCTGGCAGAAGATACCCAGGTCCGAGCGCTGGTGTGTAAAGCGTGCTGAATGGGTAGCAGCGGTATCGACGTTTGATTGAAGGGTGGATGAAGTCATTGAAATGTTTTCCAGTAGTGATTTGCATGATTCATGCGACTGGAAAAACTAAATAGAAAACCGCTTCGCTGCGAAATACGCAGAAACGTATGCGTGACGCAGGAGGCGTCACCGCAGGCCGTAGTCAGCTTTTTTACGTTAGGTGAAAAAATGAGCCCTGGGCTGCACACATCGCGCCTGCGCCGGGGAAGCACAGGCAGCGACGGGCGTGGGTGTCAGGCGCCGGGAATAAAGTGCTTCTGCGCCGTACCGCGCGCAATCAGGCGCGACAGGTAATCGAGCTTCTGCGCGTCCTGGTCGACGAAACGGAACAACACCTGCAGCCACTCGCTGTCAGGCTTTTGCTCGAAGGCGGCAACCGAATGCAGGTAGCCGTTCAGGCGGGCAACTTCGTTACTTTCGCCCTGCTCGAGGTCCAGCACCGCACTTTCAAGCACCTGCGGCACGTTCTCGCTGTGGCGCACCACCAGCGTCGCTTCCTTGAGGGTCAGCGCCTTGATCACGCAAGACTGCGTGCCACTGGGCAAGCGCAGTTGACCCTGGCCGCGCCCGGTGGGCGGTGCTGATTTGACCGCAGCCGGCGCGGCCTTGGGGATGCTGGCAGGCGCTGCGGAGGACGCGGAACGCACCACTTCGGCCTTGCCGCCGGTCAATGCACTCAGGGAGTCATTGAGCGGCGAATTCATGCGAGTCGGTGCTGTGGACATGACCGCATCAAGTTTGCCGACTTTGGCCAGCGCTTTCTTGACCTTGGTCAACAGCTGCTCATTGGTGAACGGCTTGCCGACGAAATCGGTTACGCCCGCCTGAATCGCCTGTACGACGTTTTCCTTGTCGCCACGGCTGGTCACCATGATGAAGGGAACGGTCTTCAGATAGTTTTCTTGCTCACGGCACCATACCAACAGCTCAAGGCCGGACATTTCGGGCATTTCCCAGTCGCACAGAATCAGATCGAACTCTTCTTTGTTCAACAGGATCTGCGCCTTGCGGCCGTTGACTGCATCCTCGGTATGGATCCCGGGAAAGTAAATGCGCAGCCCTTTCTTGACCAAGTCGCGAATGAAAGTCGCGTCATCCACCACCAATACACTGACTTTACTCATCGACGCTCCTGCGGACGTGTTCACCTGTAGGCGAACTGCGGTATGCCACGCCCTTTGTTTCGGCAAGCATAGCGTTGACTAGTAGCCAACAGCCATATTGATTGACTGCGCCGCGACAATTAATCCGCAGGCGACGAAAAATACTGCGCTGCACAATGAAAAACGCCCAGCACGGGCCGGGCGTTTTTATCGCAGGCAATCTTACTTATCGTCAGTGTCGCGCGGAACATTAGCGGTTTCGCTCGAGATACCCTGCACTTCTTCCTTCATACGCTTGAGACCCATGTGCCGCACGTCTGTGCCGCGTACCAGATAGATCACCAGCTCGGAGATGTTGCGGGCATGATCACCGATGCGCTCCAGCGAGCGCAGCACCCAGATCACGTTCAGCACGCGGGAGATTGAGCGTGGATCTTCCATCATGTAGGTCGCCAGCTCACGCAGGGCGGTCTTGTACTCGCGGTCGATGATCTTGTCGTACTGCGCGACCGACAAGGCCAGCTCGGCGTCGAAACGGGCGAACGAGTCCAGCGCATCACGCACCATGTTGCGCACCTGGTCGCCGATGTGGCGCACTTCGACGTAACCGCGCGGCGCTTCGCCCTCTTCACAGAGCTGAATGGCGCGACGGGCAATCTTGGTGGCTTCGTCACCGATGCGCTCCAGGTCGATCACCGACTTGGAAATGCTGATGATCAGACGCAGATCGGACGCCGCAGGCTGACGACGCGCCAGAATGCGCAGGCATTCCTCATCGATATTGCGCTCCATCTGGTTGATCCGGTCGTCGACCTCGCGGACGCGCTGCGCCAGGCCGGAGTCGGCCTCGATCAGTGCGGTGACCGAATCGTTGACCTGTTTCTCGACCAGACCGCCCATTTCAAGCAAATGGCTGCGAACGTCTTCGAGTTCAGCGTTGAACTGTTGGGATATGTGATGCGTATGGCTGTCTTTGTGGATCATGCTGGGTGTCCTTGGAACGTCCGGTTTAATTGCGAAAACGCAGCGGTGGTTCAGGTCTGACGAAGCACGTCCTAGCCGTAACGACCGGTGATGTAGTCTTCAGTCTGTTTTTTTGCCGGGTTGGTGAACAACGTGTCTGTGTCACCGAACTCGACAAGCTTGCCCATGTACATAAACGCGGTGTAATCCGACACCCGAGCCGCCTGCTGCATGTTGTGGGTAACGATCACAATGGTGTATTTGGATTTCAGTTCGTAGATCAGTTCTTCGACTTTGAGGGTCGAGATCGGGTCGAGCGCCGAACAGGGCTCGTCGAGGAGCAGGACTTCCGGCTCCACGGCGATGGTTCGGGCAATCACCAGCCGCTGCTGCTGACCGCCGGACAAACCCAGGGCCGACTCATGCAGTCGGTCCTTGACCTCATCCCAGAGCGCAGCGGCCTTCAAAGCCCACTCGACAGCTTCGTCGAGTACGCGCTTTTTGTTGATCCCCTGAATACGCAGCCCGTAGACCACGTTTTCATAGATCGTCTTCGGAAATGGATTCGGCTTCTGGAACACCATGCCGACGCGGCGGCGCAGTTCAGCGACCTCCTCGCCCTTGCTGTAGATGTTGTGACCGTACAGGTTGATCGCGCCATCGATACGGCAGCCGTCTACCAGCTCGTTCATCCGGTTGAAGCAGCGCAGCAACGTTGACTTGCCGCACCCGGACGGGCCGATAAACGAGGTCACCTTCTGCTGCGGGATATTCAGGGCGATGTCGACCAGCGCCTGTTTTTCGCCATAAAACAGATTCAGACCGGGCACTTCGATGGCCACAGTCTCGTTGGCCAGATCAAGGCCGTGTTTGTGACGCCGCAGGGCTGAGATGCTCATGCCGTGCGTCGGGCTATCGTGCTGCATGGACTGCTCCTGTACGAACCCTTCGTTTCATCGACCTGCCCTGCTTGTTTGAAAGCGAATTCGGGATCAATTGTCGAACGCCTTGTACTTTTCCCGCAGGTGGTTACGAATGCTGACCGCCGACAGATTGAGCAAGGCGATGACCAGCACCAGCAGCAACGCGGTGGCGTAAACCAGAGGCCGCGCCGCCTCGACATTGGGGCTCTGAAAGCCAACGTCATAAATATGGAAACCCAGGTGCATGATCTTTTGATCGAGATGCAGATAAGGATAGTTGCCATCCAGCGGCAGCGACGGCGCAAGTTTGACCACGCCGACCAGCATCAGCGGCGCAACCTCACCGGCGGCACGGGCCACGGCCAGAATCAGCCCGGTCATCATCGCCGGGCTGGCCATCGGCAGCACAATCTTCCACAACGTCTCGGCCTTGGTGGCGCCCAGCGCCAGCGAACCTTCGCGCAGGGTCAGCGGAATCCGCGCCAGCCCTTCTTCCGTCGCGACGATGACGACCGGAACGGCGAGCAGCGCCAAGGTCAGCGACGCCCAGAGCAGGCCGGGCGTACCGAAAGTCGGCGCTGGCAGCGCTTCAGGGAAGAACAGCCGATCCACCGAGCCGCCCAGCACATAGACGAAGAACCCGAGGCCAAACACCCCGTACACAATGGCGGGCACACCGGCCAGGTTGTTCACGGCAATGCGGATCAGCCGGGTGACCGGGCCCTGTCGGGCATACTCACGCAGGTACACCGCTGCCAGCACGCCAAACGGCGTCACGATCACGGCCATGATCAGGGTCATCATAACCGTGCCGAAAATCGCCGGGAAGATGCCGCCTTCGGTGTTCGCTTCGCGTGGATCGTCGCTGAGGAATTCCCACAGCTTCTGAAAGTAGAAACCCAGCTTGGTCAAGGTGCTCATCGCATTGGGCTGATAAGCATGCACCACCTTGCCCAGACTGATTTCGATCTCTTTGCCATCAGCATCGCGCGCCGTCAGGCTGTCGCGGTCAAAGGCCTGATGCAGCCCGTCAAGACGCTCTTCTATGGCGTTGTAACGCGCGTCCAGCTCGGCACGCTCTGCCGCCATGTCGGCTTGCGCAGCGGCATCGAGGCTGCCGGCCAGTTCCAGCTTGCGGGCTTGCAGACGCAGCCGTTCGATACCGTGATTGATGGCGCCGATGTCTTTCTTTTCCAGGCTGTAAAGGTCATCAGCCAGCTTTTCGACGCGTTTGATGCGTTCTTGCAGGGTTGGCCAGGCGGCTTCACCTTCGGCCACGACCCTGCCGTTCTCTTTCACATTGACCAGATAACCGTAAAAGTTGCCCCATTCGCGACGCTCCAGCGTCATCAGCTCGGCTGGACGGCTCTCCCCGGTCATCCACTCGCCTATCACCCAGGTGAAGTCGCTGGGGTTGAGCTCGCGATTACCAACCTTGTACAGCTCGCGGGTCATGAATTCCGGGCCTTGATCGGGCACCGGCAGCCCCGAGCTTTTCAGGCGCGCACGGGGCACCTGTTCTTGCTCGACCCGTTCGCCGATCAGAACATGCGCAGGCTGATTGGGCACCGCGTACTGCGCGACCACCAGATCGGCAGGCCAGAAGTGCCCAAGCCCGCGCACGGCGATGACCGCCAGCAGCCCGATGGTCATGATCACCGCAATGGATACCGCACCCGCACTCATCCAGACGCCAGGCGCGCCGCTTTTGAACCAGCTTTTGAATGAGCTCCGTTTCACGACCTTCCAGCTTCCTTAAAGCGACGAGTATTGTTTGCGCAGACGCTGACGAATCAGTTCTGCGAAGGTGTTCATCACAAAGGTGAACATCAGCAGCACCAGGGCCGCCAGGAACAGTACCCGATAGTGACTGCCGCCCACTTCCGACTCCGGCATCTCCACCGCGACGTTGGCCGCCAACGTTCGCATGCCTTCGAACAGGTTCATGTCCATGATCGGCGTGTTGCCGGTGGCCATCAGCACAATCATGGTTTCGCCCACCGCCCGGCCCATGCCGATCATCAATGCCGAGAAAATGCCCGGGCTGGCGGTCAGGATTACCACGCGTGTCAGGGTCTGCCACGGTGTCGCGCCCAGCGCCAGCGAACCCAGCGTCAGGCTGCGTGGCACACTGAATACGGCATCTTCGGCAATCGAATAAATGTTCGGGATCACCGCAAAGCCCATCGCAATACCGACCACCAGCGCGTTGCGTTGGTCGTAGGTGATGCCCAGTTCTTCACGAATCCACATGCTCATGTTGCCGCCGAAGAACCAGCTTTCCAGATGCGGACTCACGCTCAGCGAGAACCAGCCCACTAACAACACGACAGGAATCAGAATCGCACCTTCCCAGCCGTCCGGCACGCGCAGGCGAATCGAATCAGGCAGGCGGGTCCAGCAAAAGCCGGTCAGCAGAATACCGATCGGCGTAAGCAGCAACAGGCTGAACACACCGGGTAGATGAGCTTCCAGGTACGGCGCCAGAAACAGTCCGGCAAAAAAGCCGAGAATCACCGTCGGCATCGCTTCCATCAATTCGATCACCGGCTTGACCTTGCGACGCATGCCCGGCGCCATGAAGTAGGCGGTATAGATCGCCGCCGCCACAGCCAGCGGCGCGGCCAGCAGCATCGCGTAGAACGCCGCCTTCAAGGTGCCGTAGGTCAACGGCGCGAGACTCAGCTTGGGCTCGAAATCGGAGTTGGATGCCGTGGACTGCCAGACGTACTTGGGTTCGTCGTAGTTCTCGTACCAGACCTTGCCCCACAGCGAACTCCAGGAAACTTCCGGGTGCGGGTTATCCAGAGCCAATGGCAGCAGCTTGCCGCCACTTTCAATCAGAAGCTGACTGGCGCGCGGTGACAACGCCAGAATGCCAGGGCCCCCGGCAACTTTTTCGACCAGCAAGGTACGGTGCGCAGTGCTGTGAAACACGCCCAGCCGGCCCGAGGTGTCCAGCGCGATGAAACCCTTGCGACGCTGTTCGGCCTTGATCTGATCGATCGGCGCACTGCCCAGCCTGAAATCGCGAATGCGCATGAAGCGCTGCTCGCCGTCGGTGTCACGGGCCATGAACCACTGGGTCATGCCACCTTTGGAGTTACCGATAATCAGCGAGATGCCGCCCACCAGCTGGGCGCTGGCGGTGATTTCGGCGTTACCGTCTTCCAGCAGTTTATAGCGGCCATTGAGGGCGTGATCCCGCAAACTGAAAACATCGGCCTGCGCCCGGCCATTGATCACATACAGCCATTGCTGGCGCGGATCGATATAGATCGCCTTGACGGCAGCGGACGTCTGCGGCAGCTCGATGCGCGTTTGCTCGCGCGTCATCTCACCGGTCATCGGGTTTTCTTTCTGTTCAATCGATACGACATGCAACTGGGTGCCGGTAGAGCCCGCCAGCTTCAGGCTTTCGCCGTCCGAGCTGACCGTCACATGCTCAACCGCCCGCCCGTCCTCATCCAGCACCAGCGGCGTTTCGCCGTACGGCCAGGCGACACTCGGCGTGATGGTTTTCTGATCATTCGGGTAAGTCGTCAGGTACGAATGCCTGAACACCAGCACTTGGCCGTTGGACAGCCCTAACGCGATCAGGGGCGCTCCCGGCTGGTCTTTGCCGATGGAGGCCACCGACACGCCTGGCGGCAGTGGCAAGGCGATGCGCTGCAGCTCTGCGCCGTCCTTGATATTGAAGAAAATCACTTCACCCTTGTCGGAAATACGCATCCCGATCAGGTTCTGCTCTTCAATGGTGATCATCAGCGGCTTGCCAGCCTCCTGCATCCACGCAGCATTCAGCGCGGGCTCGGAGGTCATGCTAGCGCCTTTGAACAGCGGCGCGACCACGTAGGCGAGGTAGAAGAAGATCAGTGTGATGGCGGCCAGCACGGCAAGGCCGCCAATCGCGACGTACCAATGAGTCAGCCGATCCTTGAACGCACGAACACGACGCTTGCGCGCCATCGCAGGCGTATTGAAGTCGATACGCTCTGGAGGCGAACTCTGATTCATCGAAGGTTTGACCCACTCATTCATGCGCAAACACCGTAACCGCCTTGTATGACAAAAAAATTACAGCAAGATGACGCACGAAAGCCCGCTGCCCGTGAAAACCGGCGGCGGACTGTGCAAACTGTTTGAAGGCCAGTCCATTGAGCCTCGCCGATCTACCTGGCCGCTACACCGCTGGCGTTCTGCAAACCAAGGTCGGTCAGGGTTTTTTCCACCACACGGGCGGGCAGCGGGATGTAACCGTCTTTCATGACGACTTCCTGGCCCTGCCTCGACAGCACCAGCTTGACGAATTCCGCTTCCAGTGGCGCCAATGGTTGATTGGGTGCCTTGTTTACGTACACATAGAGGTAACGCGACAGCGGGTAGGTGCCGTTCAGGGTGTTGACTTCGCTGTCTTCGACAAACTCGCCGCCCTCTTTCTTTGCCAAGGGCACGGCTCTGACGTTGGACGTCTTGTAACCGATGCCCGAGTAGCCGATGCCGTTGAGCGAATTACTGATGGCGCTGACCACCGACGCCGAGCCAGGCTGTTCGTTGACGTTGGCTTTGAAGTCGCCCTTGCACAGGGCTTCTTCCTTGAAATAACCATAAGTGCCCGATACCGAGTTACGGCCAAACAGCTGAATCGGCTTGCCCGCCAGATCGCCGGTTACGCCGACATCACCCCAGGTTTTCGCATCCGCCCTGGCGCCGCACAGTCGGGTCGCGGAAAAGATCGCGTCGACTTGTTGCAGGGTCAGGCCTTTGATGGGGTTGTCCTTGTGGACGAAGACCGCCAGCGCGTCGACAGCCACCGGAATGGCAGTCGGTTTGTAGCCGTGCTTCTGCTCGAAGGCTGACAGCTCGCCGTCTTTCATTTTGCGGCTCATGGGCCCGAGATTGGCGGTGCCTTCGGTCAGTGCGGGCGGTGCGGTAGACGAGCCGGCCGCCTGAATCTGAATATTCACGCTCGGGTATTGCTTTTTGTAAGCCTCGGCCCACAAGGTCATGAGATTGGCCAGGGTATCGGAACCGACACTGGAGAGATTGCCCGACACACCGGCGGTCCTGGTATAGGACTTGATGGCGGGGTCGACGGCAGCGAACGTCGTAGCTGTCGCAACGCCGGCGGCAACGAACGTCAGTGCAGTCATCAAACGCTTGAGTGTCATTCCTTGCGCTCCCGGCAGGGCATATAGGTATTCACAGCCTTCTCGGTCGGGCTTGTGACCACTCTATGAATTGATTATGACAATAAGATGAAAAGGCCATCCCCCCAGAACGCGGGGGACAGCCCTTTACTGTGTCGATCCGTGAAGCGCTTTTCAGACCCTGTCGATCAACGCTTTTTTGCCAACAGGAACACACCGATTGCCATGCCCAGCACGCACAGGATCGCGACATACCAGGCAGGTCCCATCGGGCTGCTCTTGAGCATGAAGGTCACGACCATTGGCGTCAGGCCGCCGAAAATGGCGTAAGCCAGGTTGTAGGAAAACGACAGCCCGGAAAAGCGCACGACCGGCGGGAAGGCCTTGACCATCACATAAGGAACCGCGCCGATGGTGCCGACGAACAGGCACGTCAATGCGTACAACGGGAACAGCACATCGGGGTTGCTGCCGAGGATGTGATAGAACGTCCAGGAGCTGAGCAACAGGCCAGTGCTGCCGAGCAAGAACACCCAGCCTGCACCGAAGCGATCCGCCAGCGCACCGGCCGCGATGCAGCCGATGCTCAGGAAAACAATCGCCAGGCTGTTGGCTTTCAGCGCGGTGGCTGCCGGGAAACCGTAAATGGTCTGCAGAATGGTCGGTGTCATCAGGATCACGACGATAATGCCCGCCGACAACAACCAGGTCATCAGCATCGACAGCGCAACGGCACCGCGATGATCACGCAACACCGCTTTGAGCGGGACTTCTTCGGCCAGCGCCTTGCGCAGCTGCAATTCGGCGAAGACCGGGGTCTCGTGCAGCAGGCGGCGCAGATACACCGACATCAGACCGAACACACCACCCAGCAGGAAGGGAATCCGCCACGCGTAGTCCGACACTTCGACAGGGGTGTAGAGGCTGTTGATCGCCGTGGCGACCAGCGAGCCCAGCAAAATGCCCGCGGTCAGACCGGCCGTCAGCGTGCCACAGGCGTAACCGACTCGACGGGCCGGTACGTGCTCGGACACGAACACCCAGGCACCCGGCACTTCACCACCAATGGCTGCGCCCTGAATGACCCGCATCAACAGCAGCAAGATGGGAGCCCACAGGCCGATCTGCGCGTAAGTCGGTAACAAACCCATAATCAGGGTCGGTACGGCCATCATGAAAATGCTCAGGGTGAACATTTTCTTGCGCCCCAGCAGATCGCCGAAATGCGCCATGATAATGCCGCCCAGCGGCCTCGCCAGATAACCGGCGGCAAAAATGCCGAAGGTCTGCATCATGCGCAGCCAGTCAGGCATGTCCACCGGGAAAAACAGCTTGCCGACCACGGCCGCGAAAAACACGAAAATGATGAAGTCGTAAAACTCGAGTGCGCCACCCAAAGCAGACAACGACAGGGTTTTGTAATCGCTGCGGGTCAGAGGCCGCGCTGGCTGCGTGGAACTAGAGGGAACAGATGACATGACAAGGCTTCTCTTTGCTTGTTCTTCGATAAGGGCGAGCGACAGCAACGCTGGCTGCTGCGGGGTGGCGTGCAGAAGCGAATGTCCGGGGCAATTGTGCAGATAGGCACCAAAATTGCGTGTACAGGCAGTCTTGTTACCTGTAGGGGTTCAGCAAGATAGCAAATTGTTTCAAAAAACACATGGCAAGAACCGCCCTGACGCGAAATGAAAACCCGACGGTCGTTCTATGCGTCAACGCCCGATATACTCCCGGGTCGTCAGCAGCAATGGGAAGCTGCGCGAAAACGGCTGAATCAGCGGGTTTCGCAGAGTTTCCCCTGGGCCCTTTTCCGAGTTGAACCCACAATGTTCATGCTCATGGTTTTGAATGGCACCTGTTAACCGCAACACACAATAATGAGAGTCATGGGTCAGAGGCACCCTAGGCATGATCGAGCTCGAACAAGAAGATCCAACTCCGCAAGGCGACCTTGCACTGCAAATCACCGCCCTTCCCCGCGAAACCAATGGCTTCGGCGATATCTTTGGCGGCTGGCTGGTGTCCCAGATGGACCTGGCCGGTACAGCGATGGCCAGCAAAGTGGCGGGCGGTCGTGTGGCAACCGTTGCGATTGATCGCATGGCATTTCTGGTGCCCGTGGCGGTCGGCGAGCAACTTTCCTTTTATACCCGCACCCTCGAAGTCGGACGCACCTCGATCAAGATGATGGTCGAAGTGTGGAGCGATGACCCGGTTACCAGCGAATGGCGCAAGGTCACCGAAGCCGCGTTCGTGTTCGTGGCCATCGATTCCAGCGGCCGAACGCGCTCGGTTCCTGCACGACGGTAAATTGTCGCTCTGCCACGGATGGGCGGTACGGGTAAACTCACCGGGCGTGAAGCGGTCTATTTTCATCACGGTCCTTGAGTGAGAACTTTGCATGCCAACATCCCCGGTTGAACCTGTCGTTGAATCCGTCCAGTACGACGAGCTGAATTGCTGGCGTATCCGCCACGGCGAGGCCGAGTTGCTGGTCGCCCAGCAAGGCGCGCATATCCTCAGCTATCAACTGGCCGGGCAGCCGCCGCTGATCTGGCTGAACGAAGAAGCCGTGTTCAAGAAAGGCAAACCGATCCGCGCTGGCATCCCCATTTGCTGGCCATGGTTCGGCAACCTGGAGCGCAACCCTGAAAGCGTGCAGGCCATGCGCCAGAGCAGCGAACCGGCCAAGGCACACGGCGAAGTCCGGGCGCTGGATTGGGAACTGCTCGGTATCGGTGAAGATGGCGATGCGCTGCTGGTGGAATTCGTCCTGCCTCAAGCCGAAGGCCATTTGCCCGGCTGGCCACACACTGTCGCCCTGAAGCTGAGCATTCGCCTCGACCATGCACTGAATGTAAGTCTGGTCAGCTACAACTGCGGTGCCGAGCCAGTCACCTTCAGCCAGGCGCTGCACACCTACTTCGCCGTCAGCGACGTGCGCCAGATCAACGTCGAAGGGCTCGACGGCCTGACCTACATCGACACCCTGGAAAACTGGGAGGAGCGCAAACAGGCAGGCGACCTGACCTTCACCGGCGAAACCGACCGCATCTACGAAGACACACCCGGCGTGCTCAGCATCGTTGACCCCGAATGGCAACGCCGCATCCACATCCGCAGCACCGGCTCTGAATCGGCCATCCTGTGGAACCCGTGGATCGAAAAAACCGGCAAATTCACCGACATGGCAGCCGACGGCTGGCAGCGCATGGTCTGCGTCGAAACCGCCAATGTGCTGGACGACGTGGTGACACTGGCACCGGACCAGATGCATGTGCTGGGCGTAAGTGTCTGGAGTGAGGCGCTCTGATCAGCTATTGATCAAATTCGTGCCATCAAAGGTCCGACTCAACCACCACGCGGACCTTTGACGCATCCATCGCATACGCCGCGTCAGCCAAGTCGTTGTTGACCTTCTCGATCTTCAGGGTGCCTTCGACCCAGAGCGGTGTGTAGATATCATCCAGTTTCAGCCCTTTGGGGTAGCGCACCAATACCAGTTGATTGGGCGGCGGTGGCGGAACGTGGATGCAGGCGCCGGGATAAGGCACGAGGAAGAACAGAGTGCTGTGCCCTTTGGCGTCGGTTTCGAGGGGAACGGGATAGCCGCCGAGGCGAATGGTCTTGCCATTCATCGCGGGTACGGTCTTGGTCGAGTACATGACCGCGGGCAGACCCTTGCTCTGCTTCAATCCACCCTTGCTGTCGAACGTACCCATGGCTTCCGGAGAGTTGTGATCAATCTCGGGCATGGCTTCGAGGGCTTTTTGATCGGACTTGGGCATCAGCTCAAGCCAGTCGGTTTCCGGTAACTGGGCGTGTGCAAGCCCGGACACCAGCAGAAGAGTCATGAACAGGAAGCGACGCATGATAGAGCTCGGCAAAGAGTAGAAAAGTTGCCGCGCATTCTAGCCCTCTGCGCACTGTAAAACAGAGGGCCGACGCATAAGCGTTATTTCTTTTTGATCATGCCGTAGATGACCAGCAAGATAACTGCACCTACCAGCGCGCCGAGGAAACCAGCACCTTCGCCTGCCTGATAGATACCCAGAGCCTGACCGCCATAGGTGGCCGCAAGCGAACCGGCGATACCCAGCACGATGGTCATGATCCAGCCCATGCTGTCGTCGCCCGGCTTCAGGAAGCGAGCCAACAGACCAACGATCAGGCCGATAAAGATGGTTCCAATGATACCCATGCCATTTCCCTCTGTATTAAGTGAACATGCCTGAGCCAATAGCAGCTCCGGCTTACTGCTATCTGAGAACAGCAACAGGGAATGGTTCCGGCAAAATGGCGAGTTTGAGTCGAGGTGGAGAATTCTTCATAAAGGGCGGGGCTGATCCTGTATGAAGCTGAACGCAAAAGAGTGCCACGGCAGTTAAAACGCTCGTTCCGCATGCATCTGCGCTCAGCGTTATGCATAGGTCCCGAGATGCCCACAAAGCGGGCTTCTGCCCAGAGGGCGAAGAAGCAGACCGGGCGACGCTTCGCTTGTGTGGGAGCGGACTTGTCCGCGAAGAGGGTGGTACATCCGCAAAAAACTTATCGCTCCCACCATAGCCTTCGCGGACAAGTCCGCTCCCACAAAACACACAGATCGCGGACAAACGAGGCGTTGCCCGCGCCTACACCTGAGACTTGTGTATGACGCAGAGCATTGACGCGAGCGTTATGGCTTGATCAGCGCTTCGACCAACTTCACCTGACGATCCAGCGTGGCGCGGTCGGCGCTGCGAACCGTGGCGTGGCCTACTTTGCGGCCCGCCTTGAACGCTTTGCCGTAGTGGTGCAGGTGACAGTCCTCGACAGCCATGACCTTGTCCACGGCCGGTACTTCACCAATGAAATTCAGCATCGCGCTTTCGCCCACCTTGGCCGTCGAGCCCAACGGCAAGCCTGCAACCGCCCGCAGGTGGTTTTCGAACTGACTGCACTCCGCGCCTTCCGTGGTCCAGTGACCGGAGTTGTGCACACGTGGCGCAATTTCGTTGGCTTTCAGGCCACCGTCGACCTCGAAGAACTCGAAGGCCAACACACCCACGTAATCCAGCTGCTGCAGGACACGCCCGGCATAATCTTCAGCCAGTGCTTGCAACGGGTGATCGGTGCTGGCAATCGACAGACGCAGAATGCCGCTGTCATGCGTGTTGTGCACCAGCGGGTAAAAACGGGTTTCACCGTCACGCGCACGCACAGCAATCAGGGACACTTCCCCGGTGAACGGCACGAAGCCTTCCAGCAGGCACGGCACGCTGCCCAGCTCGGCGAAAGTACCGACCACGTCAGCTGCCGAACGCAAGACCTTCTGGCCCTTGCCGTCATAACCCAGGGTGCGGGTTTTCAGGACAGCAGGCAGACCGATGCTGGCCACGGCGGCATCCAGGTCGGCTTGCGACTGGATATCGGCGAACGCCGGGGTCGGAATGCCCAGGTCCTTGAAGATGCTCTTCTCGAACCAGCGATCACGCGCGATGCGCAGCGCTTCGGCACTCGGGTAGACAGGCACGAACTGCGACAGAAACGCGACGGTTTCAGCCGGGACGCTTTCGAACTCGAACGTCACCAGATCGACTTCGTCCGCCAGCTGACGCAAATGATCGAGATCGCCGTAATCGGCACGCAGATGCTCACCCAATGCAGCTGCGCAAGCATCCGGCGCGGGATCGAGAAAGGCGAAGTTCATGCCCAGCGGCGTACCTGCCAATGCCAACATGCGACCAAGCTGGCCGCCACCGATTACACCGATCTTCATGGAAAAACCTCAGGCGTGACGTGGGTCTGGATTGTCCAGGACGCTGTCTGTCTGTTCAGTGCGGAATTTCTTCAGCGCTGCATGGAATTGCGGGTGCTTGGCGCCGAGGATGCTTGCCGACAGCAGCGCAGCGTTGATCGCACCGGCCTTACCGATGGCCAGCGTCGCGACCGGAATACCGGCCGGCATCTGCACGATCGACAGCAGCGAGTCGACGCCCGAGAGCATCGAAGACTGCACCGGGACGCCCAGCACCGGCAGGTGAGTCTTGGCGGCGCACATGCCTGGCAAGTGCGCGGCACCGCCGGCACCGGCGATGATCACCTCAATGCCACGGCCTTCGGCTTCGTCGGCGTACTGGAACAGCAGGTCCGGCGTGCGGTGGGCTGACACCACTTTGACTTCATAAGGGATGCCGAGCTTTTCCAGCATATCGGCGGTGTGGCTAAGGGTGGACCAATCGGACTTGGAGCCCATGATCACGCCAACCAGTGCGCTCATCGTCGTGCCTCTCATCGGGCGCCCGCAGGCGCGTCTTAAAACAACAAGCCACGCAGGGAACCGGCGTGGCTTGTTGTACGAATAATGACCGATTCAACCGGCCAAAGGCCGCGCAGTATAGCGCAAAGTTGTGCGTTTAAAGCACCTGCGATCACCTTCCGTCAGCGGCCGGATTCCTGACACTCAACCCTTACGCCCTACACCACGAAGGCACTGAACCTACTGCTCGTAGCGCAAGGTGCGCCTGTTATCGCTGATCGGTATCTGCTTGACTGGTACCGCGACAGTCAAGTCGCCACCTGAATCTGACTCTCAAGGATGAGAACGTCTCTATGAAAAACGTACTAAGGAGCCGCTGATTTATTCGATTTTTCGTCCCTGCAAGGCTCTGGAGGCCTTGATTTATCTGGGGGCAACAGCTGGGTTTTAGAATAAATCAGCGTCTCCCTAATGAAAACCACATTGAAAACATGGCTGTCTCTGGCCGTCTTTTTTTACCTGCCATTTGCAACTGCAAGCGGACCCAATCTGGGGCTGTTCCTGGTTATGCATGATCAGCTCACACAGCAGGAACGTGCCGATCTGAGCGAGAGTTACCTGAGCCCGCTGATCGAACAGTTGACTGAAATCACCGGCCGTAGAGTCACCGTGATCCCCATCGCCAACGAACCCGGGATCACGGACTTCGACTATCGCGGTCTGGAAAAGGCCGATCTGCTGACCAACCTGTCTTTCATAAGCGAGCAATATGCAGACGCGAAAAACCTGCCGCTCCCGTCAGTGCGGCATAAGTACGTGTTCCTGACATCCAATAAAATCAGCCCGTTGACACATGGGGTCTCGGCACCAAACTACAACGTCGCCATTGCATCGCTGAAGAACTACAACACCGTGGCACACGAGGTTGGCCACCTGCTTGGCGCCACGCATGAAGCCGCAACCGGTTTCCCGTGCCAGACGACGATGTGGGGAGACTTCACGACCTCGATCATTCCCTGCTATTACTTCAGCGAAGCCAACAAGGCGCTGATTCGTAACTACGTCGACGGCACACCTGCCGTTCACTGAGAAATCGCCTCGCTGCGCGTCGGTTCGGCGCGCACACCCCGGCTCACGTTTTACGGACCACAGCTACCGGCACCTGCGACCTCATGAAATGCCTGCACCTGTCCTGCACCTTTGTACAGGTGAGGACTACATCGACCGCTGACAATGCTGATTTACCCGACGCCGCGATTGCTATTAATTATGGCCATGACCTGCTTTGGGTCATGAATCCCATTTGCTACTCACGGACGAGTAAAAACATGTTCAAGACAATCGCAAGATCTCTGCTGTTAATCGCTACCTTCACGCTGTGTCAGGCCGCACTGGCGGATGACACCTCGAAGCGCCCGCTGTTTTTCTTTCTGCTTATTCATGACGACGTAAAGGAAACCAGCGACGAGCGCCTCGCCGAGGACTACTTTGCCTGGCTCATCAAGGACCTGGAAAGCTTCACGGATCGTCGCGTTCACTTACAGTTCGTTCGCAACGTTCCTGACGTGACGGACTTTCAGTACAAGAACGAAAACACTGACCAGACTTACGCAGCGTGGAGGAGCGAAATCAATCAGTATTTGATCGATCAAAACCTGCCGCACAATGGCACCAACAAGTATCTGTTGTTGACCCAAAACAAGCTGAACGCCAGCACGCTTGGCTTTGCTACCCCGAATGGGCATACGGGCATCGCATCACTGGAAACGTTTACCGCACCTGCACATGAGCTTGGCCATATGCTCGGCGGTACTCACGAACTCGCAGAGGTCATTTACAAAGGTGGCTGGTGGTGCGAAACCAATCTGGTAGCGACCCGCCAATCCGTACGTGCCAACTGCTACGTCTACAGCGACAAAAACAAGCAAAAAATCGTCGCAAACCTGAGTGAGTACCCCTGAATGAAGCGCGGGCCGCTTGCCACGAGCGGCCCGCCTTACAATGACTCTGGTGGCGCAGCGCTTTCAAGCTTACGCCACAGCAGACGCACATTGGCCTTGCGCACCAGCGCGCAGCGGTACAGACGAATCTCCAGCGGAACGTGCCATTGCGGCCCGCCACACACCACCAATTCACCGCGCGCCAGTTCGGCGCGCACACTCAACTGCGGCACCCAGGCGATGCCCAGGCCTTCAAGCGCCATACTCTTCAGGCTGTCGGCCATCGCCGTCTCGTAAACCGTTGTGAAGCGCAGGTTGCGCTGACGCAGCAGCAAATTCACTGAACGCCCGAGAAACGCACCCGCACTGTAGGCAAGCAACGGCACACTGGCCTCGCCTTCCATGTCGAACAACGGCTGACCCTCGGCATCGGCGGCGCAGACCGGCAGCATCTCGGTATGCCCCAGGTGCAGCGAGGGGAAGATTTCAGCATCCATCTGCAACGCCGCATCAGGGTCGTAGAACGCCAGCATCAAATCGCAGCCGCCTTCACGCAAGGCGTGCACCGCGTCACCGACGTTGGTGGCGACCAGACGAGTCGCGATGTTCAGGCCTTCGTTACGAAGTTGAGCGATCCAGCGCGGAAAGAAGCCAAGCGCCAGCGAATGCGCAGCGGCAACCTGCATGACCTCGCCCTGCCCGCCTTCCAGGTGATGCAGGTGCCGCACCACCTCGCCCAGTTGTTCGACCACCGTGCGCGCCGTTACCAGAAACAACTGCCCGGCAGCCGTCAATTCGACGGGCGTGCGTGAACGGTTGACCAGGGTCAGCCCCAACGCGGCCTCCAGGCTGCGGATACGCCGACTGAACGCCGGCTGGGTCACGAAACGGCGCTCGGCCGCCTGGGAAAAGCTGCGAGTGGCAGCCAGGGCGCTGAAATCCTCCAGCCATTTGCTTTCCAGATTCATCAGGTCCTCCCGGACAATGGATGGCGGCCTCGCAAGGCATCGGTTTCAAACGGTCCCACTGGGACGACCGGCAACGCAGCGCCGATACATGATCAGACCCTGCTGATCGGCAGACATGCGCAGGCAGGGTGCGACAATTTGCCCTGTTTACGCGCCGAAACTGATCCGGGTCACACCCTCATTATGCCGTTATTGCATAGGCCAGCGTTTAACAGCATTGGTCAATTTTATCTGGCAAGCCCACTATTCGTGGCGTTCCGGCATTGTCCGTGCCTCTTTTGAGACCTTTTTTATCATGTCCTCGCCTGCATCATCACGCATCGAAAAAGACCTGCTTGGTGTTCTCGAAGTACCTGCCAACGCTTATTACGGCATTCAGACCCTGCGCGCGGTGAACAATTTTCACCTTTCCGGCGTGCCGCTTTCGCACTACCCGAAACTGGTTGTGGCGCTGGCCATGGTCAAGCAGGCGGCAGCTGATGCAAACCACCAACTCGGACACCTCAACGAGGCCAAGCATGCGGCGATCAGCGAGGCCTGTGCCCGACTGATTCGTGGCGATTTCCATGATCAGTTCGTGGTCGACATGATTCAGGGCGGCGCGGGTACGTCGACCAACATGAACGCCAACGAAGTCATCGCCAATATCGCACTGGAAGCCATGGGCTTCGAAAAAGGCGATTACAAGCACCTGCACCCGAACAACGACGTAAACATGGCGCAGTCGACCAACGACGCCTACCCGACGGCGATCCGTCTGGGTCTGTTGCTGGGCCATGACGCCCTGCTCGCCAGTCTGTCCAGCCTGATCCAGGCGTTCGCGGCCAAGGGCGAAGAATTCAATCACGTGCTGAAAATGGGCCGTACCCAGCTGCAGGACGCGGTGCCGATGACCCTGGGTCAGGAATTCCGTGCCTTCGCCACCACGCTGACCGAAGACCTCAACCGTCTGCGCAGCCTGGCACCCGAGCTGTTGACCGAAGTCAACCTGGGCGGCACGGCCATCGGTACCGGTATCAACGCCGACCCTGGCTATCAGAAACTGGCCGTCGACCGTCTGGCGCTGATCAGCGGCCAGCCGCTGGTTCCGGCCGCCGACCTGATTGAAGCGACGTCAGACATGGGCGCCTTCGTACTGTTCTCGGGCATGCTCAAGCGTACCGCGGTCAAGCTGTCGAAGATCTGCAACGATCTGCGCCTGCTGTCCAGCGGCCCGCGCACCGGCATCAACGAAATCAACCTGCCAGCGCGCCAGCCCGGCAGCTCGATCATGCCCGGCAAGGTCAACCCGGTCATCCCGGAAGCGGTCAATCAGGTGGCCTTTGAAATCATCGGCAACGACCTGTCGCTGACCATGGCGGCCGAAGGCGGACAGTTGCAGCTCAACGTGATGGAGCCGCTGATCGCCTACAAGATTTTCGATTCCATCCGCCTGCTGCAACGCGCCATGGACATGCTGCGCGAACACTGCATCGTCGGCATCACCGCCAACGAACAGCGCTGCCGCGAACTGGTCGAGCATTCGATCGGTCTGGTCACCGCGCTGAACCCGTACATCGGTTACGAAAACTCCACCCGCATCGCCCGCATCGCGCTGGAAACCGGCCGTGGCGTACTGGAACTGGTCCGTGAAGAAGGTTTGCTCGACGACGCCATGCTCGACGACATCCTGCGTCCGGAAAACATGATCGCTCCACGTCTGGCACCACTGAAGGCCTGACCGGAATGACCTGCGCAACCTGCTCACCAGATTGAGGGCCTAGACACCCCTCAATTTTTTGAGGGTCTGGGAGTGATTCTCCAGACCCTTTTTTTTGCCTGCGGTAAAGGGCTCCGATGCTGGACCCAGAGCCTTCGGCAGCTCACTTCCGACGAGCCATCCAAGGAAGTATTCATTCAGTGTCGCGGATGAAGAATCAGCCTCACAACAAAGCGACTACAGACGTAAAAACTTTGCACCGGTATAGTGCGCCCCCTCAAAAGTAGCGAGGAATAACAAAAATGTTGGAAATGATTAACGACTTTCTCTCCGGTAAGGTACTGATCGTACTTATCGTTGGCCTGGGTAGTTACTTCACGATCCGCTCGCGTTTCGTTCAGTTTCGACACTTTTTCCACATGTTCTCGGTGTTCCGCGACAGTCTGCGCAGCAGCGCCGGCCAGCTGAGTTCGTTTCAGGCCCTGATGCTCAGCCTTGCGGGTCGCGTCGGTGCAGGCAACATCGCAGGCGTCGGCATTGCCGTGACGCTGGGCGGTCCGGGTGCCGTGTTCTGGATGTGGGTTACTGCTCTGGTCGGCATGTCCAGCAGTTTCATCGAGTGTTCGCTCGCTCAGCTCTACAAGCGCAAGGACTCCGAAGGCCAGTTCCGCGGCGGTCCGGCGTATTACATCCAACACGGTCTGGGTAAGCGCTGGCTGGGTATGGTCATGGCCGTACTGCTGCTGGTGACCTTCGGCTTTGCCTTCAACGGCCTGCAATCCCACGCGGTGACCGACTCGCTGAAAAGCGCGTTCAACATCGATACCCGGACCACCGGCATCTGCCTGGTGGTGTTGCTGGGTCTGGCGTTCGTTGGCGGCATCAAGCGCATCGCGGCGATTTCCGACCTGCTGGTGCCGGTCAAGACCCTGATCTACATCGCGGTCACCATCTACGTCATCGTGCTGCAGATCGACCACGTGCCAGGCATGCTGATGACCATCGTCCGAAGCGCCTTCGGCCTTGATCCGGTGTTCGGCGGTCTGATCGGCAGCGCGATCGTGATGGGCGTGAAACGCGGCGTTTTCGCCAACGAGGCCGGCCTGGGCAGTGCGCCCAACGTAGCAGCCGTGGCACACGTGGAACACCCGGTCGCGCAAGGCGTGGTTCAGGCGTTCAGCGTGTTTCTCGACACCTTCGTCATCTGCACCTGCACCGCGCTGCTGATCCTGCTATCCGGTATCTACGACATCGGTTACGACGGTAACGGTATCGTACTGGCGCAGAACTCGCTGGCCGCTGTGGTCGGTGACTGGGGTCGCATCTTCATCAGCGTCGCATTGGCACTGTTCGTCTTCACTTCGATTCTCTACAACTACTACCTGGGCGAAAACAGCCTGCGGTTTCTGTTTGGCGAGAAGCTCAAGGCCATCATCCTCTATCGCATCGCGGTTCTGGCCCTGATCATGTGGGGCGCCGTCGTCGACCTGAAAGACGTCCTGGCGTTTGCCGACATCACCATGACCATGCTGGCGTTCGTCAACCTGATTGCCCTGGCGATGCTGTTCAAAGTCGTCAAGCGCATTCTGAATGACTACGATGCGCAGCGTCGGGCAGGCATCAAGACACCAGTGTTCGATTCCAGCCAGTTCCCTGATCTGGACCTCGACCGCAACGCCTGGCCTGCCAACCCGAGCCGTCAGTCGACACACGATGCCGAACTGGCTGGCAAAACTGCGACCGAAGCCCGATAACCCACGCGACATTACGCCGGAGAACAGCCATGACTCATGATGCACATCAACCCGCTCAGCGAGTCATGGTTCTATACACCGGCGGCACCATCGGCATGCAGGCCAGCGCCAACGGCCTGGCGCCTGCTTCGGGTTTCGAGGCGCGAATGACCGGGCAACTGGCCGAGCACCCGGAACTGGTGGTGCCCGAGTGGCGTTTTCGCGAGATGTCACCGCTGATCGACAGCGCCAACATGACCCCCGCTTACTGGCTGCGCTTGCGCGAGGCGGTGATCGAGGCGGTGGATGTCGATGGCTGCGACGCCGTGCTGGTGTTGCATGGCACTGACACCCTCGCCTACAGCGCTGCTGCCATGTGCTTCCAGTTGCTGGGCTTCAGCGCACCGGTGGTGTTCACCGGTTCGATGCTGCCCGCGGGCGTGCAAGACAGCGATGCCTGGGAAAACGTCAACGGTGCTCTGCTCGCGCTGGGCTCCGGCCTGGTATCGGGTGTGCAGCTGTATTTCCACGGCCAGCTGATGACCCCGGTCCGCTGCGCAAAAATTCGCAGTTTCGGGCGTCAACCGTTTGCGCCACTGCAACGCTCGCGTGGCGGTCACGCGGCGGTATCGCTGCCCGATGCGCTGAATTACCGTCAGCCGAAAAGCCTGGCGCAGGTCGCTGTATTGCCCCTGTTTCCGGGTATCGGCGCCGCTCAACTCGACGGTCTGATCGCCAGCGGCATTCAAGGGCTGGTGCTGGAGTGCCTCGGCAGCGGTACTGGCCCGAGTGATGACCCGCACTTTATCGCCAGCCTGGAAAACGCCCGGGCGCGCGGTGTCTGCGTGGTCGCGATCACTCAATGCCATGAAGGCGGTGTCGAGCTGGACGTGTACGAAGCCGGTAGCCGCCTGCGCAGTGCAGGCGTGCTTTCCGGTGGCGGCATGACCCGCGAGGCGGCACTTGGCAAACTGCACACGCTGCTGGGTGCCGGTCTGACGACGGAAGAAGTCCGGCGGCTGGTCGAGCTGGACCTGTGTGGCGAGCTGCGTTAAGCCACTGTAATTCCCCTGCTCTATCCGAGGCGTCCCGCACACGCGACACGCCTCGTTTTCCTTACGAAGCCTTGCATTCCTCCTGTGCGCCCCTGAGCATCGAATCCAGATTGCGCTCGATGTTGTTGCACAATGCATTCATCTGAATCACATGCTCGCTGGCCCGAAACGGACTTTGCAAATCGGTGCCGATCTTCTCGATCGCCAACAGCATGAAACCCACTACGGTGGAGGCCAGCGGCGTGAACCAGCCAAGGGTTTCCACCAGACCAATCGGCACTATCAAACAGAACAGCGTGATGAACAGCCTCGGGAACGCCACATACGGATAAGGCAACGGCGTATTGGCAATCCGCTCCATACCGCCCTGGCAATTGGAGATGTCGACCATGGTCGATTCCAGACGCGCCAGCCGAATGCTGTCCAGACGCCCCGCCTGGTATTCCTTGGCCAACAGCGCCGCCGACGTGTTGAGCAGGTCGTTAGGGAAGTTGTTGGTGTCGTGACGACGCTCGAATTCTTCGCGAGGAATCAGCATCTGAATCTCTTCTCCGCACTCAGTGCCCTTCAAGTGCGCAGACAGGCATTTCACGTAGGCCACGTGGCGACGCAACAAAACAGCTTTGACCGGGTTGATGCCGTCGTCATCCTCGACCAGCGTCAGTACCTGGCGAGCGAAACTGCGTGAGCTGTTGACCATTGCGCCCCACAACGTGCGCGCCTCCCACCAACGATTGTAGGCACTGGAGTTGCGAAAGCTGGTCAGCACGACCAATGCCGAACCGAGCAATGTCAGCGGTAACGACGGCAGGTTGATCTTGCGATCCAGAAAGAGCATGAAGTCGACGGTGACGATTACGTCCCAGATCAGCAACCAGAAAAGCGACCAACCCACGTAACCGATGGTCTTGCCGAGAAAACGGATTTTCGAAATGATCGTCTGCTGCAAAGGAATACCCCTCGGATGAATAAGCGAACCGCATGCGGACGCTACTGCACAGGCTTTGAATGCCAATGCGGCAGATGGTTCGCAGACGACCGCTTAATCTCGGGGGTTTCGACGCTTTCAGCAGCTGCTCAACGCCACTTGCGGGCGCTCGCCGGTAAAGAATATCGGACGCAGCCTGACGCCGACCACGTTGCCTATGTACGCCGCGACCAGCCACAGCCAGCCGTGCAGACTGCCGGAGGCGATCCCGCTGAAATACGCGCCGATGTTGCAGCCGTAAGCCAGTCGCGAGCCGTAACCCAACAGCAGACCACCGATGACCGCAGCCACCAGCGAACGCGTCGGGATATCCAGACTCGGCGCGAAACGTCCAGCCAATCCTGCCGCCAACAAGGCACCGAGCATGATACCGATGTCCATCACGCTGGTGATGTCTTGCCACACCGGTGCCGCCAGCGCCTTGGCATTCGCGGCGCTCTGCCAGAACACCCAGCTGCCGACGTCGACACCCAGGCTGCTCGCCGCTTTCGCGCCCCACAGAGCGAACGCCGAGGTGATGCCCCACGGCCGTCCGGCCAGCGCCAGCGTCGCGTAGTTCAGCACCGCCAGCGCCACCGCGCCCCAGACCAACACCCACGGCCCGCGCAGCACCCGGCGCAGGCCGCGATGCTCGGAGCTCACCGGCGCTTCAAGCTGGCCATGACGACGTTTTTCCAGCTTGACGGTGATCAACGCAATCAAGGCAAACAGCGCCAGGTTCACGATCAATGCAGGCAACACGCCGAAGCTCTTGACCACTGAAACGGGCGCAAACGCAGGCAGCGCAAACCACCAGTCCACGTGGTGCGTGGCGATCAGCGAGCCGAGGATGAAAAACAGCAGCGTGACCAGCATCCGTGCATTACCGCCACCGGCAGTGAACAGTGTGCCCGACGCACAACCACCTCCCAGTTGCATGCCGATGCCGAAGATGAACGCGCCGACGACCACCGAAATGCCGACCGGTGCGACCAGCCCGGTCACCGGTTGACCAAACAGCGTGCCCGCCCCCAGTGCCGGGAAAAACAGTACGACCGCCACCGCCAGCATGACCATTTGCGCCCGCAAGCCCGCGCCGCGTCGTTCACGAATGAACACTCGCCACGCCGAGGTGAAGCCGAACGCGGCGTGATACAGCGTCACACCCAGCGCTGCGCCGACGATCCACAGCATCACTTGGCGAATCCCAACGCTGAGCAGCAGAAACTGTGCGCCCATCAACAGCAGAAACAGCGCAGCCAGTGGCGCGCCGAACTTGCGTCCGGGTGTTGCAGACAGAGAAGTGTTCATAGGTCTCTCGAAGACAGGTAGCCAAAAAGCCGATTATACGCGTGCCGACCGACTACTCCGACCAAGCCTCGCGCAGCCTGTTCAGCGCATCTGCAATGGTTGCCTCCGGCACGGCGGCAAATCCCAGCACCAGCCCGGCACGGTTATCCACAGGCTCGCTGGAATCGGGCAGCCAGTAATCACTCAGCGCGTTCATTTCGACACCCACGCTTCTGGCTTTGGCAATCAGCTCGGCCTCACGTGCCACGCTGTCGACCTTGACGACCACATGCAGCCCCGCGACGCCTTTGGGCATTACCGCACAGCCTGGAATACCCTCGGGCCAGCCCGCGTACAGCGCATTCCGGCGGCTCTGGGCTGCACGCCGCATGCGGCGGATATGCCGCTGAAAATGCCCCAGAGCGATAAACTGCGCCATAACCGCCTGCACACCGATTTCCGTGTGGCGGATGTCGACCGCCTTACGCTGGCTGAACGGCTGCACCAACGCGTTCGGCAACACCATATAGCCGAGGCGCCAGGAAAGGCGATCTTGCCGAACGTGCCGATGTAAACCACGCGACCGTCCTGATCGAGCGCGGCCAGAGGTGCCAGCGGCGAGCCGCTGTAGCGGTACTCGCCGTCGTAATCGTCTTCGATGATCCAGCCTTGATGTTTCCGCGCCCAGGCCAGCAATTCCAGGCGCCGCGCCAGGCTCATCACCGCCCCGGTCGGGTACTGATGCGAAGGTGTGACATACGCCAGTTGGCAATCGGCCTGCTCCAGATCGACACAGCGCATGCCCTCGCTGTCCACCGCGATCCCCTGCAACCGGCCGCCCGCCATTGCGAACGCATGCCCGGCAGCGCGATAGCCTGGATTCTCGAGCGCAACGCCCTGGCCCGGCGTCAACAGCAACTGTGCACAAAGGCTGATTGCATGCTGCGCACCATTGGTGATCACAATTTGCTCAGCCGTACAGTGCAGACCCCGCGCTGAACGAAGATAAACCGCGATCAGCTCTCGCAAGCGCCATTCTCCCGCCGCAGCGCCATAACCCAGCTGACCGAGATCGGGCTTGCGCCAAAAAGCCGCATACAGCTTGCCCCATAAGGCGAATGGAAAAAGATCGAATGCCGGAACGCCTACCCGGAAGGCCTTGGGGGCGTCACTCGGTGGCGCTTGTAAATGATGCTTCTCGAGCAATTTCAGCGTCGGGCTGTGGATAACTCCAACGGACGACTTCAAGGGGATTTCGGCCGTATCTGTGGACAAAGCTGTGCATAACCCTGTGTGCAAAGCTGTGGGTAACTTGGTGGATAGTTTTTCGCTAGCAGCAGGCCGAAGCCTGGCACCAGCGCCGGAAAGCTGTACGACATAAGTGCCATCGCCGATCCGCCCCTCGACGAAGCCTTCGGCGTACAGCTGCTCGTAGGCACGCATCACGCTGTTGCGGGATATCCCCAATGATCGGGCTAGATCCCGACTGGCCGGCAGCCGAATTCCCCCGCCCAGACTGCCGTCGAGAATCTGCTGGCGCAGAATCTGGTAAAGCTGCTTGCTCAACCCGTGACGCGGGTCCAGTTCAATACCGGTGAGCGTGGACGGAAACGCGGAGAGGTCGGTGGACATGCTATTGGTCCTACGGAATCTGTCAGAAATGGATCTTACAACAGACCAATGGACCGCTTAGGCTTTCGTCACTCACTCAGGGAAACCGCCATGTACACGCCCGCCGCCTTCAAAGACAACGACACCCCTCGCCTGCACGAGCAAATCGAGCAGACACGGCTGGCCATTCTGGTCACCCATGGCGAAGACGGTCTGCAGGCGACTCATCTGCCGCTGCTATTGCGCCCTGATCAAGGCGCGTTTGGCACGTTGTACGGGCACCTGGCCAAGGCCAATCCGCAGGTGCAGCAGTTGAACGCGGGCGTCGAGGCCATGGTGATCTTTCCCGGCGCCGATACTTACATAAGCCCCGCTTACTACCCGAGCAAGGCGGAGCACGGCAAGGTCGTGCCCACCTGGAATTACCTGGCCGTGCATGCCTATGGCGACGCTGAATGCTTTACTGACCCAGAGCGATTGCACCGCCTGGTCGGCGAGCTGACAGATCGGCACGAGTCGGGCCGCGCTCAGCCGTGGTCCATCAACGATGCACCTGCGGATTACATCGCCAGCATGCTGGGCGCGATTGTCGGGTTTGCCCTGCCCGTGCAACGCCTGCAAGGCAAACGCAAACTCAGCCAGAACCGCGATGCCCGGGACATCGCCGGGGTGCGCGATGGCCTCGCTGCCAGCGCGGAGTTGAATGACCAGCAAATTGCTCGCTTGATGAGCTGAAGGGAGAATTTCATGACTTGTGCCGACATCCGCCCCGTCACTGCCGACGACCAGCACGCCTGGTTACCGCTATGGCTGGCCTACCTTGATTTCTACAAGACCGAACTGGCCGCAGGCGTGAGTGAAATGACCTGGCAACGCCTGATCGACCCGAACGAGCCGACTCATTCGGCGCTCGCCTGGCGGGATGGCAAAGCGGTGGGCATGGTGAACTTCATTTACCATCGCTCGAACTGGAGCATCAACAATGCCTGTTACCTGCAAGACCTGATCGTCGACCCCGAGCAACGCGGGACCGGTATCGGCCGCCAACTGATCGAATTTGTCTACGCCGCTGCCAAGGCTGATGGCTGCGACAAAGTGCATTGGCTGACGCATGAAACCAACGCCACCGCCATTCAGCTTTACGAGCGGATTGCCGAGCGACCGGGCCTCATCCAATTTCGTAAAGCGCTCTGAAACAGGAAGTAATGCATGTCTGACACTCTGCTGGACTGGCAAGCCGCCACATTGCCGACAACCACCACACTGACCGGTCGCTTCATTCGTCTGGAAAAACTGGATGCCGCGCGTCACGCCGATGATTTGTGGGCTGTGCTTCAGGGCCCGAATGCTGATCCGAAGCTCTGGAATTATCTGCCTTACGGCCCTTTTATCGAACGTAGCGCGTTCGATGCGTGGCTGACCGGGCATCAAGCCGCCTCCGACCCTTGGTTTTACACAGTCGTCGATCAACAGACCGGCAACGCCGAAGGCGTCATCAGCCTGATGTCGATCGTCGCGGCCCATGGCCGGATCGAGATTGGCCACGTGACATTCAGCGCCGCCATGCAACGCACGCCTAAAGGCACAGAAGCCATTTACCTGCTGGCGAAAGAAGCCTTCGCACTGGGCTATCGCCGCCTGGAATGGAAATGCAACGCCAACAACACCCGCTCGAAACGCGCTGCCGAGCGATTCGGTTTCAGCTACGAAGGCACCTTCCGCCAGCATATGGTGGTCAAGGGCCAGAGCAGAGACACCGCGTGGTACTCGATGCTCGACAGCGAATGGCCTGAATTGCGCAAGGCGTTTGAACGCTGGCTGGCTGTGGATAACTTCGCGGATGGGCAGCAGATCAAAGGGCTTGAAGCGTTTCGATGAAGGAACACCACTTGGCTTGTGTGGGAGCGGACTTGTCCGCGATCTGCCGGGAACCGGCAGCAAAACCTGTCGCCGCGGTGCACCAGACACAGCCGAGGCGACTCGTTTTGGGGTCGCCTCGCAACCCTTCGCGGACAAGTCCGCTCCCACGCCCTCCGGGCAGAAGCCCTTATTTCAACTATCGTGTGACGCAGCGCGTCCAGAAATGCCCATTGCAGCGTGAGGAACGAGAGTCGTTACGACTGAACCCGCCTGCAAAATAAAAAAAGGGAAGCCACCAGTGCTTCCCCGAGGTAAACAGTTGAATGTTGTAAACGCCTGATCAGCCGTCGATCTCGACCAGTATCTCGCCCGGATTGACGCGGTCGCCCTTGGCGACGTGGATGGCCACAACCTTGCCGGGCACCGACGCCTGGACTTCGGTTTCCATCTTCATCGCTTCGGTAATCAGCACGGCCTGCCCGGCCTTGACCACATCGCCTTCCTTGACCAGCACGTCGACGATGTTACCCGGCATGGTGGTGCTGACATGGCCCGGCGCGCTGGCCTGCTTGCGTTTGCTGGCACCGCCGCCGACAAATTCGTTGAGCGGCTCGAACACCACTTCTTCCGGCATGCCGTCGATGGTCAGGTAGAAGTGGCGCTTGCCCTCGGCCTTGACGCCCACGCCGGTGATGTCCACCCGGTAGGTCTCGCCATGCACATCGATAACGAACTCGGTTGGCACGCCCTCGCCGCCTGCCTTGGCCACGCTTCCGGCTTCGGGGATCGGCAACAACACTTCCGGCGTCAGGGTACCGGCAGCGCGCTCTTCCAGAAACTTGCGGCCAATGTCCGGGAACATCGCAAAAGTCAGCACGTCCTCTTCGGATTTGGCCAGCGCACCAATATCGGCGCGCAGCTTGGTCATCTCCGGCCGTAGCAGGTCAGCAGGACGAACATCGATCAGTTCTTCGTTACCAATCGCCTGACGACGCAGCGTTTCATCGACCTGCCCCGGCGCCTTGCCGTACCCGCCTTGCAGATAAAGCTTCACTTCGTTGGTGATGGTCTTGTAGCGCTCACCCGCCAACACATTGAAGAACGCCTGAGTACCAACGATCTGCGAGGTCGGCGTCACCAGCGGTGGATACCCCAGGTCTTTGCGCACGCGCGGAATTTCCTCCAGCACTTCGCTCATGCGATTGAGCGCGCCCTGCTCCTTGAGCTGATTGGCGAGGTTGGAAATCATCCCGCCCGGCACTTGATTGACCTGCACGCGGGTATCGACAGCGGTGAATTCGCTCTCGAACTGGTGATATTTCTTACGCACTGCGTAGAAGTACAAACCGATTTCCTGCAACAGTTCCAGATCCAGGCCGGTATCGAACTCGCTACCCTTCAGCGCCGCGACCATCGACTCGGTGCCCGGATGGCTGGTGCCCCAGGCGAAACTGGAGATCGCCGTGTCGATATGATCCGCGCCGCTTTCAATCGCCTTGAGCTGACACATCGCGGCCAGACCGGCCGTGTCATGCGAGTGAATGAACACCGGCAGCGACTGCTCGGCTTTCAGCGCCTTGACCAGCTCGCCAGTGGCATAGGGCGTCAGCAGACCGGCCATATCCTTGATTGCCACCGAGTCACACCCCATGGCTTCCATTTGCCGGGCCTGCGCGACGAATGCTTCGATGGTGTGCACCGGGCTGGTGGTGTACGCGATGGTGCCCTGCGCATGCTTGCCAGCCGCTTTGACCGCCTCGATGGCAACCCGCAGGTTACGCACATCGTTCATCGCATCGAAAATCCGGAACACGTCGATGCCGTTGACCGCCGCCTTGGCCACAAACGCTTTGACCACGTCATCGCTGTAATGCCGATAGCCCAGCAGGTTCTGCCCGCGCAGCAGCATCTGCAAACGGGTGTTGGGCAATGCCGCACGCAGCTGGCGCAGACGCTCCCACGGGTCCTCCTTGAGAAAACGCACACAGGCGTCGAACGTCGCGCCGCCCCACATCTCCAGCGACCAGTAGCCGACCTTGTCGAGTTTGTCGCAGATCGGCAGCATGTCTTCGGTGCGCATGCGGGTCGCCAGCAACGATTGGTGAGCGTCACGCAGGATGGTGTCGGTTACAAAGATCTTCTTGGACATCTCAATATTCCTTACAGACCGGCATGTGCGGCGATGGCGGCAGCGATGGCCAAAGCCAGCTCTTCGGGTTTGCGCTTGATCGAGTAGTTGGTCAGTTCAGGATGGCTCTCGACAAAGCTGGTGTTGAACTCACCGCTGCGGAATTCCGGGTTGCGCAGGATTTCCTGGTAATAGGCCGCAGTGGTCTTCACCCCTTGTAGACGCATGTCATCCAGCGCACGCAGGCCGCGGTCCATCGCCTCTTCCCAGGTCAGCGCCCAGACGATCAGCTTCAGGCACATCGAGTCGTAGAACGGCGGAATCGTGTAGCCGGTGTAAATCGCCGTGTCGGTGCGCACGCCAGGTCCGCCGGGTGCGTAATAACGAGTGATCTTGCCGAAGCTGGGCAGAAAGTTGTTCTTCGGGTCTTCGGCGTTGATTCGAAACTGCAGGGCAAAACCGCGATGAATGATGTCTTCCTGCTGGATCGACAGCGGCAGGCCCGACGCGATGCGGATCTGCTCGCGAACAATGTCGATGCCGGTGATTTCTTCGGTGATGGTGTGCTCGACCTGCACCCGGGTGTTCATCTCCATGAAGTACACCTCACCCTCGGCGAGCAGAAACTCCACGGTGCCCGCGTTCTCGTAACCGACGGCCTTGGCTGCACGCACAGACAGATCGCCGATGTAGGCGCGCTGCTCCGGAGTCAGTTGCGGGCTGGGCGCAATTTCGATCAGCTTCTGATTACGACGCTGAATCGAACAGTCGCGCTCGAACAGGTGCACCACATTACCGAAGCTGTCGCCGAGGATCTGCGCTTCGATGTGCTTGGGATTGACGATGCATTTTTCCAGAAAGACTTCCGCCGAACCGAACGCCTTGGTCGCTTCGGAAATCACCCGGGGAAAAGCTTGCTCGAGCTCTTCGCGGCTGTTACAGCGGCGGATACCACGCCCGCCGCCACCGGAAGTGGCCTTGAGCATCACCGGATACCCGATGCGCTCGCCTTCGACCAGTGCTTCTTCGATATCCGCCACGTTGCCTTCGGTGCCTGGCGTGACCGGCACGCCGGCCTTGATCATGCTGCGCCGCGCTTCGGTCTTGTCACCCATGCGGCGGATCACTTCTGCCGAAGGGGCGATGAACTTGACACCACGTTCGGCGCAGATATCAGCAAGCTCAGCGTTTTCCGAGAGAAAACCGTAACCGGGGTGCAGCGCGTCACAACCGGTTTCCACCGCCAGATTGACCAGTTTGCGTGGGTTCAGGTAACCCGCCAGTGGTTCGGCACCAATACTGTAGGCTTCGTCGGCACGTTTGACGTGTAACGCATGACGGTCTGCATCGGAGAAAATCGCTACCGAGCGAATGCCCATTTCGGCACAGGCACGCACAATGCGGACGGCTATTTCTCCGCGGTTGGCGATCAGAATTTTTGTTATCACTGATGATTCCTCGACCCTAAAGACCAAACCGGTCAGCCCATCCAGGCAAGCGCTGCACTCGCGCTTTCTGTAAGCAGGCATGTGACTCAATGTCGCAGGCACACCCTATTCCGTATCGAGGATTAATAAAAATTAGGAAAAGTTGGGCAATGCATAAGTAAAAACTTATAGTTATCGATCAGCCCGCCAGAAAGAGTTTTCAACTATGCGTAAGTCATTGATGCGCATGACATTGCGCCAACTACGCATCTTCAATGAGGTATGTGACCTGCGCTCATACAGCCGCGCCGCAGAAGAAATGTCGCTCACTCAGCCCGCAGTCAGCTTGCAGATACGACAGCTGGAAGAGCTGATCGGGCAGCCGCTGCTCGACTACGTTGGCAAGAAGCTGTACCTGACGGAAGCGGCTGAAGCCCTGCAATCCGCCAGCCGGGATATTTTCGGACGCCTGGAAAGCCTGGATATGCAGCTTTCAGACATGCAGGGCTCGCTGCAGGGGCAGTTGAAATTGGCGGCCGAGTCGAGCTGCAAATACTTCATCCCGCATCTGTTTGCTGCGTTTAAACGCAACTATCCGGACGTCAGCCTGAGCTTGATGGTGGTCAATCGTGCACAGATCATCAGGCGATTGTCAGATAACCGCGACGATCTGGTGGTGATGTCGGCCGTGCCTCAGCACATGGGTCTGGAGTTTCTGCCGTTTCTGAACAATCCGATTGTCGCCGTAGCACCGGCCGACCATCCGTTAAGTAGCCGCAAAACCTTGAGCCTGAAAGACCTGGAGCCGTGGCCGCTGCTGACACGCGAACCGGGGTCGGGCACGCGTCTGGCCTGCGAGGAGTATTTCAAGGAAAAGCGCGTGCACTTCACGCAGACGCAAGAGGTGGCTTCCAGCGAAGCACAGCGTGAATGCGTGGTGGCCGGGCTGGGCCTGGCGATGCTGACGCGGCACGCAGTCTGTCAGGAACTCGCCACTGGCACTCTTGTGGAGTTGCCTGTGGCGGAGCTTCCGCTGTACCGAAGCTGGTGCGTGGTGCAGGCCAGAGACAAACGCCTGTCACCGGTGGCGCATGCGTTCCTTGCATTCATCCGCAACGAACGTGCGCAGATCAGCCAGCTTGTCGAGCGTTTCGACGGTCGACCGCGGGAGGCGTAACGGTCTGCCAGACGGTGTTTTTCACGCCATCCATGTAATCGCAGAGCTCCTGATTGAGCTGACGCGCTTCACTGTAGCTCTCGATTGCCCGACGAAATTCCATGCGACGCTGATCTTCCTGCTGACGGCGGGTTTTCACGGTGCTGTTGGGTAAATCATCGTAATGCCGAGCCATGTCCTGTCTCCCAATACGTTTTGTGGGAGCACCAGAATGGAGCGTAACAGTGACAGCCAGACGGCACGCAGGTGACAGATCGATGAACTTTTCGTTGAGCGCCCGTCAAAAAATCTCAGAAAAATACATATGTATTGCCTTTCGCTGACGCAACAAACGCAAACTGGCTCTGCAGGAACAATTCACCCACCAGATAATTCATAAGCAAGGAGCTAACCAATGACTATCAACAAAAACTGGATTGTGCGCGATGACCGAACGTCCTATGTGAACACACTGACAGTAGCAGGCCTCGTTCCCACATCCGCCAGTCACTCGTTCCCCATGCTGAATCTCAGCACCAAACAAAGCGAAGCGGGCCAGTTGAAGCTGGACCTGACCTACTATGCAACAGGTTTGGGTCCGTGGACCGGGCTTGAAGCACCGGTTACGTACACACAGCCAAGCGACCCTACCATTACTACAGTCTGCGTCTATCAGGACGATGAGTTACTGGTAAGCATTGACAACATAACCGTTATAAATTGATCGACACGCAACACATTCAGAAAAGCTCTCTCCAGAGGCCAAAGGGTTTCAGGGGAGGGCTTTTTTCGTTGCGGTGGCTGAATGCGAGCGATATCAGTCTTTGTGGGTCTTGAAGGTTTCGATAACCAACGCGAGTCGCGCTCGGACCTGTTGAGGAGTTTGAACGTACCGAAACCGCGACGGCCTGGTTATTTCTTGTAACGTGACAGCCGTAAAGGCAGTGCAGAAAATTTATAATTACCGCATTCCGTAAACCGAATCGATAGAAACTAGCCCTGCAGGACGCAATTAACTCATTAAATCAATTTATAGCAGGGAGCTACACAATGACTATCAAAAATGAAAACTGGCAGGCACGTGATGACAGGATGCCAGGCGTTAACACCTTGAAAGTTTCCGGAACCGTGACTGCCCCCAGGCAAATGCGATTCCAGCACTGAAGCGCATCACCAAACCAGCAGCATTCAGCCATTTAAGTCTGGATCTGACGTTTGAAGTCCAAGGCATCGGTGCTCAAGTGCTTACCGAGCGTAAAGTTGTCTACACGCAACCAAGCGGCGCCGATATCACTGCTGTCAGCGTTTACTACAAAGATGAACTGCTCACGTCGATCGATGCGGTAGAAGTGACCCATTGATTAACGCACAATAGCATCTGATTCACGGACTCCCGCCAATGACTTCAGGTCATTGGCGGGAGTTTCGACGTCGTTTTCAAATTGAAAACGGCATCAGTCTTCGTGGGTCTTGATCGACTTCGGCGAAAGACGCAAGCCGCGCAGGCTGCGCTTGACGCTTTTAAGATGGTTGACCAGGCTCGGACCGCGTGCCATCGCAACGCCCATCGCCAGCACATCGATGACCACCAGATGTGCGATGCGCGAAGTCAACGGCGTGTAGATTTCGGTGTCTTCGTGCACATCGATCGCCAGATTGACCGAAGACAGCTCGGCCAGCGGCGTCTGGCTCGGGCATAGTGTGATCAGCGTCGCGCCGCTCTCGCGGACCAGGTTGGCGGTGATCAGCAAATCCTTGGAGCGCCCCGACTGCGAAATGCACACCGCTACATCTGTCGACTTGAGCGTGACGGCCGACATGGCCTGCATGTGCGGGTCGGAATACGCCGCTGCGGTCAGCAGCAGCCGGAAGAACTTGTGTTGCGCATCGGCAGCCACTGCGCCTGACGCCCCGAACCCGTAAAACTCGACCCGATTGGCGCCGGCCATTGCCGTGACCGCCAGTTGCAAGGCGTGAGGATCAAGGTTCTCGCGCACCTCCATAAGCGTGTGCAGGGTGGTGTCGAAAATCTTCAGGCTGTAATCAGCGACCGAATCGTCTTCGTGAATCGCGAACTGGCCAAAACTGGCACCCGCCGCCAGGCTTTGCGCCAGCTTGAGCTTGAGGTCCTGAAACCCGGTGCAGCCAATAGCGCGGCAGAAGCGCACTATGGTCGGCTCGCTGATCCCGACGCTGTGCGCCAGATCGGCCATGGAACTGTGCATCACGGCCGCAGGGTCAAGCAGCACATGGTCGGCTACTTTGAGCTCCGATTTGCGCAACAGGTGACGTGACTGGGCGATGTGTTGCAGCAGATTCAAGGGGGCAGACTCGGCAAGAGGAAAAGGGGCTGGCTGTAGCTTTCTTGTAGTTATACTACATGACCTGCGAGCCGCCCAGTTAAACGACGCTGAGACGTCTTTCACGAGCTTGAAAAAGACAATTCACAAAAAAATGTGGGAATAATCCTACATCAAGTGTCATCTCGAGCCAGCGTAGCCTGAGCACAATCGATTCACGCAGCAGGCGACGACCGGTCGTCAGCGCCTCCGGTTTTTTAATGCCTGACGCAAAGCATGGTTTGCCCGTCATCGCGCGGCACCCTAGAATGCGCCGATGCGCGATGATCTCTCTCTCCTTCTGAATTCCCTCAACGATGCCCAACGTCAGGCCGTAGCTGCCTCACTCGGTCGTCAGTTGGTTCTGGCCGGTGCTGGCTCCGGCAAAACCCGTGTGCTGGTGCATCGCATCGCCTGGCTGATGCAGGTCGAGCAAGCCTCCCCGCATTCGGTTCTGTCGGTGACGTTCACCAATAAGGCTGCGGCCGAGATGCGCCACCGCATCGAGCAACTGATGGGCATCAGCCCGGCCGGCATGTGGGTCGGCACTTTCCACGGTCTGGCGCACCGCTTGTTGCGTGCGCACTGGCAGGAAGCGGGGCTGGTGCAGACCTTCCAGATTCTCGACAGCGATGACCAGCAACGCTTGGTCAAACGCGTAATGCGCGAGCTGGGCCTGGACGAACAACGCTGGCCTGCGCGCCAGGCGCAGTGGTTCATCAACGGTCAGAAAGATGAAGGCCTGCGCCCGAAACATATTCAGGCCAGCGGCGATCTGTTCCTGACCACGATGAAAAGCGTTTACGAAGCCTACGAGGCCGCCTGCCAGCGAGCGGGCGTCATCGACTTCTCCGAACTGCTGCTGCGCGCCCTGGACCTGTGGCGCGATAATCCGGGCCTGCTCGCGCATTATCAGCGCCGTTTCAGGCACGTGTTGGTCGACGAGTTCCAGGACACCAACGCTGTTCAGTACGCCTGGTTGCGCCTGCTCGCCCAAGGCGGCGACAGCCTGATGGTGGTCGGCGACGACGACCAGTCCATCTACGGCTGGCGTGGCGCGAAGATCGAGAACATCCACCAGTACTCGTCCGACTTCCCGGACACCGAAGTGATCCGCCTGGAGCAGAACTACCGCTCCACGGCGAGCATCCTCAAGGCCGCCAACGCGCTGATTGTCAACAACAGCGGTCGCCTGGGCAAAGAATTGTGGACGGATGTCGGTGACGGTGAGCTGATCAATCTGTATGCCGCCTTCAACGAACACGATGAAGCACGCTATGTGGTCGAGACCATCGAAAGCGCGCTGAAAACCGGCATCTCGCGCAACGACATCGCCATTCTGTACCGCTCCAACGCTCAGTCGCGCGTGCTGGAAGAAGCCCTGCTGCGTGAACGCATTCCGTACCGCATCTACGGCGGGCAGCGTTTCTTCGAGCGCGCCGAGATCAAGAACGCCATGGCCTATATGCGCCTGCTGGAAGGCCGTGGCAACGACGCGGCGCTGGAGCGAGTGATCAACGTTCCGGCACGCGGCATCGGTGAAAAAACCGTCGAAGCGATTCGTGAGCATGCGCGTCATGCCGACGTTTCGATGTGGGAAGCCATGCGCCTGCTGGTCGCCAACAAGGGCCTGACCGGGCGCGCAGCGACTGCCTTGGGCGGGTTTATCGAGCTGATCGAGAACCTGTCGGCGAAGGTCATGGAGATGCCGCTGCACCTGATGACCCAGACGGTTATCGAGCAGTCCGGGCTGATCACTTATCACGAGCAGGAAAAAGGCGAGAAAGGCCAGGCCCGGGTAGAAAACCTTGAAGAACTGGTCAGCGCCGCACGCGCCTTCGAGAACCATGAGAGCGATGAAGAACTGACGCCACTGGCGGCCTTCCTCGGCCATGCCTCACTGGAGGCTGGCGACACTCAGGCGCAGGAGCATGAGGAGAGCATCCAGCTGATGACCTTGCACAGCGCCAAGGGTCTGGAATTCCCGCATGTGTTTCTGGTGGGCATGGAGGAAGGGCTATTCCCGCACAAGATGAGCCTGGAAGAACCGGGCCGTCTGGAAGAAGAGCGGCGCCTGGCCTATGTCGGCATCACCCGCGCGATGAAACAGCTGGTGATGACCTACGCCGAGACGCGTCGCCTGTATGGCAGTGAGACCTACAACAAGGTCTCGCGTTTCGTACGCGAAATACCGCCAACGCTGATTCAGGAAGTACGCTTGTCCAACAGCGTCAGCCGCCCGTTCGGCGGTACCCCGAAATTCAACAGCAGCAGCCTGTTCAACGGCACCGGCATCCCGGAGACCGAGTTCACCATGGGCCAGCGCGTCCAGCATGCGGTGTTCGGCGAAGGCGTCATCCTCAACTTCGAAGGCGCCGGTGCCCAGGCACGCGTACAGGTCAACTTCGCTGAAGGCAGCAAGTGGCTGATGATGGGGTATGCGAAGCTGGTGGCGTTGTAGAACTCTGGAGTCCGGAAACGGTGCTTCTGCCCGGAGGGCGTGGGAGCTGCAGGAGGTTACGACGGCTGCGAAGCGGCCCTGAAAATGGTCACCTTTATTGTGCCTGATACACCGCATGCACCGGTTTTGCTGCCGGTTCCCGGCAGTTCGCGGACGAGTCCGCTCCCACAAAAGCGAAGCGTCGCCCGGTCTGCCCCTACTCTGTGTTACCCAAGTCTTACGAAGCGCGCTGAAAAGTCCTACGCTGTCTGTGTAAAAGTCCGAAACACTAAGGCGCTGGTCATGTGGTCATCGGCTGTGCAACATGACGCGCGTGCAATCACCAAACGGGAATACCCTTATGCAACGTTTTCTAAGCATCGCGATGGCGCTGTGCATCGGGCTCACCATGAGTCTGGATGTGAACGCCGCGCGCTTCGGTGGCGGCAAGAGCATGGGCTCGGCGCCTACCCATCAGGCGCGTCAGACCGCACCCTCCACTCCGGCGGCCGCGCCTAACGCTGCTGGCCGTCCTGCCGCTGCGGCCAGCGGCGCCTCGCGCTGGCTGGGCCCATTGGCCGGTATCGCTGCCGGTGGCCTGCTCGCGTCGATGTTCATGGGTGACGGCTTCAACGGCCTGCAACTGTTCGACATCCTGATCATGGGCCTCATTGCCTTCCTGATCTTCCGCTTCATTGCACGTCGTCGTCAGCAGCAACAGCCGAAAATGGCTGCTGCCGGTGCGCCGTACCAGCGTGAAGCCAGTCAGCCAGGGCAGAATCCGATTTTCGGCAGCTCTGCACCTGCTTCCGCTGCGCCCGTGATCAACGCACCGGCATGGTTCAATGAGAAGCGTTTTCTGGAAGCGGCTCGCGGTCATTTTGAGGCGTTGCAGCAGCACTGGGACGCCAACGAGATGGACAAGATTGCCGAGTTCGTCACTCCGCAGATGCTGCAATTCCTGAAAAAGGAACGTGCGGATCTGGGCGACGGTTTCCAGTCGACCTTCATCGACAACCTCAGCGTTCAGCTGGACGGTGTCGATGATCGTGCCGACAAGACTGTCGCCACACTGACCTTCTCCGGTGTTTCCAAGACGTCGCGCTTTGATCAGGGCGAAGTGTTCAGCGAAAGCTGGAACATGGAGCGACCACAAGGCGACAACCAGCCATGGCTGGTGGCAGGAATTCGCCAGAACGGTTGAACCAGATTCCGTTCTCGCGTTCAGAACCCCGGACATGTCCGGGGTTTTTTGTTTATCCGTTCGGATAGTTATTTTGAGAAAGGCTTTACGCTACTGTATAACCCGCGCCATCAAGTGAAAGGAGCTGTGTCGTGGAAGAAGTCATTGAACAACTGCGTGAAGCAAACGAACCCGTCCCGGTTCCGCTTGAGCTGCCCGATGAAGACCAACTGGTCGAGATCGAGGAACAACTGTTCATCAATATTCCGTTCGTCTTCAAGGAGTTTCTCCTGACGGTCAGTGATGTGGTGTATGGCAGCCTTGAACCCGTCACAGTGACCGATCCGCAGTCGCACACTTACCTGCCGGAAGTCTGCGCGACCGCCTGGGACCTGGGCGTACCGCGCGAGCTGATTCCGATCTGTCAGGACGGTGACGATTATTACTGCGTCGAGGAGGACGGCACCGTGCTGCTATGGTCCGCTGAAGAAGAGCTGGTGACCGAGGACAGCTGGGAGTCGGTCTGGCACTGGGCTCGGGATGTCTGGCTGGAAAGCTGAGACAGCCCTGCTGCACCGCCCCTGAAAAGATCGCCGGGCTCAGTGCCCGGATGACTCCGGATGGTTGCCCAGGGTCTCCAGCAGCGCGATCTGCATCCGCGTATGCACGCGGATCAGCCAGCGCCACAGTAATGCAGCGACCAGGGCGGCTATCAGCGCAATCACCAGCAACAACTCGCTGGCCGGCACAATGCTCGCCGACAGCGCTGCCAGCATCACGAAGATCACCACCAGCGACAACAGCGGGATCACCTCCGCCACCACTTTGCGCACGCGCACGGTATGTCGACCTGCCATCTCGGGTTTGACACCCATTTCCGCCAGCAGCATCGCAAGCGCCTTGAGCTTGCGGTAGGCCGCGATCAGAAAGGGCAACGAGAGCAACAGTGCAGCGCCGCAGATCCAGGCTTTCTGATGGCTGATGTCTGGCACCCACTCGCTCATATAGCCGCCAAGACGCTCGGCGAAGTAGGCACCGCTGAAAAAGATCGCCATCACCAGCGCCAGATTGACCCCCACCTGCAACAGAATTTTTCGAATCATCCCGGCAAGCACCGCGCTCTGCCCCTGCGGCTGAATGCTGCGCAGCCATTCGCCATACATGCCAAACACCCGCGCCACTCGCCGGGGCATGATCGCCGCCAGCTTGAGCGACAATGGATCAGCGCCGCGAATCAGATAAGGTGTCAGCAAGGTGGTAATGGCAGAGACGGCGACGGCCACCGGGTACAGAAAGTCGCTGGTGACCTGCAGCGTCATGCCCAACGCCGCGATGATGAAGGAAAACTCGCCAATCTGTGACAGCCCCATGCCCACACGCAATGAGGTACGGCCGTCATTGCCGGCGATAAAGGCCCCGAGACCGCAGGAAATCATTTTGCCCAACACCACAGCGACAGTGATGACCGCGATGGGCCAGGCATAGTCCAGAAGGATGTTCGGGTCGATCATCAAGCCGATGGCGACGAAGAAGATCGCGCTGAACATGTCTCGAATCGGCTCGATCAACCGCTCAATCTTCAGCAGTTCGCGCGACTCGGCCATGATTGCGCCAATCAGAAACGCGCCCAGCACCATGCTGTATTCCAGCTTGACCACCAGCAGGCAGAAGCCGAAGCACAGGCCCAGCACTGTAATCAGTAACATCTCATTGCTTTCGAACCTGGCAACGTAAGACAGCAGCCTTGGAACCAGAAGAATCCCGACGACCAGCGCCACGATCATGAACAGCGACAGCTTGCCCACGGTAGAGAACACTTCGCCCGAACTGACCGAGCCGCTGACCGCGATGCCGGACAGCAACGCGATAATGCCGATGCCCAGGATGTCTTCGACAATCAGCACGCCGAAGATCAACTGCGCGAAATGCTGGTTCTTCATCTTCAGGTCGTTGAGTGCCTTGACGATGATAGTGGTCGAGGAAATCGCCAAAATTGCTCCCAGGAACAGCGAATCCATGGTTTTCCAGCCGAAGAACTGGCCAATCTCGTAGCCGATCCAGATCATCAGGGAGATTTCGAGGAAAGCCGCGATGAACGCCGTCGCGCCGACCTTGAACAGTTTGCGCAGGCTGAATTCCAGCCCCAGACAGAACATCAGGAAAATGACCCCGAGCTCGGCCAGGGTTTTAATGGTGCCTTCGTCGTGGATCAGGCTGAACGGCGGCGTGTGCGGGCCGATGATGAAACCGGCGACGATGTAGCCCAGTACCACCGGCTGCCTGAGACGATGAAACAAAATGGTCACCACACCGGCCACCAGCATGATCACTGCCAAATCCTGAATGAAATTGATGGCATGCATGGCGGCAAAGCTCCTTGTGAAGATGACGTCCTGAACCGCTAGCGCCACGCCGTCAGGGGCATAAGCCATGCAGTTCGTCACCAAAATCCGATTGAAACGCAGGAAAAAACCCGATCCACGGGTTTTTGCAGGTTATCACTGCCCCCTTCGACATAAAGCCGGTGCAATATATGGAAACAGATAGTTATCAAGCGTGACGGCCGCCTGCCTTCCAGCGTCCCGATAACTGTCGCAAGCCCTTCTGAGCGCCAGCATAGGCGTCCTTTGAACACCTTGACCGTGTGAGTACGCTATGGAACCCGGAAACGCCCAGCTGTCGATGACTGTATTGATGACGCCGGACATGGCCAACTTCTCTGGCAATGTGCACGGCGGTACGTTGCTCAAGTACCTCGATGAAGTCGCCTACGCATGTGCAAGCCGCTACGCCGGACGCTATGTGGTGACACTGTCCGTGGATCAGGTGATTTTCCGTGAGCCGGTGCATGTTGGCGAACTGGTGACCTTTTTGGCATCGGTCAACTACACCGGCAACACCTCGATGGAAGTCGGCATCAAGGTGGTGACCGAAAATATCCGCGAGCGCTCGGTACGCCATTCCAACAGTTGCTTTTTCACCATGGTCGCCGTGGACGACAACCGCAAACCCGCCAGCGTCCCGCCGCTGGAGCCGCAATCTGCCGATGCGAAGCGTCGTTATATTCAGGCACAGCAACGCCGCCAGCTGCGTCAGGAACTGGAAAAGCGTTATCAGGACATCAAGGAAGAGGCACTGTAACCCTGCGGCTCAGGCAGCGATGCCTGAGCCGTTGGCCGGGTCTGCAGGTTACAAACGTACCGCTTCGAACTTCACCCGCGGGTGTGCGATGCGATCCTGGGCGCGGACCAGTTCCAGTTCGTAACTGCCGCAAGCCTGGGTTTCCAGCAGCACTTCGTGGACCGCTGCGGCTGTGAACTCGAACGCGGCGACAAGATCGTCGCCCAACAGAACCCGCGACAGAAACAACCCGGACGTCAGGTCGCCCACGCCAACCGGCTGGCGGGGAAATGCCAGCAGTGGACGGCGCAAGTGCCAGCTGGCATCAGCCGTCACCAGCAACATTTCAAAACCGTCGGCGGCCTTGCCGGGGTAATCGAGGTGTTTGACCACCACCGCTTTGGGCCCCCGCGCCAGCAACGCGCGGGCCGTCGCCAGACAATCGAGCAGTGATTGCGGCTTGCGGCCCGAGAAGCTGTCCAGCTCCAGCTGGTTGGGGCACATGAAGTCGGCCATCGCAGCGGCTTCGTCCAGCAGAAAATCACCGACTTCCGGGGCGACGATACAGCCTTTTTCGGGATGGCCCATTACCGGGTCACACAGGTACAGCGCCTTGGGGTTGGCGGCCTTGATGCGCGCCACACCGGTCAGAATCGCGCGGCCCTGCGCCGCACTGCCCAGATACCCGGACAACACGGCATCACAGTTGCCCAGCTCGCCAATCGCCGCGATGCCGTCGATCAGCGCCGGGATCTGCTGCGGAGCCAGTACTTCGCCCGTCCACTGCTTGTACTGCGTGTGATTGGAGAACTGGACCGTGTTGAGCGGCCAGACATTGACCCCGATACGCTGCATCGGGAACACCGCTGCGCTATTGCCGGCATGGCCGAACACCACATGGGACTGAATGGCGAGCAAGTGGGGCGTACGTTTCATGGGTGTGGAATCCTGAACACGATGCAAATGCAGTAATGAGAAATATAAGTGGCGCAGTATGGCTGTAAATCACTCCGGGCAGTTAAGCTGGTCACTCCTTTGTTGGAGCACCCTGTCATGCTGACCCTGGGAAATATCTTCGTGCTGATGCTGTTCGCAAGTGCTGCGGCCTGGTGGTGGCACGCCCATGGTCTGCGCGAAAAGGCGCTGGCCCGCGTGAAACAGCACTGCGCACGCCTCGAACTCCAGCTATTGGACGACGCCGTCGCCCTGCGCCGCCTGACCTTCGCCCGCGATGCACAAGGCCGCAAGCGTCTGGCCAGGGTCTACGGCTTCGAGTTCACGGTGACCGGCGAACAGCGTCACCCCGGCACCATCACGATGTTCGGCGCGCATACTGCGCAAATCGAGCTGGCCCCTTATCCATTCGAAATCAAAACGCCTCCGCCTAGTGCAGAAGTCATCCAAATGAGTGAATGGCGCCAATCGCATCAGAAGTGGAAGCAATAGCGGCTGAACGCTCCGCGTCCAATGGTGAACAAGCAGCCGTCAAATCAGGCAACCCGCCAGCTGCGCCTGCAACTTATCCACATCCTGAGGTGCAGAGAAAATCAGTTCCAGGCGCGAATCCTGTCGCCATTCGCTGATTTGCCAGGCAATCGGTGCGCCATCGACCGCGTTGGCTGAATACCAGCCGCCTTCGCTGTGGATAACCATTTTCGCCCTTCGCCACGTCTGGCCCTCCAGCCAGTGCAACACGCGCTGGAGGTCGAACCGCTGCGTCGGATGCCAGCGCCAGCCGATGCTCCAGCCTTCGGCACTGCTCTGACTCAGGCAAATGGGTCTACGTGGATCGGTCCACAAGGCAGGCAGTTGGCCGACACTGTCGGGCAGCGTCAGGTTATCCACAGCCTGTTTATCCACAACCGCACTAACGCTGAATCCGGGCAACTGATCCAGCGGCAACTCCCCGTGCCGGGTCCAGAACAAACCGTGTGATTTCAACTGTGCGCCCAGCACCTGACGAGCCGCGTCGTCTAGTTGCTCGGATTTGTTCATCACCAACAGCCCCGCCCCTGCCAGTGCGTCCTGTTGCGTGGCGGGCAACGGGTGACCTGCGGCCATCGCCGCAGCATCCAGCACCATCACGCCGGGCTGAACCGCCAGCACCCCGCGCCACGGGGCTTCGCGCAATTGCGCCATAAGCTGCGCCGGATGACCTAACCCTGAAGGTTCGATCAATAAACGATCAGGTCGGGCTTTGCGAAGCAAGCGTCCCAAACCTATCTGGAAGGGCACACCGTTGACACAGCACAGGCATCCGCCAGCCACTTCGCCAAGTGCGATACCATCGGCAGCCGTGCTTAGCAGCGCAGCGTCGAGACCGATCTGTCCGAACTCGTTGATCAAGATCGCCCAGCGTTCGTTGCCGGGTTTCTGCGCCAGCAGTCGTTTGATCAGGCTGGTTTTGCCGGCGCCCAGCGGGCCGCCGATAACGTGCGTGGGGATGTTCTGCAGCATGTGATCACTTTTGAAGAGTGCGTGGGTCATTGAAGAGCAAGGAAAGGTAACGGTGCAAGCGTTACGACTGACTGCTCGCCTGGCGCTGATGCTGCTGGTGATGTCTTCGGGCACCGCGTGGGCGCAAGCGTGTCTGGTGCACAGCCAGGCCGAGCGGCTCGACGTCAAAGTCTGTCAGGAAAATATCAACATCCCGGCCAGCCTGTTCAAAGACGGCTTCTGCCAGCCCCAACTGACCGGGCAGAAGACCGAGACGACCTACTCGCAGCAATGCCCGACCGGCGCGTTCGGTGTCTGCCGTAACGCGCAGGTCGCCAACATGCCTTACCGCGAGAACATCCACTATTACGGCGTAGCCAGCGACGCGCTGTACCTCAAGCCTTTTTGCGAAGGCCAGAGCCAAGGCCAGTGGATAACGCCGTAACGCGCCTCATGCCAGCCAGTCCAGGGTCAGAATCAGCCTGCGCTCGTTACGCGCCAACGGCGGCGAACGGTGGATCAGGCCAAAGCCTTCATTGCCGTGCCAGCGCTCGCCTTTGAGCAATGCCACATCGCCACTGCCGATCTGTTGAATGTCCGCAGCGTCGAACGGCTCCGCTTGTATACGGCCAAGCTGCTTGCGGTCCATCACGTCTTCCTTGAGCCACTGACTGCCAATCCCGCCGTACGTGGTGATCAGGCGCACCGGCACATGATCGACGTGAAAGCGCGGGCACATGGCTTTGTCGAGCACCCGCAGGCGCAACCCCACGCATTCCGCGCCCAGCAGGCAGGCATAAGCGCTGACCAGCCATGATACGTCGGCGATGAAACCTTCATAGCCGTGCAGATCGGCATACGCCGACGCCAGTGTGCGCAGATCAGGTTCGGCATCGCCGCCTTTGACGTCCAGCGTCAACGCCTCTGCGAGCGGCTCGCCCATCGACAGCAGCAAGGTGCTGAAATCGGTAATGTGCGCAGGTAGCTGGCGCTGCCAGAGTGCGAGATTCACGCCCTCTTCGACGATCTCGCTCAAAACCTCGGGCGCAGTGCCTTGGGTCTGTCGTACCAGCGGCCGCTGTTTGAAGGTATACGCGAGCATCAGGCGGCCACCTCTTCCATATGCCACGAGCCGAACGGGTCGGCCAATTCACGCCAGCGCTCGACGCCCTCCGCCATCTCGGCGTCGGTGAGCAGGCAGTTGTCCAGTTCAGCCGTCAGCACCGCAAAATCGATGTTCTGACCGATAAACACCAATTCCTGGCGGCAATCGCCGGTTTCGGTCGACCAGTTCTGCAGAATCGATGCGACGCTTTCCTTGTCCTCAGGCCAGCCATTGCGGTTGACGAAACGCCACCAGCGCCCGGCGAAACCATGGCGCATCAAACCGCCCGCCTGCGACCAGCTACCGGCATCCTTGTACTTGCTGGCCAGCCAGAAAAAACCCTTGGAGCGCAGCAGTTTGCCGTTGGTCCACGGCCGGTTGATGAAGTCGAAAAAGCGCTGCGGATGAAACGGACGGCGCGCCCGGTAGGCCGTCGAGGCAATGCCGTACTCTTCGGTTTCCGGCAGGTGCTCGCCGCGCATTTCCTTCAGCCAGCCCGGTGCCTGAGAAGCACGCTCGAAATCGAAGCGACCGGTGTTGAGGATCTTCGCCAGCGGCACCTGCCCCATCACCATTGGCACGATCTCGGCGTCGGGGTTGAGGCGTCTCAGTATCGCCACCAGCTCCTCCCGCGCACTCGAACTGATCAGATCGATCTTGCTGAGCAAGATCACGTCAGCGAACTCGATTTGCTCGATCAGCAGATCAGTGATTGAGCGGTCATCGTCGTCACCGAGTGTTTCACCACGCGTGTCCAGGCTATCGGCTGCTTCGTAGTCGAGCAGGAAATTCACGCCGTCGACCACCGTGACCATGGTGTCCAGTCGCGCCAGATCGGTCAGGCTTTTGCCTGCTTCATCGCAGAAGGTGAACGTTTCGGCGACCGGCAGAGGCTCGGAAATCCCGGTGGACTCGATCAGTAAATAATCAAAGCGCCCTTCCTGAGCAAGACGGCTGACCTCTTCAAGCAGGTCCTCGCGCAAGGTGCAGCAAATGCAGCCGTTGCTCATCTCGATCAACTTTTCTTCAGCGCGGTTCAGGCTGACATCACGCTGAACTTCGCCGCCATCGATGTTGATCTCGCTCATATCGTTGACGATCACGGCGACTCGCAAGCTTTCACGATTGCGCAGGATGTAATTGAGTAAAGTGCTTTTACCGGCACCGAGAAAGCCGGAAAGAACGGTAACGGGTAGACGGTCTGACATCAGGATTCTCCACGCAGCGGCAAGGCTCGAGCCTTGTCCAGGTCGGCTGCAACGAATCCATCAGGCAGCCAGCTCTAATCAATGCATTATGTTATAGTATAACAACACAAAATTGCTACTGGCCTTGATGACAGGTTGTTCATGAAACGGTTTACGACGGGACTGATCGCACTTTTGATGCTCCCCGGCACGCTCGCGATGGCGGCTGCACCGGATCTGGCCCGCTGCACCCGCAGTGCAACGGTGCTGGCGTGCAGCGATGCGCTGGGCAATAGCTATAGCGTGGTCACGGACGGACCGACGACCTGGTTGAAAGGTTACGAAGTGCTCGATAAACGTCGCTGGGCGCAGACTAACAGCCGTTATGGGCAACTGACGTTTTTCACCGGGATTGCCTCGAATGGCGAAGCCTGGATCGGCACCATTCAGCGCGTAGGCTGGACAACCATCACCCGGGTTTCCAGCTCAAGCGGTATGCGCAGCAAAATCACCTGCAGTCGCCTGAACGGCTGCCGCTGAGCCCGTCAGGCCTGCTGTTCGCGTTTTTGCGCCTGCACCCAGGCCATGTGCGAATCCACTGGCGGGTTGCGCTGGAAGTAACGTTGCAGGCCATCGAACAAGCCGTCTGCCACGGCCTGTTGATGGCGCGCCGTGACCAGTCGCTGACTGTCGCGAGTGTTGGAGATGAAACCGGTCTCGACCAGAATCGACGGCACGTCCGGTGACTTGAGCACCGCAAAGCCCGCTTGCTCGACGCGCTTTTGATGCAACGTGGTGATGCCTTCCAGACTGCCCAGGACGGTATGGCCCAATTGCAGACTGGCGGCGATCGTCGCATTCATCGACATGTCGAGAATCACCCCGGCCAGCATCGGGTCTTTGTCTTTCAGGTTGAGCAGCGACGTCGCGCCTAACAGGTCTGCGCCATTTTCTCGCTGCGCCATGAAGCGCGCCGTCGCGGAGGTTGCGCCACCTTCGGACAAGGCAAAGACTGACGCGCCGGAAGCGGTCAGACGAGGCGCCGCGTCGGCATGCACGGAGATGAACATATCGGCGTTGGATTTGTGCGCGAATTCGACCCGTTTGCGCAACGGTACGAAGAAGTCATCGTTGCGCACCAGGCGCACATCGAAGCCCTTCTCGCGCTTCAGGCGCCTGGCCAGCAACTGGGCGATGGACAACACGACATCTTTCTCGCGCTCGCCTCGGGAACCGACGGCACCTGGGTCCTTGCCGCCATGACCGGCGTCGACCACCACCATGATGTCGCGGCCGGTGTGAGCCTTGCTCTGAATCGGCACCGGTACGGGCGGTGGCAGTTCGGCCATCTGCACCGGAGCACGCGCAGTGGAACTCATGTCCAGCACCAGCCTATGGCCCTGCGTACCGTCGGGACCGAGCAGAAAACTGCTGAGCTGCACTGGCGCAGTCAGGTCCAGCACGATGCGCATGTCATCGCCCGTGCCGTAATGCCCGGAGCGAATCGATTTGATGACGGTGCGGTCCAGCGCCAACTGACTGAAATCGCCGGTCAACCGCGAGCCACTGACATCAATGATCAAGCGGTCGGGCGCGGTCAGCGTGAAAGTTTTGTATTGCACTGGCCCGCTCAGATCGAGCACCAGCCGCAGCTTGTCGTTGGTGCGCCACAGGCGTGCGTTGCTGATCTGCGTGGCGTAGGCACCCAATGGCAGCGTCAGGGCGGCGCTGGCCAGCAGCATATTGAGCAACACTTGGCGTCGGTGCATGGAATGTCTCAAAGAGCAAATCGAGCATCCCGGCTCACGAAGGGTTCATCCACATCAATAGTAACAATATAACATGCAGTTACAGATGGAAGATGAAGCCCTTCATGAAGATTGCGTTATAAATGTTCACCGTAACGACAACAAATCATCGCAATCGCTACGAATGTTCCACGTGGAACATAAGGCTATGAATTTGATCAGGTACGCGGCGCTACAGCGCCACACTGCGGGCCCAACCAGACAGCGCGGGTGTCCATGCTGCCGTTCTGTTGCTGGCCGGTAGCGTTGAATGTGCCGATCACTTTGGTATTGAATTCACGATCACTGAGAAATTGCGCTTGTCCTGTACCCTGCGCTTTGGGACAGCTGAACTGGAAATTCCAGGTCTTGCCGTTGCGCGCCGTGATTTTCTGCGTGCAGCCAGAAGCCGGGTCGGTCAGTGGAATATCGTCCGATTTCACTTGAGCTTCGGTCAGGCAGGCTCGCACGCCTTTACCGCCGAGCGAGACACCCTGCTTTTTCATCATCTGTTCCATCATGGCGCGCTGTTCGGGCGGCAGATTCTGCAACTGCCCCAGCATCAATTGCAGGTCCGGTAGCTGCTGGCCATCGACCTTCATGTTGCTGGTAGTCAGTTCCCACAAGCCTGGTTGCAGCATTTGCGCTTGAGCCAACGGGGTTGCCAGACAAAACATCCACGCCACTATGCGTTTGTTCATTTCAAGATTCCTGATCGAGCAGTTGAAGGCAGACAAGACCGACGCAATCCGGCCGGACGATGAACCTTAGACGGTATAAGCGAAGCCCAGTTGCACCGGGAATAAAATAGCGACATTCCTGTTCAGCTGTGGTCTGTTAAGCGATCAAGGCGAGGAGCATTGTTCCACATGGATTATCACGACCCGTACTTTTTCGGTTATGTCCTCGGCTTCATTCATTTACTGGGCACCGTCGCGGCCATTCATGCGCTGTTGACGGTGCGCACCTCCCAGGGTGCGATTGCCTGGGCGATGCCGCTGCTGTTCATTCCCTACTTCACCTTGCTGCCTTATATGATCTTTGGGCGCAGTTCATTCGATGCGTATATCAAGGCACGACGTGATGCCAACAAGGAAATGCGGGCGGCCATTGGCAATCTGAACTGGCGACCCTGGATTGAAGAAGCTGTGGCAGCGCGGCGCTCGGATGCCTATGCAGCGCTGCGGGCAATGCCCAAGTTGGGGAACATGCCCGCCCTGGCCAACAACAACGTCCGGCTGCTGATCAATGGCGAAGAAACCTTCGGCGCGATCTTCCAGGCGATACGCGAAGCGAAGCAGACCATTCTGGTGCAGTTCTTCATCATTCACGACGACAGGCTCGGCCGTGAACTGCAAACGCTGCTACTGGAAAAAGCCGCAGAGGGTGTGGCAATTTTCGTGCTCTACGATCGCATCGGCAGCCATGCGCTGCCGGGTTCCTACATCGATAAGCTGCGTGAAGGTGGCGTGCAGATAAAAGCGTTCGCCACGCGCGGTGGCTGGCTCAACCGCTTCCAGATCAACTTCCGCAACCACCGCAAGATCGTGGTGGTCGATGGTCTCAAGGGCTACATGGGCGGGCATAACGTAGGCGATGAGTACATGGGCCTGAAACCACCGCTGGCCCCGTGGCGGGATACGCACGTGGAAACCATCGGCCCGGTGGTCGCCTGCCTGCAAGAGTCATTTGCCGAAGACTGGTTCTGGGCCACTCGCGAGTTGCCACCGCTGAGCCTGCCTGAAGCGTTTCCGGAAGACGGCGTACTCTGCCAACTGCTGACCACCGGCCCGGCCGACGCCCAGGAAACCTGCTCGCTGTTCTTCGTCGAAGCCATCCATGCTGCCGAAGAGCGCGTGTGGATCACCAGCCCCTACTTCGTGCCCGACGAAGCGGTGTCGGCCGCACTGGCGCTGGCGGTACTGCGCGGGGTCGATGTGCGGTTGCTGCTGCCCTCACGCCCTGATCATTACGTGGTCTATGCCGCCTCTAGCCTGTATGCGTTCGAGGCCGTACGCGCAGGCGTTCGAGTGTTCCGCTACGAGCCGGGCTTCCTGCACCAGAAGGTGGTGCTGGTCGACAACGATATCACCGCCATCGGCAGCGCCAACCTCGACAACCGCTCGTTCCGCCTCAACTTCGAACTGATGCTGCTGACGGTCGACAGCGAGTTCTCCAATCAAGTCGAAGCCATGCTCACCGCCGACTTCGCTGCGGCGCGAGAAATCTCCCTCCAGGACAGCCACGACACCCGACGCCTTCACCAACTGGGCATGCGTGTGGCCCGGCTGATTTCGCCGATTTTGTAAGGTGAAAACCAAGGACGTACACGGGTTGTGATGGAACATTGGCCGCGTGATGAATATTCACTAGAATCCTCATATCAAACGCACTTGAACAGGCGTCACGAGGCTCAAGATGACAGCGACACTGCGGCAAGTGTTAGGGGCTGACCGAATCGAAGATCTGCAAAAGATCGGCACATTCCCTGAGGTAAAAATCTGATTGAAACCCAGTTGATGCTCAAGCTGGGCGTCAACGGATGGGCCGCGTTGCTGGCAAAGCTGAAGGTGCTTCGAGTCACGCTCTGCACGAATGATTTGTCCATCAGCATGATTGAGGAAGGCAGCTTCAAACAGGCGAAGCATAAGCTGTCAGAAACCCTTGGTTTTCCAATAACAGCAAAAAATCAATCAGAACTCGACGTTATTATTCGAACCTGTTCAACGTATTTCTTTGAAAGCAACTTCGATCCGCACAGACGCTTTGAAGAAAAAAAACTCAAGAATTTTATAAGTAGCTCGAAACTGGAAGGCATCAACATCCCCTATCCTGACGGAAAAAGATCCTTGGAAATCATCCTGGCCAAGCACAGAAGATAATCCCATGGACAGATACGATTCAGCTCGTGACCACTACTGCTATAACGGGTCGTCGGTTTTGAAAAACAAGCTGAATATTCAGGACATGGATGACCTTGAAGCCGCAGAGAGAGAAAATCACCGCGATCACTGTTAACCGGGTCGAGTACACGCCACCGCCTTACAGCCTGAATAATTTTAAAACGCTACACCAGCAACTTTTTTATGACTTCGACTTTCAATACGTCCATCACCGATAAACATCCTCCCGCGTCAGCGGCAAACCGGTCGAGCCATCCGCAAAGGGTTTCACTGCCAGTATCTGGTGCAGGTTGATCCAGCCCTTGGCGAAGCCATACGCGCAGCCTGCCAGGTAGAGGCGCCAGATGCGTAGCGTTTGTTCGGGGACGATACGTGCGGCTTCGTCGAGCCGGGACTCAAGGCGGGCGCTCCAGTGTTCCAGGGTTTTGGCGTAGTGCGGGCGCAGGCTTTCGACGTCGACCACTTCTAGCCCGGCATCGCTGAGGTGGGCGCTGATCATTGCCAGATGCGGCAGCTCGCCGTTGGGGAATACGTAGCGGTCGATGAATTCTCCCGCTCCACGTCCCACGGGGCGACCGTCCGTATGCAGGGCGGTGATCCCATGGTTCATCACCAGCCCGCCCTCCTTCACCGCACCGAACAGGCATCGCGCGTAGAGCGGCAGATTGGCATGCCCGACGTGCTCGAACATGCCGACACTGACCACCTTGTCAAAACGCGCATCCTGCGGCAAATCGCGGTAGTCGAGCAGTTGCAGGTCAACCCTGTCTTGCAGGCCTTCGGCCAGAATTCTTTCCCGGGCCAGCGCCAACTGCTGCTGGCTGAGGGTGATGCCGAACACGTTCACGCCATATTCACGGGCAGCGAACCGCGCCAGTCCGCCCCATTCGCTGATCGAGCCTTCCAGCTCCAGGCGGCCTTCGACGAATGCGCTGCCCAGCAGGCCGAGGCTGGGGTGACTGAAATCGGCCACCAGTTGCGGGTCTTTGACGACGATGGTGACACTGGGCGCGGGCCCCAGGTCCATTTCGTGACCGTCCCAGAGCTTGAGCCGCAATGGCAGGTGAAGGTTCTGCAAGACCGTTGGAAGTTGCGTAAGCATTCAACATCACCCCCTTATCCAGAAACTCAAAAAGAGTCATCCAGCAAGGGCCCCGAGAGAGGCCCGAAAAGGCTATTGGCGACGGCAAAACTGCATGAATCAACCTCGGGGGAACGGCCTTGTGCCCACTGATTCGAGCCGGGGAACAGCCTGAATTTGGATTACACACAAACGACTAGCGCTTAATTTGTAACAGAACGCTTCAAAGCTCAAGCCATTTTTCAGACCTGCCAACTGACGCCGGTCAAGCCTCGATGCGGTGCATTACCCATTCAGAGCTTCAGCAGCGGCTCCTGAAAGCGCAGCAAACGGCCAGCGTTGCCCAACACTAGCAAGGTGCTGAGATTGTGCAGGATAGCTGCGACCATGGCACCCGCCGCGCCCAGCAGACCAAAGGCGGCCAGCGCGACAATGGCCAGCGTCCAGCCCAGCCCGATGATGACGTTGACCTGCAACGTCTGGCGGCACTGGCGGCTGAGGCGCACGCAGGTGCCCAGTCGACGCAGGTCGCTGCCGATCAGTACGATGTCGGCGGAGGCCAGCGCGATGTCCGCCCCGCCCGCCCCCATGGCAACGCCCACCACACCGGCCTTGAGCGCCAGCGAGTCATTGATGCCATCACCTACGACCATTGGCCGGAAACCACTGGCGATTTCACTCATGACGCGATTGAGCTTGTCTTCCGGCAGCGCCTGCGCCTGAACGTCGGCGATGCCGATTTCCCGGGCCAGCGTGTCAGCCACGCTTTGCCGGTCACCCGTCAACAGCAATTGGCGGCCCAGGCCCAGCTCACGCAGCTCCAGCAGCGCAACCTGTGCCTCAGGTTTGACGCTGTCAGCCAGCAGCAGCCACGCCAGAAAAACACCATCCAGCGCCAGACCGGCCAGCGGGCCGTCATGTGCAGGTACGGCCGACGTGACGATACCCAGTTGTGCAAACAGCTCCGGACGCCCCAAAGCTGCTTCGCCATGCTCGGTCGACGCAACGACGCCCAGCCCTTGTCGCTCGCGGGTGTCGCTCAACGGCAGCAACCGGCTGTTATCCACCAGCCCGGCCAGTGCCCGGCTGACCGGATGACTGCTGGCCGAACCCAGGCTCGCTGCCAGCTCCAACAGTTGGGGATGCGGCGGCCCATCAGCCTGCACCGACTGCAGACGCAGGCGCCCGAACGTGAGGGTGCCGGTCTTGTCGACCACCAGCGAGGTGAGGTCTGCCAGCTCTTCCAGAAACGCCGAGCTGCGAATCAGAATCCCGTGGCGCGCTGCCACAGCGATACCCGCGATGGCGGTCGCCGGTGCCGAGAGCACCAACGCACAGGGACACGCCGCAACCAGCACCGCGAGCATCGCCTGTGCGTCCTGAGTGATGAACCAGGTCAGCGCCGCGATCAGCAACACCAGCACCATGTAGCTGCCTGCGTAGCGCTCCAGCAAGCGGGTGATCGGTGGCTTGGAACGTTCGGCGCTCTGCATCAGCGCGATGACCTTGCCCAGCGTCGATTGATCGCCGATGCGCGTCACTTCGATGCGCAGCAAGCCATCCAGATTGATCGCACCGCCGAATACCTCGACGCCGACGCCGGCTTCAAGCGGCACCGACTCGCCCGTAATCGACGACGTATCCAGACTGGCTTGCCCGAACAGCACCCGACCATCCGCCGGAACCCGGTCACCGGCACGCACTTCGACCTGATCGCCGGCCTTCAGCGTGGTGTTATCGACCTCGCGAATGCTGCCGTCCGCCGCCAGCAAACGCGCCTGGCTACGCGTCAGGCGCCCCAATGCCTGAATGGCCTCCTGTGAACCGATGACGCTGCGCTCTTCCAGCACATGACCGAAGATCATGATGATCGGCAGCAACGCGGCAGTCATCAGATCACCCGTGGCCCAGGCACCGAGCATGGCCAGTGCGATCAGTTGATCGGTGATGCCATGCAGACTCGGATGCCGCAGGCTGTGCCAACCGGCGCTGACCACCGGGATCGCCACCAGTAACGATGCCGCGCCCAACAGTAACTGACTGACGCCGGTCTGCTGCGGTGCGACAAAACGCCAGATCAGGCCCAGCCCCAATAGCCCCAGGGCCAGCATCGCCAGGGTCAATTGCCGGGCTGCGCTGCGCTGCTCGGCGTTGCTCAGCAAACTGCCTATTGCCTCAGGCTTGGCGTGGTGGGTGTGAACGGCTTCGCCACTCATTGCGGTGCTCCCTGGATGATCAGGCGCGAATCGTCTTTGGGGTCGACGGTGGTCACCGAGCCGGCCTGCCGCAGAATGCCCGGCACGCGCTCGCGATAAAGACGCTGCATCAGACCGGGATCGCTATGGTTCTGGGCCGACTCCGACAGGCTGACGACGGTCGCCGTGGCAGCCTGCGCCTTGGCCAGACGCTCCGAGGCCTGTGCATGCGCCACTTGCAGGGTGCGGTCGGCTTGCTGGTTGGCGGTCTGGGTCAGTTTCTCGGCATCGGTGCGGGCGTTGGCTACGGCCTGATCAGCCTGTTGACTGGCGGTCAGTACCGCATTGAACGCGTTGACCGCCGAGGTGGGCAGGCTCGATTGCACGTCCACCCGGGCGACTTCGACGCCGATGCCCATGCCGGTTGCCGCAAGCTCCGTCAGACGTTGATTGATGCCGCGCACCAGATCACCGCGCAGCCGTTCGCGGCGTTCGGCGGCCTGACTGTCTGCACGGATCAGCTCCGGCCGTGCCACCAGAATGGTGTCCAGATCCCGCGCTGCGGTCAGCGCCACAGCGCTGCGATTGACCAGTCGATCCAGCGCGGGCACAACGTGATCGCCCTGCAGAACAAAGGCCCTCGGATCAATCACTTTGTAGAACACGGTCACATCCAGTTGCACGACGCCCGCATCGCCTGTCAGCAGAAAGCCCGAGCCCGCCAGCGCGTCGCTCATCGGTGCTGAGAGGGTGGCGATCTCATCCGCTTTCAGCGCGGCAGGCGAACGCAACAAGGTTTCCACGCGCCGCTCGATCACCCGATCCGCCGAGGGCAGCAGCACCACCTGTTCGAACGGCTGCGGCCAGGCCGTCAGCAGACCGGCATTCTGCACCCGATCCAGCGCACCGAAGCGCATGACCACGGCGCGGTTCTGCGGGTCGATTTCGCGCACGTTGGACGTCACCCAGCCCAGCGCCGCCAGCAGTGTGATGCCATACAGCCCGAGGAACGCCAGACGACTGGCCTGCAACCACGGGCTGCTCATGGCTGCGTTCCGCCTTTGGCGTCGAGTGTCGGCGGGCCGTCCACCAGCACGCGGAACGGCACGGCGTCGGTGCGCAGAATCAGGCGCGTACCCGGCGTCACGATGGTGCCCAAGGTGTCCAGTGAGCGCAGCAGGTTGTAGAGCTGAGGCGAACCGGCATAGGCGCGGCCATAAATCTGCGCCGCTTCGACGCGCGATTGCGCCTCGATATCGGCGGCCTTGACCGTCGCGTCCGCTTCGACGATGCGCGCATCGCGCTCAGCCGCCGAACGAATCTGCGCCGCCTCACGCTTGCCTACAGCGGTACGCTCGGTGGCGATGGTTTCGCGCTCGGCGCGCATGCGGTCCACCGTGGCGTTGAGAGTCACCGATGGCAGGGTCAGGCGCTCGACGCCCACTTGCAGCACACGAACCCCGTAAGTCGCCAGCAACTGCTGATCGATCTGCTGGCGCAGCTGGTTTTCGAACGCCGTGATGTTCACTTTGCTGGCGTCGGTATTCACCAGACTGGACAGGTCAAAGCTGCTCGCCGTGGTTTCCAGCGCCGAGCCGATGAAGGTGCGAATCTGCCGCGCCGCTTCGTCCGGCTGGTTCTGCACGGCACGCATGAAGCGCTGCACGTTGGCCGCGTCGCCTTGCACCTGCCAGGCCACGTACGCCTGAACGATAATGCGCAGGCCGTCACGGGTGCCGACATCCTGCAGGCCGCTGGACGTGGTGCGCAGGCGCAAGTCCACCGGAATGGTTGCCTCGAACGGCGCAGGCCAGCGCCAGTTCAAACCCGGCTCGAGCAAGACGCGGGACGGATTGCCGAAACGGGTGACGACTGTCGCCTCGCCCGAACGCACCTGCACCAGGCTGGCGGCTGCAATGGCGAAAGCGATCAGCACCGCTGCGAGGCTTGCCCGTCGCCACGGAAAAGTCGTCGGTCCGGCCGCTTCGTGATGATGATGGTGGTGTCCGTGACCGCCATGGCCATGGCTGTCGTGGTCGCTGTGATCGTGATGATGATGGAACAGACTCAAGGGACGACTCCTTACTGTACGGCTTTACGCGGCGCCGTTGGGTCTGCCGGTGGGGTGAAAGAACGCAGGTCGATGGTCGGCGCGTTATCGCCGCCCAGACGGTGATCGAGTATCAGCAGCTTGGCGTTACCCAGCCCTTCGGTGAGTTGCGCCAGGTATTGCTCCAGCAGAAAAGCCTGACCGGCCTTGGCATAAGCTTGCCGCTCGGCGCTGAACCGCAGGTCTGCGCCTTGCGCGGTGGCCATCACCTCACGCGCAACGGCAGTGGCCTGATCGCGGGCAACGCTGGCGTTGAGCTGCGCCTGATTGGCCTTGTCGCTGGCCGCACCGCGCTCGCGAGCGATCAATGCTTGCGCACTGATCTGCGCCGCCTGCACCGAGTGATAGGCATTGGCCGCACCGGCAGGCGGATGGATCGCCTCGACCACGGTGGCGAGCAATTCCACGCCGCTGTCCAGACGCTTCAAGTCAGCCTGCACGGCCTTGCCGATGTCATCGGCCAGACCGCTGCGCTGCTCGCCGAGCAGTTCATCCAGCGTGCGCGAGGCGAAGTCATGCACCAGCACGCGGCTGGCGGTACTGCGGATCAGGGCCGGAATATCGGCACTGTGATAAGTCGAGGCCATCGCCGCCCCATCCGTCAGGCCGATGCGATAAACGAAGCGCACGTCCATGTTGACGATCTGGAAGCTCTGTTTGTCGCCTGCGCTGCTGGCAATCACTTGGGATTTTTCGTTGATGTGGCTGGCATCCCACAGCCGGTTGGCGCTATTGGGGGGCGGTCCTTCGGCCGGGTCCAGAGTCTGCTCGCTGGCGTCGGCCGCAGAAACGCTGGTCGCCAACTCATGAATCACGCCGTTTTCAACCGCCAGCACCCGGCCGAATGGCCAGGGCAGCCCTGCATGCAGGCCTGGCCCGAACACCTCGACCGGTTTGCCGAATCGTTCGTAGATGCCCCGCCCCTGCATCGGTATTTCATGGACACCACTCAGCGCCCAACCCAACGCAGCGACCACCGCCAGCACTGGCAGAAAGGCGCGGCGCATGTAGCTGAACGCCCATATCTGGCGCAGGTCGATACCGAACCGGTTGTGCAATTCGTGCTGCAAGGCGAGCAGCGGCCGCGGTGGCCAGCGCAGCAGGTCAGCGATGAAACTGCTGGCCAGCAAGCGTGGCTCGATACGCGGATTGCGCGGGCTGAAAACGGACAGACCGGCACGTAAGAGAAACTCGAGCGCGACACCCAGCGGCAGCAAGCCGATCAACACCGCCAGTCGCACAGGCCAGACTTTGTCTGCGCTGGAGAAAAACAGACACAGCGCACCGACCAGCATGACGATGATTGCCAGGCGCACCATTTGCGCGAGCGGGTCGGCTTCTGGTGACTGGCCTTCTGGCTCGCTGCTCAGTTGCCGCTCGATAACCAGCAGGCCGAACGCCAGCAGCAACATCATGCTGCCAGCCAAGTTGCTCAGCGCGGACAGGTCCGTGCCGAGCAATGACAGGTTCCAGAACGAACGGATGACGACCAGCACCAGCAGCGCCCACGCAGCCAGCCACAGGGTCGAACGGCCGATGTGCCTGATCAGTGATTCGCCGGACTCGCTCAGCCGGGTAAGCAGGCGCTCGTACCAGCCGCTTTCGTCGATGGCAGGTGCAACTTCAACCGGCTGGACGGGATCAGGCGAGCCCAACGCGCGCGCTCGCCACATCGCCACATGCCGCGCCGATTGCAGGCTCGCCGTTAGCAAGAACAACGCCGCTGCGGCGTTACACAGCACCGCCATCCACAACGAGCCCGGGGAAAACAGATCAATCGCCAGCGCGAGCAGCAGCCCAAAAGCCGCTGCCGCGCCGGTCAGGTACATCAACCGCCCAAAGCGTTTGACCTGCTGCATCGCCATTTGAAAACGCGGCAGACCTTCCAGGTCTGCATGCTCATCCAGATCAACCCGCATCAACACCCCGGAACCCGCTGATTATCGCCCTGCGCAGAGCGCGCTGTAGTGGGCTGTAAATGGCCATGCATCTTAGCGTTACGATATAACACGCAGAGTGAAACTTTCGTCAGGTCTGTTAGCTGAACGAATGCGAGATTTCGGTGACTGACCCAACTCCACACGGTGCGTTGCGCTGCTTGGAGCCGTCCGCGCGTCAGCAAAATGATTGCTGAATATTGCCTGGCAAAAAAGTTTTTAACGGCTGTGGAAGAGGTCAAGTGGACGCGCCCTGCTTACCCTGCTCGTCTGGAACCCTTGCGCCAAGCGGCGATGCGCTTAATCGATTAGTCTGCAGGGACGTAAAAATAAGCGTTTTAGCCTCCCTTGCGCCGAATTCGTTGAGCGTGAGCGGCGTTTTTTTTTGGCCGATTTCCGAACCGCATCTCGTCTTTGTTATCTGTTGTGGGTAGTTTGCGTTCGGCAAGGAGTTGTTGGCGCGCCATTTTTTGTGCAGGACGCACAGAATTACTCAGAGGCTTCACCCTTATGAATCGCAGAAATCTCCTGAAAGCGTCCATGGCGTTGGCCGCTTACAGCAGCGTGTCGGCTTCAGGGCTGTTCGCTGCGCGAGCACTGGCCGCAGCAGCCGATGGCGAGATCGAGCATTTCGATTTTGCAGAGTTGCAAGCCCATGCCAAGAAGCTGGCGAGTAAAGGCTATGTGAGCAACAAGCAGGTGCTACCGCCCGTCCTGGCAAACATGACGCCCCAACAATTCAATGCCATTCGCTACGACCCGAACCACTCGCTGTGGAAAGACGTCAACGGCCAGCTGGACGTGCACTTTTTCCACGTCGGCATGGGTTTCAAGACGCCCGTGCGTATGTACAGCGTCGACCCTCAGAACAAGCAGGCGCGGGAAGTGCATTTCCGCCATGACCTGTTCAACTACGAGAACAGCGGCATCGACAAGAACCTGGTCAAGGGCGACCTGGGCTTTGCCGGCTTCAAGCTGTTCAAAGCGCCTGAAATCGCCATCAATGACGTGGTTTCGTTCCTTGGTGCCAGCTACTTCCGGGCGGTGGACAGCAACAAGCAATACGGCTTGTCGGCACGTGGTCTGGCCATCGACAGCTACGCCAAGCGTCAGGAAGAATTCCCCGATTTCACCAAGTTCTGGTTCGAAACCCCGGACAAGAACGCTACCCGCTTCGTGGTCTACGCGCTGCTCGATTCGCCTAGCGCGACGGGCGCGTACCGCTTCGACATCGACTGCCAGGCCGGTCAGGTGGTCATGGAAATCGATGCGCACGTCAATGCGCGGACCGATATCCAGCAACTGGGCATCTCGCCGATGACCAGCATGTTCAGCTGCGGCACTCACGAACGCCGCATGTGCGACACCATCCACCCACAGATTCACGACTCGGATCGCCTGTCCATGTGGCGCGGCAACGGCGAGTGGATCTGCCGCCCGCTGAACAACCCGGTCAAGCCGCAGTTCAGTGCGTTCTCCGACAAGGACCCGAAAGGCTTCGGTCTGGTGCAGAGCGATCACGAGTTCTCCAGCTATCAGGACACGGTTGTCTGGTACAGCCGCCGCCCGAGCCTGTGGGTCGAGCCGGTCACGGCGTGGGGTGAAGGCGAGGTCAGCCTGCTGGAACTGCCGACCACCGGCGAGACGATGGACAATATCGTGGTGTTCTGGACGCCGAAGACGCCGGTCAAGGCCGGGGATTCGATGAACTACGGCTACAAGCTGTTCTGGAGCCCGCTACCACCGGTCAGCACGCCACTGGCGCAGGTTCATGCCACACGCTCGGGCATGGGCGGTTTTCTCGAAGGCTGGGCGCCGGGCGAGCATTACCCGAAAACCTGGGCCCGCCGCTTTGCGGTGGACTTCCATGGCGGTGGTCTGGATCGTCTGCCGGAAGGCACGGGCATCGAACCTATCGTCACGGTCACCCACGGCAAGGTGCAGGACTTCAACATCCTCGTGCTGCCGGACATCAAGGGCTACCGCATCACCTTCGACTGGGTGCCGGACAGCGATTCGGTCGAGCCGGTGGAGATGCGCATGTTCATCCGCACCGGCGACCGCACGCTGAGCGAGACCTGGCTGTACCAGTACTTCCCGCCAGCACCGGACAGACGAAAGTACCCTTGATGGGGTGAAGCCTTGATCGTGGAACGAGAGATGTCCAAGTGACGGACCTCGTTGCCGCGCTCGGGGCTCAATGTCGTATACGAGTCCCAGGATGCCCATAGATCGGCCTTCTGCCCGAATCAAAAGCAGAGTTGTATTAACGCGTAGCGCCACGTGCGGAACGAGGGTGTCTGCCGGATACCCCCCAACAATCCCGACCAATTAATTGACAGTTCGCCTATCTGCGACTGATATACCTCTTGTCATGCCGTTGCGAGCATTCGCTCCAGACGTTCACCACCTCCCGAAGCTTCGCTGATCGATGCGCCTGTTTGCGCGTCGGGCGGTAGCTTTGTCCGCGCCATAATCCCGATGCATCCAAGAAGGCAGCCCTCATGGCGTTCAACCCTGTGCGCAGTGTCGAGGCCGACACGTCGATTCTGTCCATTGATAAGTCGACGGTGGTGGCCTGGGTCGCTGTCAGCCTGATTCTGGTCGAGACGCTGTCTGGCGCCCTGCGCTTCTATTTCGATCAGGCAGGCATCGGCCCGTTGCTGTACCTGCCCAAAGTTGCCTGCATCCTGTTGTTCGTACTTGAGCTGCGCACGTTCAAGGCCGGAGCGCTGTTCTGGACGTTCATGATGGTGTGGCTGATTTCCTGCCTGCTGGCCATGCTGCATCGCGCCAGTGTGCACAATCTGGCGTTCAGCCTGTTCGCGCTGAGCCCACTGGTGTTCGGCTTGGTGTGTGGCAAGCATCTGCTGCATCGCAAAAAGCTGTTGGCGTGGGCTATCGGCTTTAGCCTGATCGCTTCACTGATCGGAATCGTTCTGGACAAATTCACCTATGTGCCGTGGAAAGGCTACAGCTACGTCGTCGGCGAAACCGAATTGAGTGCCAACACCACTTGGAGTGCCGACGACGTGGACCGTATTGCCGGTTTCGCCAGGGTGTCCAATGTGCTGTCGATCCTGATCGCGTTCTACACGCTGTACCTGTTCATGTTCCTGCGCTCGCGGCTGTTGATGATGCTGCTGAGCGCCGTGGCGCTGTATGCGATTGTGCTGACCACCAGCAAGGCGCCGGCCGCTGCATTCGCGCTGACCATGGTGTTGCTGCTGATCCAGCGATCGGGCTGGAGCTGTCGGCTGCTGTGCGTGCTGGTGGTGTCCATCGGCCTGCTGTTGCCGGCGCTGGGTCTGGTGCTGAATCTGGAAGGCTACGCCGTGAGCAGCGGCGGTTTGCTGGGTTCACTGTATGACCGCCTGATCAATACCTGGCCCAACCTGATTGCCGCGATGGACAGCGAAGGATGGATGCTGACCGGGGCAGGCTTCGGCATGGTCGGCAGCACGATGGGCATATTTCCGGTGGAAGGCGCAGGTGTGATGTTGGGCATGGACAACTCTGCTCTGTACCTGTGGGCCATGCTGGGGCTGGTCGGCCTGCTGCTGTATGCGTTGCAGGTGCCGCTGCTGTTCAAACTGATCGACGATCGCACGCGCGTTGGCCGCATGCTGCTGGCAATCAGCTTCTGCTGGTGCCTGATCGGCTGGACCACCGACATGTTCGAGGTGGCCGTGGCCAATCTGTTCGCCGGGCTGGCCGTCGGTTACGGGATTGCCGCGAGAACCCGCTCGCCACGCTGAATGCCCTGAGTGCTGCCGACAACGACTCCAGAACGCAATGCCCTTCCCTACCGACCATTCAACGGCTGACCCTCATGGACTTCAGAAAAGACATCAATGGCCTGCGCGCCATCGCGGTCATCGCCGTGCTGGTGTTCCATTTTCGCCCGGCCTGGCTGCCGGGTGGCTTCGCCGGAGTGGACGTGTTTTTTGTGATCTCCGGCTACCTGATCACCGGGATCATTGTGCGCGGCCTGAGAGCAGGCAGTTTCAGCCTGCTGACGTTTTACACGTCCAGGGCAAGGCGCATCATTCCGGCGCTGGCGGTACTGTGTTTTGTGCTGTTGCTGGCGGGCTGGTTCTACCTGCTGCCGCTGGACTACAGCGCGCTGGGGACTCATGTGGCCAGCAGCCTGGGGTTCGTGTCCAATGTCGTTTACTGGCGCGAAGCCGGTTATTTCACCGCCAGTGCCCACGAAAAATGGTTGTTGCACACTTGGTCACTGTCGGTCGAATGGCAGTTCTATCTGCTGTATCCGGCGGCGCTGCTGATCCTCAGCCGCTTTGTAGCGCTGCATAACCTGCGCTGGTGGGTACTGGGCTCGAGCGTGACAGGGTTGATGGTCTGCGTGCTGGCGTCGTCGCAATGGCCGGAGGCGGCGTTCTACCTGCTGCCGACCCGCGCCTGGGAGTTGCTGCTGGGCGGCGTGGCGTGCCTGTTCCCGTTCCAGCTGCGGGCCTTGTCGCAGCGGATGCTGGAGCAGGTCGGGCTGCTGCTGATCGTGTGCAGCTTTTTTCTGCTCTCGGTGCAGGACACCTGGCCGGGCTATCTGGTGCTGCTGCCGGTACTCGGGACTTTCGCGGTGATCGTCGCTGCACGCAACGATTCGCTGCTGACCGGCAACCCGCTTTCGCAGTGGGCGGGCAAGCTGTCTTACTCGATCTACCTTTGGCACTGGCCGGTGGTGGTGTGGATGAATTATGCCGGCTGGCTGGGCGATACCCTTGATGTGTTGGTGGGTATCGGTGTGGCGCTGATGTTGGGGCTGGCGTCGTGGTGGCTGATCGAGAGGCCCGCAGGTACGCGCCAGCATCGCGAGCGCTGGAGACTTGCCACTCTCGGCACGGCGATTGCGCTGGTGTTCATCGGTGGCACTGTCATCAGCGCGACCCGAGGGGCCATGACGACGCTGCGGCCGATCAGCCTGTCGGACAAGGCTCATTTCATTCAGGAGTACGTCGACCTTCAGCACAACCTGTATGAGCCTTACTGGCTGAAGTGCGACGCCTTTTCCGCGCTGACCCAACGAGGTCAATCAGGCATCGATGAGGCCTGCACGCGCCGCCAGGGTGTTGGCGGCGTGTTTCTGTGGGGCGATTCTCATGCGCAGGCCTTGTCACTCGGGCTGCGTACTTTGCTGGCGAAAAACACGCCGTTCTATCAGGTGGCTGCGGCCAGTTGCCGGCCCAGCCTCAGCGACCATGAAGGGCGAATCTCTGCGACCAGCAAGGCCTGTGATTACTCCAATAGCACGGCCCTGCGCGGCATTGAGCGGTTGCGGCCGGAGGTTGTAGTCATCGCACAGAAGGATCGGCACGACAAGACCGACTGGCATCAGATCGCGGTCCGGCTCAAGGGCTACGGCGTGAAACATATCGTGCTGATCGGCCCGTTGCCGCTGTGGAATCCTTCGCTGCCGAGCGTCATCGCCAACCGCCATTGGGGGCTGACCGATGCATACATCAGCGATCCGGCGCTGGACCAGAGCGTCAGGACCCTGGATCAGGCCACCCGCACGCTGGCGGTTTCGGCGGGCATCCAGTTCGTGTCGCTGATCGACAAACTGTGTGTCGCCGACGCCTGTCGGGTGCGTCCGGAAAACAGCATCTCATTGCTGCAGATCGACTCCGGCCACCTGAGTGCCGAGGGTTCGCTGTACGTCGTACGCAACTACGTGCTGCCGCAGTTGGGGAGTAAATCAAGGAAGCAGCGCGGCGCAGAGTTGTGAAGTGGAGCGTCACGGTTCTGCCCGGTCAGCGCCCATGCCCATCAAAGCTCTTTGAGCCGCTCGGCAAACTTGACCAGATCAGCGAGTGAGTCGGCTTGCATCTTGCGCATGACCGAGCCGCGGCGGACTTTGACGGTGATTTCGCTGACGTTCAGGCGGGCCGCAATCTGTTTGTTCAGCAGGCCGCTGACCACCAGGTCCATCACCTGCTGTTCACCCTGATTGAGGCTTGTGTAACGGCGCTGCAACTCGGCCTCGACAGCCGCGCTCTGGCGGCGGCTGCGATCCTGCGCCAAGCCTTGCTGGATGGCGTCCAGCAAGTCCTGCTCGCGAAAAGGTTTGGTCAGAAACTCCACAGCACCGGCTTTCATCGCGCGGACCGACATCGGAATGTCGCCATGCCCGGTAATGAAAATGACCGGCAGAAAAATCCCCGCTCTGGCCATGTGCTCCTGAAAATCCAGGCCGCTCATGCCCGGCATGCGGATGTCGAGAATCAGACAGCCCGGCGCGTCGGGGCGCGGTGTTTCCAGAAACGCCTGGGTCGAGCCGAACAACCGGCTGCGCAACCCGACCGACGCCAGCAGATCCTCCAGCGAAGAGCGCACCGACAGGTCGTCGTCGATGACGTAGACGATCGGCTCCTCAGGCTGCGTGGCGGTAACGACTGTGTTCATCAGGTTTCCATCTTTCCGGTGGGCAGAGTGAAGTGAAACGTAGCACCGATTGACGGGTTGGGCGTGACCCAGATACGCCCGCCGTGGGCTTCGATGATCGAGCGGCTGATCGCCAGCCCGATGCCCATGCCCTCCTCCTTGGTGGTGTAGAACGCGTCGAACAAGCGATGGGTGTTTTCCGGCTGCACACCAATGCCATTGTCGCTGACCGCGAACCCGATCTCGCCGCCGTCTCGCCAGTCCACCCGAATCTCCAATTGCGCCTGATCCGGCTCGACCTTCTTCATCGCGTCCACACCGTTGAGCATCAGGTTCAGCAGCACTTGCTGGATCTGCACCCGGTCAGCCAGCAACGGCGGCAGACCTTCCGGAACCTCGACCGTCAGCGCGACGCCCTGCTCTTCTATCTCGCTATGCGCCAACGCCACGATTTCGGCGACGGTATCGGCGACGTTGATCCATTCCTTGTGGGTCGATGAACGCTTCGCCAGAGCGCGTACGCGCACAATGATATCGCCGGCCCGGTTGGCGTCGCCGATCATGCGTTCGACAGCTTGCCGGGCCTTGTCCAGATTGACCGGCTCGGTGGCCAGCCAGCGCTGGCAGGCATTGCCGCTGATGACGATGGCGGACAGCGGCTGATTGAGTTCATGGGCGATGGAGGCCGTCAGTTCACCCAATTGATTGACCCGTGCGATGTGCGCCAGTTGTGAGCGCGCGTCATGAACCGTGCGGATGGCCAGCGCCATGCGCAACGCCAGCCAGGTGGTCATGGCGATGGCCGCCAGGCTGATCATGCAGTTGACCAGCCCCGACGCTTCACTGCCTCGGGACGTCGTCATCTCGTAACTGATCACGGTCAGCGCCATGCACAGCAGCGCGACGGCAATCACCCCGCCGACCGGCAGAAACCTGACAGCCAGCAGCACCACGGCGATCTGAAACACGCCCACAGCGATTTCCAGATCAGTCAAGGTGTCGGCAACCGCAATAGCCAGCGCCAGCGCCAGCAAGGCGATCAACCGCACTGCCAGCAAGGCTTTGCCACCAGATTCAGGTTCACGCATGCGCATCATCCCGCTCGTTTCAAAAGGCCTGTTGAGTATGTCGTACAAACCTCAGGAAGGATTGTCCAGGCTGAACTGATCGGCCAGTTCATCATAGGCAAACAACTCGGCGTAGCGACCCCATTGAGTCACGGCGTTGAGGGTCTGCATGGCATCGCTCTCGGACATGAAGTCTTCCAGTTGATCCCGAAAGCGCCGCGCCGGTGCTGTGTGTGTGGGACGATCATCCAGCACCCGGCGGATATGCGCCACCAGCGGCACGAAGCTCAGCAGATGCTGGGCGAACAGTTGTTTACGCTCATCCACATCGGCCAGAGCATAACGCTCCGCCGCCGGCAGCAAGCGCAGGTCGCCGCCCTTCAATTCAGCGAAACGCAGCAGTTGCAGCACCTCGGCAATCGGGAACAGTTCGTCGGCGTTGTAGTGCAGCGCAGCGGCCAGCTCCGGCAGGTCGGCTTTCAGGTTATGCGGCGGCGCGTGAATTGCCTCGATCAGCCCGGCCAGGGCGTTGGTGGAAACCTGTGGCAACACCATGCGCAGCCCGGTGCCGGGAAACACCCCCTGACGGATTTCGCCGGCGTCGTTGTCCTGAGTCATCAGCACGTAGATTTCTTCGACCAGTGCCCGGAAAATCGGGTCCTGACGGTTGCGCGGCTGAGGCAGATCGACCTTGATCTCGCTGATCACTCGCCCCGGATTGGAGGAGAACAGCAGGATACGATCACACATCAGCACCGCTTCAGCGATGTTGTGCGTCACCATCAGGATCGACTTGATAGGCATGCGCCCCTCGCTCCACATGTCCAGCAGGTCGGTGCGCAGGGTTTCGGCGGTCAATACGTCGAGCGCGGAAAACGGCTCATCCATCAGCAGCACATCCGGATCGATGACCAGCGCACGCGCCATGCCGACGCGCTGGCGCATACCTCCGGAAAGCTCCTTGGGGTAGGCGCTCTCGAAACCGTCCAGCCCGATCAGATCGATCGCTGCCAGTGCACGCTTGCGACGCACGGCCGCCGGCACGCGCTGCGCTTCGAGGCCGACTTCGACGTTTTCCAGCACGGTCAGCCAGGGAAACAGAGCGAAGCTCTGGAACACCATGCCCACCGACATCGCCTGCCCTTGCGCAACGCGAGGAAACTTCACCTGGCCTTCAGTCGGCACCACCAGCCCCGCGATGGAGCGCAACAGGGTCGACTTGCCCGAGCCGGAGCGCCCCAGCAGGCCGACGATTTCGTTCTCGTTGAGTTGCAGGGTCACGTCATCCAGCACCAGGCGCTCTTTGCTGGCTTTGCCGTACACATGTCGAACTTTCTGAACATCTACCAGGCAACGCGTTTCGACAGCCATCATGATGGTGCCCTCCCTACTCAAAAATCACACAAGACTCAGACGTCGCTCGGCAAACCCGTACAGCGGGCGCCACAACAACCGGTTGAAAGCGATCACGAAGACCGACATGACGGCGATACCCAGCGCCACACGCGGAAAGTCTCCCGCCTGGGTCGCACTGGCGATGTACGAACCCAGCCCCGCCGCCTGCAAATGCTGATCACCCCAGGACACCGCCTCGGCGACGATGCTGGCGTTCCACGAGCCGCCGGACGCGGTCAGTGCGCCGGTCACGTAATAGGGAAACACCCCCGGCAATGCCACGCGGCGCCACCACTGCCAGCCGCGCATGTTGAACATGCTGGCCGCTTCGCGCAGGTCGGTCGGCAAGGCGCTGGCCCCGGCGATCACGTTGAACAGGATGTACCACTGCGTGCCCAGCTCCATCAGCGGCGACAGCCAGATGTCCGGGTTCAGGTGCAGCCCGACGATGGCGATCACGGCGAAGGGAAACAGCACATTGGCCGGAAACGCCGCCATGAATTGCGCAATCGGTTGCAGGCGCTCGGCCCACACCGGGCGCAGGCCGATCCAGACCCCGACGGGCACCCAGATCAGGCTGGCAACCATGATCAGCACAATCACCCGCAGCATGGTCGCCAGGCCCAGACCGAAGGCAGTGATCATGTCGCTCAAGCCAAGTGACGCTTCGATGAAACGGAACAGGTAAAGACTGGCGGTCAGGCATGCCGCCATGACCATCCCCAACCACAGGTAGTCGATCAATCGGGCGACCCGTGGCGTCGGTTTGACTTTCCAGAACCGCGACACCACCCGCCAGTCGATCAGCATCAGGCCTTTCCACGGTGCGGCCAGCAGTGCGCCAAGCAAGGGAGCCAGTCGCGAGCGGCCCAGTACGCTGTACACCCACGAACGCGGACGCTTCGACGAGGCGGTTTGCTCGAAGCGGAATTTGTCCGCCCAGGCCACCACCGGCCTGAACAGCAGTTGGTCGTAAGCCAGGATGACTAACGCCATCGCACCGACGGCCCAGCCAATCGCAGGCAGGTTTTTCTGCTCGACGGCCAGCGCCAGCCATGAGCCGATGCCGGGCAGATTGACCGTGGTGTCGCCGACCGAAATCGCTTCACAGGCGACCACGAAAAACCAGCCGCCGGACATCGACATCATCATGTTCCACACCAGCCCCGGTATGGCGAACGGCAGCTCCAGCCGAGTGAAACGCAGCACGGGCGAGAGCCCGAACTGGCGACTGACTTCACTCAGGTCATTCGGCACAGTGCGCAGTGACTGATAGAAACTGAAAGCGATATTCCAGGCCTGGCTGGTGAAGATGGCAAAGATCGCCGCGCATTCGACGCCCAGTTGCCGACCGGGAAACAGCCCCATGAAGAACGTGACGGTAAAGGTCAGAAAACCCAGCACCGGGACAGATTGAAGAATATCCAGTGCAGGAATAATGACCTGTTCCGCCTTGCGACTTTTAGCGGCCAGGGTGGCGACGATGAAGGTGAATATCAGCGAAGCCGCCAGCGCGATAAACATGCGCAATGTGGTACGCAGGGCGTATTCCGGAAGCCGCGCCGGATCGAGTGTAACCGGGCTTGAGTCGAGCACTGCGAGGGACTGTAACATCTGGCCCACGCCATACCACAACAGTGCAATGAAGACGGCCAATATGACGACACATATACCGTCGGCTACATAAGCGTTGCGCGCGCCAGCCCTGACAAAACGGGGCGTGCGCAGGCTTTTACCAAATTCAGTCATCGAATGCATTGCTCACCTCGCGTCGGCAGCACAGGCGCAGGCCATCCGTTTGATAAACAAACAGGCGGTCAGCGTTTACTGATCAAAGGGCATGAAGGCTGCCGGATAGTGAGGTAAAGCTTATCGAGTTTTGAACAACAGTTAAAACCTGCAAAAGTAGGTCATGTTTATCGGTCAGTATGGGTTATTTATACGAAGGTATAGGGATATGAATAACTCAGTGCGGACACGGTTATATAACGTGAGGCTAAAACAGCAGCATCAGGCCGGAGCATGGGACGAGTCTTGTAACTCTCATCCCATGCTGGCCAGCTGGGCTTTGCCATTACACCCGGAAGTGGCTGACCATCATTTGCAACTGTCCACCCAGGCGGGCCAGTTCGACGCTGGAGGCGGCGGTTTCTTCACTGGCTTCGGCGGTCTGTTCGGACACGTCGCGGACATTGACGATGCTGCGGCTGATTTCATCGGCAACCGAGCTTTGTTGCTCGGCGGCCGCTGCGATCTGCTGGTTCATGGCCTGAATGTTCGACACCGTCCGGGTGATGTTTTCCAGCGACGTGCCCGCCTTGCGGGTCAGCTCGACACTGCTGTCGGTCAGTGCCCGGCTGCCCAGCATGATGCCTGATACCTGACGCGTACCGTTCTGCAGCGCAGCAACCAGCCCTTCGATTTCCTCGGTGGACTGCTGGGTGCGCTGGGCCAGGCCGCGCACTTCATCGGCAACCACCGCAAAACCCCGCCCCGCCTCACCGGCACGCGCCGCTTCGATAGCGGCGTTGAGCGCCAGCAGATTAGTCTGCTCGGCCACCGCTTTGATCACGTCCATGACCTTGCCGATCTTGTCGCTTTCCTGCTCCAGCACATTCATTGCATCGGACGAACGAGCCACTTCAGTGGCCAGCCGTTCGATCTGCTGGATGGCCTCGCCCACCACTTTGTCGCCTTCGCGAGCCTGTTTGTCGGCATCGGATGCCGCAACGGAGGCCTGCTCGGCATTGCGGGCGACTTCGTCAAGAACAGTGGCCGACATTTCATGCATCGCCGTCGCAACCTGATCGGTTTCGACCTTCTGGCTGTTGACGCCGGCGCTGGTCTGCTCGGTCACCGCCGACAGCTCTTCGGCAGCACTGGCAATCTGTGTGACGCCGTCACGAATACCGGAAATCAGCTCACGCAATGTGTTGCCCATGCGCTGAATGCCCTGTTGCAATACGCCCAGTTCATCACGTCGGGTGATGGCCGCCGTATGAGTCAGATCGCCGGAAGCGATGCGCTCGACGATCGCCAGCGTATCGCGTATCGGGCGAGTGATCTGCCGAGTGATGACAACCGCCGCCAGAATGCCGAGCAGCATGACCAGCACCACGCAGCCGATCTGCAGATTACGCGCCTTGGCAGTGTCAGCCTGGGCCAGTTGCATCTGCAGCCCATACAACTGCTCTCCCAGCTTGACGATGGTGGCGCCCTGAGTCGTCAGGTCCTTGCGCACATCGCCTGCGGTCTGAGCGGTCGCCTTGAAGGCATCCAGAGCCGTGCGGTAGTTGCGAAGTGCAGTTTCAAATTGCGCAACCTGCGCGCCATTGCTGGCACCGAACGCGGCTTTGAGCGTGCCCAGACGACTGATGGCGGCATCCAGTTGCTGGAAAGCGGCCCTCTCGCTTTTCTCGTCCGGCTTGGCGGTATAACCGCGAACTTCATTCCCTGCCAGCAAGACATCCTGCCTGGCCGCATTGACCCGCTGTGACAGATCAAAACGTGTCGGGTCCGAGGGGTCCATGCGCGTGACCGTCTCGTTCAGCGCTTCCACCACCTGAGTCGCAGTAGCTGCGTTTGAAGTGATATCGGTGCGTACTTTTACGGCATCCCGGTAAACCGCCCGCATGCTGTTGAGCGAGGTTTCGTAATCACGAGTGACCTGCGCCAGCTCACCCATCGGCTTCAGATTCAGAGGATTGGTGAAGCGGCCGCGCAGTGACTCCTGTTGCGCCTTGAAAGCATCCAGCTTGCTTTGCATGTTCTGCGCAGCGGTCTCGTCACCGTCGGTGAGCATGTATTGCAGACGCGCAACGCGCAGATTGGTCAGGTTGCTGCTGAGTTGAGCGATGTCACTGATTCTATCGATACGGTTGATGAGCTTGTCGAGGCTGGTCCAGCCGACGAGCGCAAGAATTGCCGTGAAAAAAAGAACGGTCCCAAAGCCCAGTGCCAACTTCTTGTTGACGCTGATATTCGCAAAACTGCTGTTCATAACTTCTCCAAATTATGCTTTTTTATGCGCACCGACCGAGCTGAGGACTTGTTTTTATGAACAGCAAAACCGCGCGCCAGAGCTATCGGCCGCAGAAGTGCAAAACTTGATAAAAAAAACAGACAGCACTTGAACACTGATTTTTCAACAAAAAAAGGGGGCTGCAGGCCCCCGGTCCGGCTAACCAACCAGCTTGAATCGTGCAACGACATTGCGCATATCGTTTGCAACCCGGGCCAGTTCGTCGGCCGTTACAGCGTTGTTATCGATACCGAGCATCAAAGTCCCGGAGCTGTTGCGGATCTCCATGACGTTACGGTTGATGTCTTCGGAAACGGCATGCTGCTGTACGGCAGCACTGGCAATCTGGGTGTTCATTTCGACAATACGCTCGACGCCCTCACTGATACTCGACAAGCTGCCCGACGCTTCGCTGGCCGCGCTGATGCATGCTTGAGCTTTGTGCTGCCCGGCCTGCATCTGCTGCACGGCGGCATCGGTCGCGCTTTGCAGCTGCTGGATGATGCTGCGGATCTCTTCAGTCGACGCCTGAGTACGCGATGCCAGCGTGCGGACCTCGTCGGCCACGACCGCAAAACCGCGACCCTGTTCGCCAGCACGCGCCGCCTCGATGGCCGCATTGAGCGCCAGCAGATTAGTCTGATCGGCAATGGTGCTGATCACCTGGATAACGCCGCCAATCGACTGGCTGTGCAAAGCGAGCGCCTGCACCTTCTGAGCGCTGACTTCAACTTCATCTGCCAGCGCCTGAATCGTCGTGTGCGCCTGATGCATGATGCGCAAACCGTTGCGCGAAGCCGTGTTGGCCTCATCAGCGGCCAACGCTGCGCCTTCGGTGTTCTGCGCCACGTCGGCAACGCTCGCGGTCATTTCGTTGATGGCGGTGGCGACCTGCTCGGTTTCAGCCTGTTGTGCGTTCATCGATTGCTTGGCAAGACCGATGGAAGTGCCCAGTCGCGCGGCCACGTCAGACAGCTCGTACGAGGTGCGATCCATATGCGAAATGGAGCTGGAAAACGCCTCTGCCATCAGGTTCAGACCGTTGCCGATATCGGCCACTTCGTCCCTGCTGACTACCTGCACTCGCGCACTCAGATCACCCTCGGCCAGGCGACGTGTAACACCCAGCAGACTGTCGATGGCGACGCGCAAGGCACGATAGATGCTGCAAAAGGCATAGAGCAGTAGAAGTCCCATAACCACGCACATGGCGATGACGACTTCGCGTTGTCGCAGAAGTGCGTCGTAGCGCGTATCCAATTCACCCTGAAGCGCGGCCTGAATTTCGTCCTGGGCTTTGTAAAGGCCCGCTACTACGACATTACCGCGGGCACCGAGCGCCTGACCCTGCTGGACCGAGAACTCCGTGCCTTTAACATAGGCATGCAGGTCGTTGCGAAAGCTGTCCATCGTCGAGGTCGCAGCCGCAATAGGCTCGCCAATGCGAGTGGCGAGCTCTGGTGAGCGGCGCTTGAGCAGTCGAACGCTTTGTTCCAGCTCGGCACGAAATTGCAGCTCGATTTTCAACAGGCTTTCAAGCGAACCGCGCATCGGTACGCTCAGCCCCTGACCGGTGCTCAAACCCGCCGTGATACCGCGAATCTGACCGGCCACATTGATTTCTCTGGGCATGCGAATGGTGCTCAAATCGATCAGGAACAACGAAGCGTAATCTTCGTCCAGGACCATGCCCGAGGTGGCCGAGACGTAATAAATAAAGTTGAGTGTCTGGGCCAGTTGCTCGCTCCACTGTGCAAACAGCTCGTCTTGCGCACGACCTGGCTTGACGCTTTCCATCAATGATCTGGCGCCCTCACGGAGCTGCTGAACACGATTCTCCGTTTCCAGCAGGCGTCCCTCACGGGCATCCATATCAACCAGGTTATTCAGGGCTGTTTCGAGTTGGGCACGGTTGTTGGTCAGGTCCTGAGCGGCAGAGGCGTCTCCGGAGAGCAACCGGTTGGTATGCGCGCGCTGCAGCATGGACAGTTTCAGAATCGGGGTAACGACCTGCAGATATTCACGGCCGACGCGCTCTTGCTCGACAGTGTCGATGCTCGAATTCAGGCTGTTGAAGACGCTCAGCCCGAGCACGACCAGCGGGATAACGATAATGATGGCTAAAACAGCAAATTTGGCAGGGAAACGCAGCCGGTTGGTCAGGCTGATACCAGGCGAAAGAATGTTCATGTTTTTCTCGTTTTAAGTAGGTTGCCTGATCCGGCTGAAAAAACTCCTTTCTTTGCATCACGGCAGGTGCAGGTCATTTTTGCGATCCCGAACAGATCATTCATTCGAGTGAAAGCACTTTGGCATCATTTCAGATGCAAAGCGTCATTGAGAAGTTCAATGAGGGCCATCATCTGATACCGACCTATCGGCAAGGGCGCGCAGAACTTGAGGACGAGAAGGGTATGCAGTTGCGAAGGGGGTTCAGCAAGCACAGAATTTCAGGCAGGAAGTGATGACTCAAACGAGGGCGTGGTAACCGGGGCAGCGCAAGAAACCGAGAATCTGGCTGGCGTAACTACGAGTCAGTACCGTCACCGTCGTGCGACAACCTGGCTGCACGACGGCTGGCGTCATTCTGCTTTAAGGGATGACAGGTCTTTCAGGCCCTTGCCCACTCCACATTCGACAAGCCGAGTTTTTCAGCCTGAGGTTTGCTCAGTTTGGGCACTGGGTCTGAACGGTATTTGGGAATAGCACCAAAACCTGCATCAACCGAAGCCCAATGCCAGGCCTCCCGGTTGTCCATGGCAACAGCCCTTATATAGAACGTCTTGTAACTGCCATGCAGCAGGTAATCGATACGGTAGTGTTTTTCATCAGCCATGGGGGTTGCTCCTGCTTTGTCAACTCGCAAAACAGATCATGGGTGTTTCAAAAAATTCAAAATATTATTACTATAATTTAAACGATATCACACTGCCATCAACCCATACACTCAAATGAATAGACGCACATATTAGTGTGTTAATAGACCATGTTTATAACGTAAATCAGTTCATTAAATTAATGATCAAAGCGTTGTCAGCCCGCGCCGCCCAGCCAGCAAGGCCTGAACTACAGACCCTCACTTTTCCCTGATCAATCTCTGGATAAGCAAACTCTATTGAACTCCGATTTTTACACCGCTCGTCCCATAAGAACAAAGTTTCAAGCAACGTTTACAGGCCTCCCCTCTCATACCCAGTGACTGCGTTGAATCAAGCCCATTCGTATGGGTTAACGCTTCCCGAAGAGACAAAGCCTGAGGAAACGACATGTTCATTCATAACAAACGACTTCAATATACCGTACGTGTGGCCCGTCCAAATCCAGGACTCGCCAATCTGTTGCTGGAGCAATTCGGTGGCGCTCAAGGTGAACTGGCAGCCGCCGGACGTTACTTCACCCAAGGCCTGAGTGAAGATGATCCAGGCCGTAAAGATCTGCTGATGAGTATCGCCACCGAGGAGCTCAGCCACCTCGAAATCGTGGGTTCGATTATCGTCATGCTCAACAAGGGTGCCAAAGGCCAACTGGCTGAAGGTATCCAGGAAGAAGGCGAGCTGTATCGCGCTATTAACGGCGACGGTAACGATTCGCACATCACCAGCCTGCTTTATGGAGCTGGCGCGCCTTTGACCAACTCTGCCGGTGTGCCGTGGACCGCTGCCTACATCGATACCATCGGCGAGCCCACTGCCGACTTCCGCTCCAACATCGCCGCCGAAGCACGGGCGAAGATCGTTTACGAACGTTTGATGAATGTCACCGATGATCCAGGCGTGAAAGAAGCGCTGGGCTTTCTCATGACCCGTGAGATCGCTCACCAGTTGTCCTTCGAAAAAGCCCTGCACGCTATTCAGCCTAACTTCCCGCAAGGCAAGCTGCCTGGCGATCCAAGGTTCACCAACACATTCTTCAACATGTCCGGCGCGCCAAATGTACGTGGCCCGTGGAACGAAGGCGAAGAGTGGGAGTTCGTCGAGTCGCCTGAGCCGGCAGTCGATGGCGGTGATGGTTCTGCATCTGTAGAGCTGAATGCCGACGATACAGAAGTTCTGGAAATGATGAAGGAACGGACTATGTCCGATCCGACGTCCAATCCTATTACCGGCGCTGACCTTGGGTCGGGGTTTGTTCAGGGTAAAGACCGTTAAGAGATCTTCCTTGCGGGGCTGTCCTGCAAAGGGCAGCCCCTTGAAAGGCTCTGAACGGCTCTGACGTTGCGATCAGGAGAAAGGATCATGAAGCACACACGCTCCAACAAGCACCTCTCGCCTGATGGCGAGTTCAAGCACGCACTGACAGATGCGGTATTCGTGAACGGGCTTCGTGCTTTCGAGGCACAGGCGCTTCTGGCACGCAGAGGCTTTCAGGTAGTCATGGCCACCAAAGTCTTTGGTGTCGGGACCTTGCTGGACAACAACTTGCCCAGACGCTGATTACCCGGTTTTTCGTAGCACGCTTCAACCTTTTATAAACCTGCAGGCGAGGCCGAATATCAGCCTCGCCTGTGGATAACTTCACTCGTAAAAAGGATTAACGACATGGCCCGTACAACCATACAAGATCTGTTCATTCATGAACTTTCGGATGTTTACAGCGCCGAGAAGCAAATCACCAAAGCGCTGCCAAAGCTGGCACGTGCTTCGACCAATCCGCTGCTTGCCGAAGCGTTCAAGATGCACCTGGAAGAAACCCAGGGCCAGATCGAGCGTATCGACCAGTTGGTGGAAGCTGAAGGCTTGAAGCTCAAGCGTATGAAATGCGTGGCGATGGAAGGTTTGATCGAAGAAAGCAAAGAGTTGCTGGACGAGATCGAAAAAGGCGAAGTACTGGATGCAGGCTTGATCGGCGCTTGTCAGAAAGTCGAGCACTACGAGATTGCCGCCTACGGCACACTCATCGCTATGGCTAAACATCTGGGTATGAAAGACGCTGTGAAGTTGCTGAGTGAGACGCTGGCTGAGGAAAAAGGCGCTGATGAGAAGCTGACCGCTATCGCTGAACAGGGCGGTGCTCAGGCAGCCACCTCCAAGAAGTAATCAATACCCCCGTACACAAATAGCCGCATGACCTGATCTCTCGCGAGGGAGTTCCGGGCATGCGGCGTAATCACGTCAGCCTATTACGGCTACGTTACTTTTTCGCAGCGTCGCCGCCGTGCTCAGCCGCCAGCTTCTTCGCGTGGGCCAGATGCTCTTTCAGGGTCGGCAGGGTCGCTTTTGCAAACGCCATCAACTCTGGATCCTTGCCGTTATTGGCTTCTTCTTCATACAGCTTGATGGTTTCTTCATGCGCAACAACCTGATTGTTCGCATACGCCTGATCAAATGACTTCTTGCGCATTTCCAGGATCAGGGCCTTGGCCTTGTCCATCAGCATGGGATCGTCAGACACCTCAAGCTTCTTGTCCTTGGCAATCGTCGCCAGCTTCTCGTTGGCGGCTGTGTGATCCTTGACCATCTGCTCCGCGAATTCTTTTACGGATGGGGATATGTCCTTCTCATCCAGTGCCAGCTTGCCCAGCTGTACTTCCGCGATACCTTTTGCAGAGGCGTCCTCTACAAAGTCATCAGCGTCCTGAGCGGCAACAGCCACCTGAGAACCAAGCGAAAGTACAACGGCAATGGCGCTCATGCGAAAATAATTGTTCATTTTCGGTCATCCTTTTGTGGGCTACTTCTATGGGCTAAAAATGCCATCGTGATCGACGGCATACAGGTTCGGACCCACCTCGGAAATCTGCGTTCCGCGTTTTTGACCACTTGCCGTCATCTGTCCAGATAATCGCCACCTATCGGCAACAGGCAAAATTCGCTGAATTTTATCTCGACCTCGGCACTCCCTTTCTTACGCTGCACAGAACAACAGAAAGTCTCGCGTGACCGCGTCTATCGTGATTTTCAACTGCCGAGGTAAGATTTTCATGACGTCTCTTCAAGTGATGAACGGCACCGCCGTCGTCCAAACCGTCGTTGAAGAAGCCCGCTCAAAGACCATCTACCAGTCATGGATGAATGATCGGGCTCCAGAACATCAACATGATGCGGTCACGTTTCTGAATCACTGTCTGGCTCGCGCAGAGCGGGAAGCCTGCGATCTTCCGGCGCAACCGGAAGCGCTCGAACAGTGGATGGAACACAACGTCGGAGTCGTCGCCGATCAATACGCGCGTTATCTGGAAGAGCGCCGTAACGGCCAGCCGCGACGGTTCTTCAAGACCAAGGCGCAGGCAATGTATTTCATCCAGCACGTTGCGCCGGTGAAGCTGGTCGACGGGGCCTGGTTGTACGGGCTGCTGCCGCACTGGGCGGACTATCGATTCCACGGCCTGATTCGCACCTATCTGGAAGAGTTGGGAGATGGCGAGCAGGCGCAGAACCATGTGTCGCTGTACCGCAAACTGCTGGCCGATCTTGACTGCGACACCAGCGCCCCGCTGCCGGATGAAGCGTATCTGCAAGCCGCCATTCAGCTGTCGCTAGGCCAGTTGAGTGATCAGTACCTTCCTGAAGTCATTGGCTACAACCTGGGCTATGAACAACTGCCGCTGCACTTGCTCATTACCTCATTCGAACTGAACGAGCTGGGCATCGACCCTTATTATTTCACCCTGCACGTCACGATCGATAACGCCAGCACCGGGCATGCACGCAAGGCTGCGCAAAGCGTCGTCGAACTGATGCCGGTCGGTCAGGAGCGCGATGAGTTCTATCGGCGGGTCGCCAACGGCTATCGCTTGAATGAACTGGGCATGGGTTCTTCCGAGGTCATTCAGTCGTTCGATTTGGAGCAGGAGGTGGTGGCCATGCTCGAGCGCAAGCGGACGTTCGGTCAGCATATGCATTCCGACTACTGCCGGCTGGATGGCAAGACCGTCAACGAGTGGCTTGCCGAGCCGGATCAGATCCCGGAGTTTCTCGCTGTGCTGGAGAACCGAGGCTGGATCAAGCGTCACGAAGATCCGTTGCACAGCCGCTTCTGGAAGTTGTTCGAAGGCGCTGGCGCGCCGATGTTCGGCGTCTTCAACGGCTATGAGAAGCAACTCGTGCACGACTGGATTGCCGGCGACTGGCTCTCCGATGGCAGCGCCCAGGCAACCAATGGCAAGCGCTTGCCCGAAGCGTTTCGTTCACGTTTTCGCAACGTGCAGGGCGGCCAGCCCTCGCCTGCCATTGCGCAACCGACCTCGGCAGATATCGACCCGGACGTTCGCGAGTTACACATGAAGCTCGAATCAGCGCCGGCGACTGAAAAGATGTCCACTTTGATCGCAAGCATGTCGCCCGCACGGCATGCCACGGCGGCCGGTCTGCACGCTACTCGCCTGTTTGTCAGCAGCATGGCCGAACGCCTGACGGGAGCGCACGCATGAGTCATCCGCTGCCCGACCGCACCGCGCTGATCACGCTGACAGAACGCCTGAAAACCACCGGCTACCGCTTTATTACGCCGACGCCACTGACCCACCGTCACGTCAATCAGCGCCCGGAAAATCGCGTCGCCGCCTCATTGCGGGATATTTTTGGCTGGAGCCGTCTGATCCCGGAATTCATGCTGCCGGTCTCGGAAGCGCAAGGCCTGCTGGACGCCGGCGTTCTTGAACGCAGCGAAGACGGCCTGAAGAGCCGAGTCAGATTTTCGAGCCTGAATGATCTGCTGCTGGTGCACTCAGCGTTCCCGACAACTGAAGAAGACTCGGTGTTTTTCGGTCCTGATACTTATCGCTTTGCGCAATCGATCAATCGCCATCTGCAGAACACGTCGCATCCGATCAGCCGCGCCGTCGATATTGGTTGTGGCACCGGAGCCGGTGGCCTGCTGATCGCCGTTGCCCGCCCCGAAGCCCACGTGTATGCCGTCGACATCAACCCGAAAGCGCTGCACTTCGCCGAGACCAACGCCGCTGTCGCCGGTCTGCACAATGTGGAGTGCTGCCCAAGCGATATCCTCTCGGGCGTGACCGGCTACTTCGACCTGATCGTCGCCAACCCGCCGTACATGAAAGACAGCAAGCGCCGGGCTTACCGCCATGGCGGTGACGCACTTGGCGCGGACCTGTCGGTGCGCATCCTGCGTGAATCCGTGGACCGCCTAACGCCGGGCGGCTCGCTGGTGCTTTATACCGGCGTGGCAATGGTCGGCGAGCATGACCCGTTCTTCGATGCAGTCCGTGGCGATATCGACCATCCAGCGCTGGCATGGACCTACCGCGAACTGGACCCGGATGTGTTCGGCGAGGAACTGCTGGAAGACGGTTACGAAGACGTGGACCGTATCGCTGCCGTGGAATTGATCGTCACTCGACGGACTTAAGCGGGCTGGGCCATGCAGCCCAGCGTTTCGCCCATTATTTCCAGCGCTCCGCTATTTCCAATACGCCAATGGCAAAAGTCTCGACACTCGGAGACGCTGCATTTTGTCGCCTGCCTTTTCTTGATAGTCCGTGTCAATGCCGTGCATAAGAACCTGAAATTGGTCGGTGACTGTTCATTCCAGTAGAACTGGACAGGTGCCGTGGATCAACCAGCTCTAACTGGATAGCCAACGGCATCTCTTCACGGCATCAAGGAGGACAGCACATGCCACGACTGAACAGAATCATTGAAACAGCGCTTTATGTAGAAGATCTTGCAGAGGCCGGGCGTTTCTATCAGCAGACACTTGAACTGGAGGTCATGTTCGAAAGCCCGACATTGATAGCGTTCAACGTTGGAGGCTTGAACACTTTACTGCTGTTCAAGCGCGGGGCTTCACTTGAAACCCAATACCTGAGTGGTGGAGAAATTCCGCCACACGATGCACAGGGACGCATTCATGTGTGCTTTGCCATCGACGCTGACCAGATGCAGCCATGGGTTGATCGGCTCGCTCAAGCCAACGTCGCCATCGAAGGCAGAACCCAATGGCCAAAGGGTGGTTCGAGCATTTATTTCCGCGATCCGGATGAACATCTGGTAGAGCTGCTGACGCCGGGGTGCTGGGCGATTTATTGACCTGGCTCTGGTGGCTGGGTCTGGTCGCAATAGTGACTTTAACGAACAGCGGCTGTCTGGTACGTCTCCAAACCCGTCGCTGCGACAAACGCCACGACCTCAACGACAGCCCATTCTCCGCCTGCTAATGTCGCACCAGGTGGCCACGTTGTGCTGCCGGTTGACAGGAGGTCACTGTGCGTCGGGATTACCTGGCTTTCTTCATCTCACTGTTTCTGTCACGGCTGGCCGACCAGATTCTGCTCTTCATCGTGCCGCTGGTCGTGTTCCAGACCACCCAAAGCGCGTCCTGGGCCGGGCTGGCGTTTTTTGCCGAATCGCTACCGCGCTACCTCGCGTTTCCGCCATGCGGCGCTTTGTGTGACAGGTTCTCGCCCGTCAGGATTCTGCACATCAGTCAGGCCTGCCGCGCGCTGCTGTGCGTCGTGGCAACGCTGCTCTATGCGATCTTCGGCGGCATCGCCTGGCTGGTGGTGCTGTCGGCACTGTGCGGGATACTGACCACCCAAGGCATCATGGCCCGCGAGGTGCTGATGCCGCACATCTTTCAGCACTACAGCTACACCAAAACCCTGTCCTACTCACAAATCGCCGATCAGACAGGGCTGGTTCTCGGGCCACTGGTGGCAGCGCTATGGCTGAATATCTGGGCCTGGTACTGGGTGGTGATGTGGGTAGCCGGGTTGTTCGTGCTGGCCGACCTGAGCATGCGGGTATGGCAGCGTCTCAGCAACATCACACTTGAGGTCCACGCGCAGCATCAGGACATCTGGCTGCAACCCCTGCGAATTGCCTTCGGCCACATCCACGCATTGGCCGAACTGAAAAAGATCATCACCCTGGCCGTCGGCGTGAACCTGATCGTCGGCGTCACGCTGGCGACTTCGGCAGCTATGGTGATCGGCGAGTACCGCGCCGACACGAACGACTACGCCGGGCTGCAGACGGCGGGGGCGGTGGCAACCATCGTCATTCTGTTGCTCCTCGCCCGACTGCCAGCGCCCCTTCGGATTCTTGGCGGCGTCGCTTATCCCATGATCACCGCTGGCGCGTTCATTACGGCCATGAGCCCGAATCTGGCGGGCTATACAACAGGTTTCCTGCTGATCGTCAGCTTCGACAAAATGTTCAACGTCTACATGCGCAGCATCCGCCAGCGCGTCATTCCACCTCAGGATTTCGGCAAAACCGTGGGCGTGATCACCTTGCTCAACAACCTGTCACAACCGCTGGCTGGATTGCTGGTGGCATTATTGGCAGCGCCTTTGGGTGTGCAAGGGGTAATTCTGGGAATGGCTGCGGTGACAGCGTTGCTGGGGGTGTTTGCGGTGTGGTGGTTTGTCGGGGTGGGAAGCCGGTATGGCGCTGCAAAGGTCGAGAGGCAGAAAACGGGGAATTAAGAAGGAGCCAGAATGGCTCCTTCGGTTTTTTATTTATCCACAGGGGCTTTTGTGAACAGGATGCTTAGAGAGCGTTTTTACTATCGGCACTGGCGCTACGCGCACGCGGTGACCAGGTTTCGGTTGTGGTAGACGCAGTGGCGTCCCGCAGCGTCCTGGATCACGAAGTCGCGCTCTCGCGCATGTCACGCCACGGTGTGGAACTGATCACCCGCGAGATGTTGTTCTTCGAAACCATGGCGCAGTCGGAGCGATGCGATTACCTGGCGCTGAGCCAACGCTTTCTCGATGGCCGCTACCTGAGGACCTACGGCGAATGACTCGGATTGCCGCACCTGACACCATGCCCACTCGCACCTTTTTCGCAAGGAGCCAGCCATGACCGCCGTTCTCTCGCAGACACCCGCCACTGCCAAGGCCGCGCCCTTGATCCTGCTGATGATCATTTTCATCGACGGCCTGGGCACGGCATTGCTGCTGCCGATGCTACCGATGCTGCTCGACCCGGGCGACCCTGCGGGGGTGGTTTTCGGCAGCGCACCTACTGCCGCTCGGACCGCCTGGCTCTACGGCGTGCTGTTGGCAGGCTACGCCTTTGCGATGATGGTGGGCGCGCCTCTGCTGGGTGCGCTTTCAGACCGCATCGGGCGGCGCCCAACGCTTCTGCTTGCGGTGACAGGGTCGGTCGCCGGTTATGCCCTGAGCACTTGGGCCGTGAGCGTGGGCAGCGTGGGCTTGCTGATCGCCGGGCGCTTGCTGGGAGGCACCTTCGCCGGTAGCGTCCCGGTAGCACAGGCCATGCTGGTCCAGACCCCCGACAGCGCAATGAAACGCATTGGCTGGGTAATGTTTGCCATGACTGCGGGGTTTTTCACCGGTCCCGCGCTCACGGGCATCCTGCTAGCAGCTCATACACCGGGAGCTAGCCTGCTCCTGCCCTTGCAGGTCGCGCTGACCCTCAGCGTGCTGTGCCTGTTGATGGCCTTCTTGCTGCCCTCTACCCCAGCTCCGGCTGCAACAACGGGCCCATCGCTGATCAGACAGGTCTTGAACGGCTTCACCTCGCCAGCCACGCGCAGACCATTGTTTGCACTACTCTGGCTGCAAATCGGCTGGAATCTCTTCTACCAGTACTTGCCCTGGATGCTCGCACGCCAGAGCCAGACCGTAGGCAGCATCAGCCTACTGCTAACAGTGGTCGGGATCGGCATGTGCATCGCCTTCATCTGGGTGGCCGGAGCCTTGCAAACCCGGTATCCAGCGCCACAGATCGCGCGCGCTGCCATCCCCATGCTGGTGGTAAGCTGCGCATTGCTAGCGGCCACGCTCGACAACTCGCTTGCCCTGGTTTTCGGTGCGCTTGCCGCGATCGCCTATGGGGTGGCCTACACTGCTTTGATCGGGCATGCCTTGGCATGCGAGCAGTCAAGCCTGCGTGGCACGGTGCTGGGCATCGCCGCTTCACTGGCTGCCGGCGCCGCAGCCGTCACGGCGTTGCTCGGCGGGATAATCGGCGTCTGGGGCAATCTGCTGCTGGCCTCGTTGAGCGTGGCTGCGCTGGCCCTGAGCTGGGTCATCCTGGTTTTGGGAAGAGATCGAGATGAATAGCGACAACGCCACCTTGATCATCAAAGACCTGACCTTGCGCCTGCCAGACGGCAGGCCGCTGTTCTCGGGGCTCAACGCAACGTTCTCCAGGCAGTTCACCGGCATCGTCGGGCCCAACGGCAGCGGCAAATCGATGTTGGCGCAGATCATGGCGGGTCGCCTGACCGCGAGCGAAGGCAGCGTCCAGTGTGCTGGCAGTGTCGGTTATTTGCCGCAATGGCTCGGGCCTATCGACGGGACCGTTGCCGACCTGCTGGGGGTACATAACGCTTTGCAGGCCTTGGCAGAGGTCGAGGCGGGCGCCTGCGACCCAGCGCTGTTCGACCTGATCGACGACCGCTGGAACCTGCCGGGCGATATCCACGCCTGTCTGACGCGCTTGGGCCTAGCCCATCTGCCGCTTGATCGCGCAAGCGAGGCCTTGAGCGGAGGCGAGACTGTACGCCTGATGCTCGCCGGTCTGCGCCTCGGCGGCGCGCGGGTATTGATACTCGACGAGCCCACCAACCATCTGGATCGCCAGGCCCGCGAGCAGTTGAGCAAATAGCTGCGCCAAGGCAAGGAAACCCGCATTGTCATCTCCCACGACCGGGCGCTGCTGGAACATGCCGATCGTATCCTCGAGCTTCGCAGCGACGCGCTGGTTCAATACAGCGGCGGCTACAACAACTATCGCGAGCAGCGCCAGGCCGAGCAGGACAACGCACAGGCTGCACTGGTCAGGGCACGCGCGGCACGCGACAGCGTCGAGCAGCAGATCACCATGGCCCGCCAGCGCGAAGTGCAAAGTGCCAGTCATGGTCGTAAGGTGGCGCGTGCCACAGGCACCCCGGCCATCGTCGCCAATGCGCAGGCAGAGCGCGCCGAGCAACACAGCGGCCATCAGCGCATCCAGCAGGCGCGTCTGAGCCAAATGGCGCGAGAGCGGGTCGACCAGGCCAATGCGAACGTCGAGCCGGTACGCCCAAGCCAACTGCTCGCCCCGACCGGCCTGGTCGCCAACGCGACCCAAGTGGTCACGCTCGAACACTGCGAGCTCCCCTACGGCCCCCCGACAGCCGCTTCATCGATCTCACCCTGCACGGCCCGATGCGAGTCGCGGTGATCGGGCCGAACGGCTGCGGAAAATCAACCCTGCTGAAGGTGATAGCCGGGCAACTGGCGCCCGCCAGCGGCATCGCCCGGCATATCTTACGCACTCACCTGATCGACCAGCACGCTCAAACCTTCGACCCCGAGCACAGTATCGAGCAGGTGCTACGCAATGAGCTGGGCACTGTCGAGGAGGGCCGCTTTCGCCAGGTCTTCGCCAACGCCGGGCTCGACGCTCGGCAGATGGCTACGCCATTCGGTCGGCTCAGTGGTGGCGAGCGCCTGCGCGCAACGCTCGCCTGGCTGGCAGGCGGCCCCGAACAGACGCAACTGTTGCTGCTCGACGAAGTGAACAACCATCTCGACATCGCGGCCTTGGAAGCAGTCGAGCAGTTGCTCGGACAATTCAAAGGCGCGCTCATAGTGAGTGCTCACGATCTTGATTTTCTGCAGGCCTTGGAATTGACGCACCAGTTCATCTGGCAACCAACAGGTTGGCGCTACGAGCCGTGGGATGATGGCGGGCAATGAATAGCGAAGGCTGAGTTACGATTCCGGGCATCGACAGATAAGAAATTCCCGAATCTGAAGCCCGGTGTTATCGCTGATGCAGAATTGACCGATCTGCCGACCTGGCGTTGCCTCATAAGGAGTTACCCCAAAGTCAGACCTGCTAGTCGGTATCTAACAGAGCGAATAGGGTCCGTCACGTCGTCAGCGACACGAACGGACCCCGAGAGGCAAAGAGGGCTGTCTAAGTGACGGGGCGAGAAACTATTTTGGAGAAACCTGCGACAGTTTTAATTCTCAAAAATCAAAACCCCCACCCCTGTGGATAACTCACTCCACCGTCACCGACTTCGCCAGATTCCGCGGTTGATCCACATCCGTCCCTTTCAGCACAGCCACGTAATACGAAAGCAACTGCAGCGGGATGGTGTACAGAATAGGTGCCAGGGCATCGATGATGTGTGGCATGGCGATGACGTGGGTGCCCTCTCCGTTCTTCATGCCGGCCTGCTCATCCGCGAACACGATCAACTCGCCGCCGCGTGCGCGCACTTCCTGCAGGTTGGATTTGAGTTTCTCCAGCAGTTCGTTGTTCGGTGCGACGGTGACGACTGGCATGTCGGCGTCGACCAGCGCCAGCGGGCCATGCTTGAGTTCGCCGGCCGGGTAGGCTTCGGCGTGGATGTAGGAGATTTCTTTGAGCTTGAGTGCGCCTTCCATTGCCACCGGAAACTGTGCGCCGCGCCCAAGGAACAGGGTGTGGTGCTTCTCGGCGAACAGTTCGGCGACTTTCTCGACCGTGCCGTCCATTGCCAGCGCTTCGCCGAGGCGGGTTGGCAGGCGACGCAGTTCCTCGACCAGTTGCGCTTCAACGCCCTCCTCCAACGAACCTTTGACCTGGCCGAGTGATAGGGTCAGCAGCAACAAGGCGACCAATTGGGTGGTGAAGGCCTTGGTCGATGCCACGCCGATTTCCGGGCCAGCCTGGGTCAGCAGGGTCAGGTCGGATTCCCGCACCAGTGAACTGATGCCGACGTTGCAGATCGCCAGGCTGGCCAGAAAACCCAGTTCCTTGGCGTTGCGCAGCGCTGCGAGGGTGTCGGCGGTTTCACCGGACTGCGAGATCGAGACGAACAGAGTGTCCGGCTGAACCACGACTTTGCGGTAGCGGAACTCGCTGGCCACTTCGACCTGGCAAGGGATGCCGGCCAGGCCTTCAAGCCAGTAACGCGCGACCATGCCGGCGTGGTAGCTGGTGCCACACGCCACGATCTGAACATTGCGTACTTTGGCGAACAGTTCGGCAGCCTGTGGACCAAATGCGTGGACCAGCACTTGCTGTTGCCCCAGGCGACCTTCGAGGGTGCGCTGTACGACCTTGGGCTGCTCATGAATTTCCTTGAGCATGAAGTGACGATACTCACCCTTGTCGGCGGCTTCGGCGCCTTCATGGTATTGCACCACTTCGCGCTCGACCGACACACCGTCGACGTTCCAGATCTGCACGCTGTCGCGACGGATCTCGGCGATGTCGCCCTCTTCCAGGTACATGAAACGGTCAGTGACCTGACGCAGCGCCAGTTGGTCGGAGGCCAGGAAGTTTTCACCCAGGCCCATGCCGACAACCAGCGGGCTGCCACTGCGAGCGGCCAGCAGGCGATCCGGCTGCGCGGCATTGATGACCGCAAGCCCATAAGCACCGTGAAGTTCTTTCACCGCAGCCTTCAGGGCAACCGCCAGATCGGCGGTGTCCTTGAGCTTGTGGTGCAGCAGATGGACGATGACTTCAGTGTCGGTATCGGATGCGAAGACGTAACCCAGGCTTTTCAGCTGTTCACGCAGCGCTTCGTGATTCTCGATGATGCCGTTGTGGACAACTACCAGCGTGTCGGCCGAGAAGTGTGGGTGGGCGTTACGCTCACACGGGGCGCCGTGGGTCGCCCAACGCGTGTGGGCAATGCCCAGACGACCGATCAGCGGCTCGCCGGCAAGTGCCTGTTCCAGCTCACTGACCTTGCCAGAGCGACGGCGGCGCTCAAGGGTGCCTTCGTTGCTGAAGACTGCCACGCCCGCGCTGTCATAACCGCGGTATTCAAGGCGCTTGAGGCCTTCGAGCAAAATGGCCGTGATATTACGTTCAGCAACGGCGCCGACGATTCCACACATGGTTATCTCCTAGCTGACAGCGGCACAAATCAATGTGATGCCGCGGGCTTGTATCTGTTCGCGTGCCTCGATGGGCAGGCGAGCATCTGTGATAAGGGTATGGATGCTGCTCCAGGGCAGCTCCAGGTTGGGGATCTTGCGACCGACCTTGTCGGCTTCGACCATCACCACCACTTCCCGGGCGACTTCAGCCATGACCCGACTCAAGCCCAGCAGCTCATTGAAAGTGGTGGTGCCGCGCGACAGATCGATGCCGTCTGCACCGATGAATAATTGATCGAAGTCGTAGGAGCGCAGCACCTGTTCGGCGACCTGGCCCTGAAAGGATTCGGAGTGCGGGTCCCACGTTCCGCCCGTCATCAACAGAACGGGCTCGTGTTCCAGATCCGTCAGGGCGCGCGCGACGTGGAGAGAATTGGTCATCACTACCAGGCCGGGCTGTTGACCCAGTTCAGGAATCAACGCGGCGGTGGTGCTGCCACTGTCGACGACGATTCTCGCGTGTTCGCGAATTCTAGCGACGGCAGCACGGGCGATGGCCTGCTTATAACGGGATACCGGCTGGCTGCTTTCAACGATCAGTTCATGAGGCAGCGGCACCGCGCCGCCATAACGACGTAACAGAAGACCGTTGGATTCCAGCGCCGCCAGATCCTTTCGAATCGTAACTTCAGAAGTTTCAAAACGCTTCGCCAGCTCATCAACACTGACTTCGCCCTGCTCGTTGAGCAAGGCAAGAATGTTGTGACGACGTTGTGGTGTATTGCGCTTCGACATGACTGCCTTAAGTTTCGTTTTGAAAGATAACGAAGGCAATCAAAACCTATTTTTTGGGTTTGGTCAATGCTGAAGGGTTTGGCAGTGCATTCTCAGTGGAGCATGAGGAACGAGATTCTTGTAATTCCCGTTCCAGTGCTCCGTTTTCAGAGGTATGCATAGGCCCGCTGGACCAGCCCAGGATGCATTTCGTGGGAGCGGACTTGTCCGCGAAAACTATTCACAAAGATTCCAAGACGTGAGATGGCCTTCGCGGACAAGTCCGCTCCTAGGGATCGTTATTTTCTCGGGGCTGTGGATAACTCAGTTTTTCTTGATCTTCACCGGGCGCTTCCAGCCCTCGATGTTGCGCTGGCGGGCACGGGCGACGCCCAGTTGTTCAGCCGGGACGTTTTGAGTGATGGTCGAGCCGGCAGCCGTGGTTGCACCATCCAGGATATCCACAGGGGCGACCAGCGAGTTGTTGGAGCCAATGAACACGTCGGCGCCCAATGTCGTCTTGTACTTGTTCGCGCCATCGTAATTACAGGTGATGGTGCCTGCGCCAATGTTGGTGCGCGCCCCGACTTCAGCGTCGCCCAGGTAAGTCAGATGACCGACTTTGGCGCCCTCGCCCAAGCTCGCATTCTTCAGCTCGACAAAGTTACCCACATGCGCGTTGGCCCCCAGCACACTGCCTGGACGCAAGCGCGCAAACGGGCCGGCATCACTGCCCTCGCCCAATAGTGCGCCTTCAATGTGGCTGTTGGCTTTGACGACGACCCCCTTGCGCAAGGTGCTGTCCTTGATAACGCAGTTGGGGCCGATCACCACGTCGTCTTCGATGACGACCTTGCCTTCCAGGACCACATTGATGTCGATCAACACATCACGACCGACGCTGACTTCGCCACGCACGTCGAAACGCGCTGGATCTCTCAATGTCACACCAGCCGCCATCAAACGACGGGCTTCGCGCATCTGATAATGACGCTCAAGCTCCGAAAGCTGTTTGCGATCATTGGCGCCCTGCACTTCCATCGCATCGTAAGGCTGTTCGGTAGCCACCATCAGGCCGTCATTTACTGCCATGGCGATCACGTCGGTCAGGTAGAACTCGCCCTGCGCGTTATTGTTGGAAAGACGGCCGAGCCAGTCTTCCAGATGCATGGCAGGCACCGCGAGAATACCGGTGTTGCCCTCGTTGATTGCCTTCTGCGCATCAGTGGCGTCCTTGTGCTCGACGATGGCACAGACGCGTTGCTGATCGTCACGAACTATACGACCGTAGCCCGTGGGGTCATCCAGCTTCACAGTCAACAAGCCGAGTTGCTTGGGTGTCACCAGCTCGAGCAGGCGCTGAAGTGTTTCCACTTCGATCAGCGGTACATCGCCGTACAGAATCAATACGGTTTCAGCCGTCATCGCGGACAGCGCCTGAGCCACCGCGTGACCAGTGCCCAGTTGTTTATCCTGCATCACGAAATTCAAGTCATCATCTGCCAGTTGCTCGCGCACGATGTCCGCACCATGCCCGATCACCACATGGATGCCGATTGGAGATAACTGACGGGCGCTGTGGATAACATGGCCAAGCATGGAGTTGCCTGCTACCGGATGCAGAACCTTGGGCAGCGCGGAACGCATCCGGGTACCTTGGCCAGCAGCGAGAATAACGATATCGAGGGACATGATAGGACTACCAACTAAGCGGCAACCGGGCCATGGGCGGGCTGACTTGAGAGAGGAATTCTGAAAAAAGAAAAAGGGTAGCCGAAGCTACCCTTTTTCTCAATCGCGCACAGGAGCCGGCAGATTAGCCGCCGAACTTCTTGCGAATTTGCTGAACGGTGCGCAGCTGAGCTGCAGCCTCGGCCAGACGAGCAGTTGCAGATCCGTAGTCGAAGTCCGCGCCTTTTTCGTTCAAAGCCTTCTCGGCAGCCAAAACAGCGGCCTGAGCAGATGCTTCGTCCAGGTCGGCAGCACGTTGCACAGTGTCGGCAAGCACCTTGACCATGTTCGGCTGAACCTCAAGGAAACCACCGGAGATGTAAAACACCTCCGCTTCCCCACCCTGCGTGATCAAGCGGATCGGGCCGGGTTTCAGATCGGTGATCAGCGGCGCGTGGCCTGGAGCGATACCGATATCACCCAGGTTGCCGTGCGCAATCACCATCTCGACCAGACCGGAGAAGATTTCCCCTTCCGCGCTGACGATGTCGCAATGGACTGTCATAGCCATTTGCTTGCCTCAACCTAATTAGCGCCCGTTGCCGGGCGCCGGGATTACAGTTTCTTGGCTTTCTCGATCGCTTCTTCGATGCCGCCGACCATGTAGAACGCTTGTTCTGGCAAGTGGTCGTAGTCACCGTTGAGGATGCCTTTGAAGCCAGCAATGGTGTCTTTCAGGGAAACGTATTTACCCGAAGCACCGGTGAAGACTTCTGCCACGAAGAAAGGCTGGGACAGGAAGCGCTGGATCTTACGAGCACGGTTAACCAACTGCTTGTCGGTCTCCGACAGCTCGTCCATACCCAGAATCGCAATGATGTCTTTCAGCTCTTTGTAGCGCTGCAACACGTACTGAACGCCGCGAGCGGTGTCGTAGTGTTCCTGGCCGATAACGTTCGGGTCCAGCTGGCGCGAAGTCGAATCCAGTGGATCTACCGCTGGGTAGATACCCAGGGAGGCGATGTCACGGGACAGAACGACGGTGGCGTCCAAGTGGGCAAACGTGGTCGCTGGCGACGGGTCAGTCAAGTCGTCCGCGGGTACATATACGGCCTGGATCGAGGTGATCGAACCATTCTTGGTCGAAGTGATGCGCTCTTGGAGCGTGCCCATCTCTTCAGCCAGGGTCGGCTGGTAACCTACTGCGGAAGGCATACGGCCCAGCAGTGCGGATACTTCAGTACCGGCCAGGGTGTAACGATAGATGTTGTCGACGAACAGCAGAACGTCGTTACCTTCGTCACGGAACTTCTCGGCCATGGTCAGACCGGTCAGTGCCACGCGCAGACGGTTCCCCGGCGGCTCGTTCATCTGACCGTAAACCAGTGCCACTTTGTCCAGAACGTTGGAATCCTTCATCTCGTGGTAGAAGTCGTTACCCTCACGAGTACGCTCACCCACACCGGCGAACACGGAATAACCGCTGTGCTCGATGGCGATGTTACGGATCAGTTCCATCATGTTTACGGTCTTGCCGACACCGGCACCACCGAACAGACCGACTTTACCGCCTTTGGCGAACGGGCAGACCAGGTCGATAACCTTGATGCCGGTTTCCAGCAGGTCGTTGCCGCCAGCTTGCTCAGCGAAGGACGGTGCAGGACGGTGAATGCCCCAACGCTCTTCGGTGGCAATCGGGCCAGCTTCGTCGATCGGGTTGCCCAGCACGTCCATGATCCGGCCCAGTGTCGCTTTACCGACCGGTACGGAGATGGCTGCGCCAGAGTCTGTTACTTCCAGACCACGCTTCAAGCCCTCGGTAGAGCCCATCGCAATGGTACGAACCACGCCGTCGCCCAGCTGCTGCTGAACTTCCAGGGTGGTTCCTGCCGCGCTTTGAACTTCCAGCGCGTTGTAGATACTCGGTACGCTATCGCGTGGGAATTCCACGTCGATCACGGCGCCGATGATTTGAACGATACGTCCGCTACTCATTAGCTGGTTCCTCTAATATTTGAACCGTTAAACCGCGGCAGCGCCGCCGACGATTTCCGAGATCTCTTGGGTGATCGCTGCCTGACGCGCCTTGTTGTAGATCAGTTGCAAATCACTGATCAAATCACCGGCGTTGTCTGTGGCGTTCTTCATCGCGATCATCCGCGCTGCTTGTTCAGCTGCGTTGTTCTCGACCACCGCCTGGTACACCTGCGATTCCACGTAGCGAACCATCAGGCCGTCCAGCAGCTCTTTGGCGTCGGGTTCGTAGAGATAGTCCCAGTGGTGCTTGAGCCCTTGATCCGGGGTTGCCACCAGCGGAATCAACTGCTCCACGGTGGGTTGCTGGGTCATGGTGTTGATGAACTTGTTGGATACCACGGACAGGCGATCAATACGGCCATCCAGGTAGGCATCCAGCATCACCTTGACGCTGCCGATCAAGTCGTTGATCGACGGCTCTTCGCCCAGGTGGCTGATCGCAGCGACGACGTTACCGCCGAAGTTGCGGAAAAATGCCGCACCTTTGCTGCCGACCACGCACAGATCGATCTCTACACCGTTTTCACGGTTCACCGCCATGTCCTTGACCAGAGTCTTGAACAGGTTGGTATTCAAGCCACCACACAGACCACGGTCACTGCTCACAACGACATAACCGACGCGCTTTACCGGGCGATCGATCATGAACGGGTGGCGATACTCCGGGTTGGCGTTTGCCAGGTGACCAATCACCTGACGAATGCGCTCCGCGTAAGGACGGCTAGCAGCCATGCGCATTTGAGCCTTGCGCATTTTGCTGACCGCCACTTTTTCCATGGCGCTGGTGATCTTTTGCGTGCTTTTGATGCTCGCAATCTTGCTGCGAATCTCTTTTGCGCCTGCCATGTAACACCTATCAGGTTAGCAAGCGGGAGCCTTGCGGCCCCCGCTGCGGCTTACCAGGTTTGGGTGGCCTTGAACTTCTCGATACCGGCTTTCATGCCAGAATCGATTTCGTCATTGAAGTCACCCTTCACGTTGATCTTCGCCATCAAATCGGCGTGATCGCGGTTGAAGTAAGCAATCAGCGCTTGTTCAAAGCTGCCGATCTTGGCGATTTCGACGTCAGTCAGGAACCCACGCTCAGCGGCATACAGCGACAGCGCCATGTCAGCGATCGACATTGGTGCGTATTGCTTCTGCTTCATCAGCTCGGTAACGCGCTGACCATGTTCAAGTTGCTTGCGGGTCGCCTCGTCCAGGTCAGACGCGAACTGGGCGAATGCCGCCAGTTCACGGTACTGAGCCAGAGCGGTACGGATGCCACCGGAAAGCTTCTTGATGATCTTGGTCTGAGCGGCACCACCCACACGAGATACCGAAACACCGGCGTTCACAGCCGGGCGAATGCCGGAGTTGAACATGGCCGATTCCAGGAAGATCTGACCGTCAGTGATGGAAATCACGTTGGTCGGAACGAACGCGGAAACGTCGCCAGCCTGGGTTTCGATGATCGGCAATGCGGTCAGGGAACCGGTTTTGCCGGTCACTGCGCCATTGGTGAACTTCTCTACGTATTCTTCGGAAACACGCGATGCGCGCTCCAGCAGACGGGAGTGGAGATAGAACACGTCGCCTGGGTAAGCTTCACGGCCTGGCGGACGGCGCAGCAGCAGGGAAATCTGGCGGTAGGCCACTGCTTGCTTGGACAGATCGTCATAAACGATCAGCGCGTCTTCACCGCGGTCGCGGAAGAATTCACCCATGGTGCAACCCGAGTACGGTGCAAGGAATTGCAGCGCAGCGGATTCGGAAGCACTTGCAGCCACAACGATGGTGTTAGCCAGTGCGCCGTTTTCTTCGAGCTTGCGAACCACGTTGGCGATGGTCGATTGCTTCTGACCGATCGCTACGTAGACGCAGAAGATGCCGCTGTTCTTCTGGTTGATGATTGCGTCGATGGCCAGAGCGGTTTTACCGATCTGACGGTCACCGATGATCAGCTCACGCTGGCCACGGCCGACAGGAATCATGGCATCGACAGCCTTGTAGCCAGTCTGTACAGGCTGGTCTACCGACTTACGCCAGATCACGCCTGGAGCAACTTTCTCGACCGCATCGGTCTCGGTGTTGTTCAGCGGACCTTTGCCGTCAACTGGATTACCCAGTGCATCGACAACGCGACCCAGCAGTTCCTTACCTACCGGAACCTCGAGGATGCGGCCAGTGCACTTGGCGCTCATGCCTTCAGCCAGAGTCGTGTAAGCGCCCAGTACAACGGCACCTACGGAGTCTTGCTCAAGGTTCAGCGCCATACCGTAGACGCCGCCCGGAAACTCGATCATCTCGCCGTACATTACGTCGGCCAGACCGTGAATCCGCACGATGCCGTCAGATACGCTGACGACTGTGCCTTCGTTACGGGCTTGGGAGGTTACATCGAGCTTGTCGATGCGACCCTTGATGATTTCACTTATTTCGGAAGGATTGAGTTGCTGCATTGCTCTGCTGCCCCTTCAAACTCAAGATTTCAATGCTTCGGCTAGTTGCGCGATTTTGCCGCGAACTGAGCCATCGATAACCAGGTCGCCGGCGCGGATTACGACACCCCCTATGAGAGAGGCATCCTCCGCAGCATGCAGGCGCACTTCCCGGCCGAGCCGTGCACTGAGAACCTTGGCGAGTTTGTCTTGCTGTTCTTGGTTCAATGCAAAAGCACTGGTCACATCCACATCGACCGATTTTTCCTGCTCGGCCTTGTACAGGTCGAACAGTTCGGCGATCTCCGGCAGAAGCGGGAGACGGTCGTTTTCAGCAACGACGTGAATGAAATTCTGTGCCTTGGCATCGAACTTGTCGCCACACACTTCAATAAAAGTGGTGGCCTTTTGTGCGCTCGTCAGTCGCGGGGCCTTGAGCATGCGCTGCATGGTGTCATCTTGCGACACCGTAGCAGCCAGGCCGAGCATGGCTGACCAATTGGCCAGTTGCTGGTGGGCCTGCGCATGCTCGAAGGCCGCCTTCGCGTAAGGTCGGGCCAACGTGGTCAGTTCTGCCATGATCGCCCTCGCTTAAATTTCAGCAGCCAGTTTGTTAACCAGCTCCGCGTGCGCGTTTTGATCGATTGTGGCGCCCAGAATCTTCTCTGCACCATTGACTGCCAGGCTACCCAACTGGGCGCGCAAGGCGTCTTTGACGCTGTTCAGTTCCTGCTCGATCTCGGCCTGAGCCTGAGCCTTCACACGGTCAGCTTCAACGCGTGCCGTATCACGGGCCTCGTCGACAATCTGAGTACCGCGCTTCTTGGCTTGCTCAATGATCTCGGCTGCTTGAGTTTTAGCTTCGCGCAGTTGTTGACCCACTTTATCTTGGGCCAGCTCCAGGTCGCGAGCTGCTCGGGAAGCAGCGTCCAGTCCATCCGCGATCTTCTTCTGACGTTCGTGCAAAGCAGCGATGACCGGAGGCCACACGTACTTCATGCAGAACAGCACAAAGATGAAGAACGCAACGGACTGACCAATCAGGGTTGCATTAATGTTCACGCCAACACCTCGCTCGTTCGTTGTCCATCACACCAATCAGCTCGAAAATTCGAGTGATCAGCCAGCGAGTTGACCAACGAAGGGGTTCGCAAAGGTGAAGAACAGAGCGATACCGACACCGATCATGGTCACGGCGTCGAGCAGGCCCGCAACGATGAACATTTTGACTTGCAGCATTGGGACCATTTCCGGTTGACGCGCAGCGCCTTCCAGGAATTTGCCGCCCAACAGGCCGAAACCGATTGCAGTACCCAGTGCGCCCAGGCCGATCAACAGTGCAACAGCGATAGCGGTTAGACCAACTACAGTTTCCATCTTTCCTCCCGACTTTTACGTCGTATTGGTTAGGTTTTATTAATTGAAGCGGTAAAACAAAATCATTTTTACATCAGCCCTTGCGGGCACCGCCTCGCCACTGGCGAGACGGTCATCAGACGCGTCGCGAGACGAATCTCAATGGTTATCTTCGTGAGCCATCGACAGGTAGACGATGGTCAGCATCATGAAGATGAACGCCTGCAGGGTGATGATCAGGATGTGGAACACAGCCCACGCCCACTGCAGAACAATACCCAGACCGCTGAGCCACAACAGACCGCTGCCGAACATCACGGCGATCAGAATGAAGACCAGCTCGCCAGCATACATGTTGCCGAACAGACGCAGAGCCAGAGAAATCGGCTTGGCGATCAGCGTCACGAATTCCAGCAGGAAGTTGACCGGAATCAACAAGGCCTGAACGAGGATGTTCTTGCTGGCAAACGGGTGAAGGGTCAGTTCGCCGATGAAGCCGCCGATGCCCTTGACCTTGATGCTGTAGAAAATGATCAGTGCGAAGACCGACAGCGCCATGCCCAGTGTAGCGTTAGGGTCAGTGGTCGGAACGGCACGGAATGGAATGTGCTCGTCACCGGAAATCAGCATCGCCAGCTGTGGAATCCAGTCAACCGGTACCAGGTCGACCGCGTTCATCAGGAAAACCCAGACGAAGATGGTCAGAGCCAGTGGCGCGATTACCGCGCTGCGACCGTGGAAACTGTCCTTCACGCTGCCGTCGACGAACTCGACCAGAACTTCAACGAAGTTCTGCAGGGCGCCTGGCTGACCGGAAGTTGCCTTCTTGGCCGCCATGCGGAAGATCAGAACGAAAATCAGACCCAACGCAACCGACCAGCCGAGGGTATCGACGTGGAAAGCCCAGAAGCCCATTTCCTTGGCTTCTGCTGCGGTGTGGGCAAAGCCCCAATCGCCATTGGGCAGGTGCCCGAATGTAAGGTTCTGCAAGTGGTGCTGGATATAGCCCGAAGCTGTTTGCTCTGCCATGGTTGCCTCAAACGCCCTAAGGTCTCGAAAGTCTTGTTCTCGTAAGCAGGGGAGCGAACCAGTTGACCACCTGGATCAACATGAACACGCCGAATACAGCCAGCGGCGCCAATGGCTTCACACCTGCGAACGTCAATGCAAAAAGCACTGCCGTGAAAATCAGCTTGCCTGCCTCGCCGGCATAGAACGACCGGACGATGGCTTGCGCTGCTCTGGCCCCGGAAAACCGGAATGCCTTGTGAGCAAAGTATAAATTGGGCAGCCAGGCGATCAGGCCTCCGCAGAGTCCCGAGTATCCCGCCACGACTCCTAGCCACTGCCACAGCACCAAAGCGGCGATGAGCAGGACGATCAACTGAGCCAGCAATAACGGAAAAACCGCCAGGCGATAGAACGGCAAGCGGTCTGGCATGCGGGATTCCATCGCAACTGCTCCTCTGATGTCGGTCGCCATAATCAATAACTTGGCATAATTTGTGCCGACAAAATGCGCGCAGAGTATAGGGGCGGTTCAGCCCCTATTCAACAGTCGGGTAGTGATTTCCGACTATACGCTACAGAGCAATTGTTTCAGCGGATGTGGGCAAGCACACCCTGAAGCTCATCCAGCGAGTTATAACGGATCACCAGCTGACCCTTGCCCTTCTGCCCATGGCGGATTTGCACCGCAGAGCCCAGCCGCTCGGCCAGACGCTGTTCGAGCCGGCTGATGTCAGGATCGGCCTTGGCCGGTTCTGCCGCCTCCGGTTTGCCGCTCAGCCACTGCCTGACCAACGCTTCGGTCTGACGCACAGTAAGCCCGCGTGCGACAACGTGTCGCGCCCCTTCAACCTGCCGGTCTTCGCCCAGGCCAAGCAGTGCGCGAGCGTGCCCCATTTCGAGATCGCCGTGCGACAGCATGGTCTTGATGACTTCAGGCAATGCAATCAGACGTAACAAATTCGCCACGCTGACCCGCGATTTGCCCACAGCATCTGCAACCTGCTGCTGGGTCAGCTGAAATTCCTGCTGCAAACGCTGCAATGCCATGGCTTCTTCGATCGGATTCAGGTCTTCGCGCTGAATGTTCTCGATCAATGCCATCGCAATTGCGGTCTCATCCGGCACATCGCGAACCATCGCTGGAATCGTCTCGACGCCGGCCTGCTGACTCGCCCGCCAGCGACGTTCACCGGCGATGATTTCAAAGCGGTTATTGCCGATCGGGCGCACCACGATCGGCTGCATAACGCCTTGTGATTTGATCGACTGCGCGAGTTCTTCCAGTGCCTGCGGGTCCATGTCACGGCGCGGCTGATACTTGCCGCGCTGGATCAGGTCCAGCGGCACATGCTGCAACTCACTTGGCGGAGCCTTGACGGCCTGCTCTTCCAGCGAACTGACGGTTGGACTGCTCAGAAGTGCGTCCAACCCACGTCCGAGACCTCGTTTCTTGACGGCCATGGGAATTCCTTAGGTTGGCTGAGCGGTTTTCGCGCCGCGACGTTGACGACGAACCAGTTCACTTGCCAGCGCCAGATACGCCAGTGCGCCGCGCGAGGACTTGTCATAAGCCAACACCGGCATACCGAAACTCGGTGCCTCGGCCAGCCTGATGTTCCTCGGGATCACGGTGTCATAGAGCTGCTCACCGAAGTGTTCCTTGAGCTGCGCGGAAACATCGTTGATCAGGCTCAGGCGCGGATCATACATGGTGCGCAGCAGACCTTCGACCTTCAACTGCGGGTTGAGCAGTTCGGCGATGCGCTTGATGTTATCCACAAGGTCGCTGAGACCTTCGAGCGCAAAGTACTCACATTGCATGGGGATAATTACGCCATCCGCTGCAACCAGAGCGTTCAACGTCAGCATCGACAGCGACGGCGGGCAATCAATCAGGATGTAATCGTAATTCTCCCGGATCGGCGCGAGCGCGTTGCGCAGACGGCTCTCTTTCATCTGCATTTCGAGCAGCACCACTTCGCCCGCCGTCAGATCTCGGTTGGCCGGAAGCAGTTGATAACCACCATGCTCTGAAAACTGCATGGCCTCGCCCAGATCGCATTCGCCGATCAACAGGTCATAGACCGAGTTTTCCAGGTTGTGTTTATCCACACCGCTGCCCATGGTCGCATTGCCCTGGGGATCGAGATCGATCAACAGCACACGGCGCTTGGTCGCGACCAGTGACGCGGCGAGGTTGATACATGTGGTGGTCTTGCCGACCCCACCTTTCTGGTTCGCTATCGCGAATACCTTAGCCATTCTTGCTTGTGTTCCCAGTCATGCCGTGCGGCGCAGTATCAGCAGATGGCGTTGGCCTTGGCAACCCGGAACGGTCAAGGCGTGTACGCTATCGAGGTGAAAATCCGAGGGCAATGCTACCAGTTCATCGGCAGGATGCAGACCTTTCATCGCCAACCAGCGAGTATTGGCGTCGCCCATGTGGCGAGTCCAGCCGGCAAAGTCTTCAAGGCTGCTGAAGGCTCGGGAGATGATCCCGTCGAACGGCGCATCAGGCTGATAATTTTCCGCACGGCTGTGGATAACTTCAAGATTGTCCAGTTTCAGCTCCAGTTTGACCTGTGTCTGAAACCGGGTTTTCTTGCCGTTGCTGTCCAGCAGCGAAACATGTCGCTCTGGAAACAGGATGGCCATGGGAATGCCAGGCATTCCACCGCCGCTGCCGACGTCCATCCAGCGAGTGCCTTCGATGAAGGGCACCACGCTGAGGCTGTCGAGCAGATGTCTTGAAACCATTTCGTCCGGATTACGCACTGCAGTCAGGTTGTAAGCCTTGTTCCACTTGATCAACAGCGCCAGATAAGCGAGCAATTGGTCATGTTGCGCCTGGGAAAGATCGATCCCCAATTCACGGGCACCGGTGGATAACTCTTGGGCATGTTGCGGGGTGACCATAGAACTCAAGCGCTTTGCTCCAACTGACGGCCCGCGCCGCGTTTTTTCAAATGAATCATCAACAGCGATATCGCCGCAGGTGTGACACCCGGGATGCGTGAAGCCTGCCCGAGCGTTTCAGGCCGAGTTATCCCCAGCTTGCTCTGAATTTCTTTCGACAAACCGGAGATTCCGGCGTAATCGATATCTTCCGGCAGACGGGTGTCTTCACTGGCGCGCAGGCGGGCAATTTCGTCTTGCTGCCGGTCAATGTAACCGGCGTATTTGGTCTTGATCTCGACTTGCTCGGCCACCAGCGGATCGGTGCAGCCCTCGCCAGTGATGGCGATCAGGCTGGCGTAGTCGATTTCCGGACGGGTCAACAGGTTGAGCAGGTTGTATTCGTGAGTCAGCGGCGTACCGAAGTGCGAGGCAATCGCGTCGCCCTGCTCAGTGCCGGGACGCACCCAGGTGCTTTTCAGGCGCTGTTCTTCCAGCGCGATGCTTTCGCGCTTGGTGCAGAACGCGGCCCAGCGCGCATCGTCGACCAGACCCAGCTCGCGACCTTTTTCGGTCAGGCGCAGATCGGCGTTGTCCTCGCGCAGGATCAGACGGTACTCCGCACGCGAAGTGAACATCCGGTAGGGTTCTTGAGTACCCAGCGTAATCAGGTCATCGACCAATACGCCGATGTAGGCCTCATCGCGACGCGGGCACCAGCTGTCTCGACCTTGTGCACGAAGGGCCGCGTTGGTTCCGGCCAGCAAACCTTGAGCGCCCGCCTCTTCGTACCCCGTGGTGCCATTGATCTGACCGGCAAAAAACAAGCCGCCGATGACCTTGGTTTCCAGGCTGTATTTCAGATCACGCGGGTCGAAATAATCATATTCGATGGCGTATCCGGGGCGAACGATGTGTGCGTTTTCCATCCCGCGAATCGAGCGCACGATCTGCAGCTGAACATCGAACGGCAACGACGTGGAGATGCCATTCGGATAGAGCTCGTGTGTGGTCAGACCTTCTGGCTCGATGAAGACCTGATGGCTTTCCTTGTCGGCAAAGCGATGAATCTTGTCTTCGATCGACGGACAGTAACGCGGGCCAATGCCTTCGATCACACCGGAATACATCGGCGATCGGTCCAGATTGGACGCGATGATTTCGTGAGTGCGCGCGTTGGTGTGGGTAATCCAGCAGCTGACTTGTGACGGATGCTGTTCCTTGGAACCCAGGAACGACATGACCGGAATAGGTGTATCGCCCGGCTGTTCGGTCATGACCGAGAAATCCACAGAGCGGCCGTCGATGCGCGGCGGAGTACCGGTTTTCAAACGGCCGACACGCAGCGGCAGTTCACGCAAGCGTTGTGCAAGCGCGATCGAGGGTGGATCGCCTGCGCGACCTCCCGAATAATTCTGCATGCCAATGTGGATAAGTCCACCAAGGAACGTGCCGGTGGTCAAAACCACTGAGTCAGCAAAGACGCGCATGCCCATCTGGGTGACCACACCGCGAACCTGGTCCTGTTCGACGATCAGGTCATCGCAGGCCTGTTGAAATATCCACAGGTTTGGCTGGTTTTCCAACGTTTCGCGAATAGCGGCCTTGTACAGCACGCGGTCTGCCTGGGCGCGGGTTGCTCGCACTGCCGGGCCTTTACGGCTGTTCAGCACGCGAAACTGAATACCCCCCTTGTCAGTAGCCATCGCCATGGCGCCGCCGAGTGCGTCGATTTCCTTGACCAGATGACTTTTACCGATGCCACCGATGGCAGGGTTGCAGCTCATCTGTCCGAGTGTTTCCACGTTGTGCGTCAGCAGCAGGGTTTTGACACCCATGCGTGCCGACGCCAGTGCGGCTTCGGTACCGGCATGACCGCCACCGATGACGATCACTTCAAAACGGGAAGGGAAATCCACCACGCACCTCGTGCCTGTTGTCGATGAGAAATTGGGATAGCTGACAAGTATAGGGACTTACCCCACCTGAATGAAACCCGTTGGACAAAATTTAACCAGCTGTGGAAAACTCACGAATAAAGAAAATAAAAAAGAAAGAAAGTTTATAAAGCCTTGTTTTAAAGCTTATTCTTACTGAGCATGATTTCTGTGGATAGATTGCTGAAAGCACTTATTTTCAGTGTGTACAGAGATTCTAAAGTCTGTGGTCATGTACCGATAAGGGGCTTGGATAACCGTCCTGAGCCTGTTGATAAAAGTGCCACTTGTCCACAGGGCGGTTTATCTTCAGGTTTGACCCCTGCTTACCCACTGGGCTGAAGGGCGGTTATTCACAGAGCTTAATCCACAAAAAAATACGCGAAGTGCTGAAAAATGCTCGAGCGAATCCATTTCGCGACGCTACTCACGCGCGAAAAAGATCGGTTGAAGAGGAATAAGGGGCTTGATGAGACGAGGTTGGAACAGATTTCCGTAGAAAATAACCTCTGTTCACACGGAAAGGCATGACCGGGGACGGTCATGCCTGTCTTTTTTCAGCAGACCAGGCAGCTCATTTGCCAATGCAGAAGCTGGAGAAGATCCTGCCCAATAGGTCGTCTGAGCTGAACGCTCCAGTAATCTCACCGAGCGACTGTTGAGCCTGACGCAGATCTTCGGCTAGCAGCTCGCCAGCGCCTGCCAGGGTCAACTGTGCCCTGCCGTGCTCCAGAGAATGACTGGCGTGACGCAGCGCTTCAAGGTGGCGTCGACGGGCGCTGAAGCTGCTTTCAGAGGTCTGCTCATAGCCCATGCAGGCTTTGAGGTGTTCACGGAGCAGTTCCAGACCTTCACCACCCGACCTGGCGCTCAGGCTGATCGTGACGTGGCCATCGTCACTTGTGAATAAGCCTACGTGATCGCCACTCAGGTCAGACTTGTTACGGATCAGCGTGACTTTTGCCGGATCAGGCCGCTGTTCCAGAAATTCGGGCCACAATGCAAAGGGATCCACAGCTTCCGGGGCGGTGGCATCCACCACCAGCAGAATTCTGTCAGCTTCCCCGATGGCCTTGAGCGCGCGTTGCACGCCGATCATCTCTACCTGATCTTCCGTGTTGCGCAGGCCTGCTGTGTCGACCACGTGAAGCGGCATGCCATCGATGTGGATATGTTCGCGCACCACGTCACGCGTCGTGCCGGCAATCTCGGTAACGATGGCTGCTTCCCGGCCCGCCAACGCATTCAGCAGGCTTGATTTGCCTGCGTTAGGGCGACCGGCGATCACGACCGTCATGCCGTCACGCAGTAACGCCCCCTGCCCGGCTTCGCGCAGCACTGTGGATAACTCAAGACGTACATCGTCGAGCATGGTGAGTACGTGGCCATCAGCGAGGAAGTCGATTTCCTCCTCCGGAAAGTCGATTGCCGCCTCGACGTAGATACGCAGGCTGATCAGTTTCTCGGTTAAGTTATCCACACGCTGGGAGAACGCGCCTTGCAGCGAACGCAAAGCATTGCGCGCAGCCTGTGCAGAACTTGCCTCGATCAGATCGGCGATTGCCTCAGCCTGGGCAAGATCGAGCTTGTCATTGAGAAACGCACGTTCACTGAATTCACCTGGACGCGCCAGACGACTGCCCAATTGCAGGCAGCGTTGCAGCAGCATGTCTAGAACGATCGGGCCGCCGTGGCCCTGAAGCTCCAGTACATCCTCGCCTGTGAATGAATTAGGGCCGGGAAAATACAGCGCAATCCCCTCATCGAGCACTTCACCCGCGTCATCAGAAAACGGTCCGTAATGCGCATATCGTGGTTTCGGCGTTCGGCCGATCATCGCCTGCGCAGTCTTGCCAGCCAAAGGGCCCGAGACGCGCACGATACCGACACCGCCCCGCCCTTGAGCAGTTGCAATGGCGGCGATGGTTTCACGAGGAACGTTCATGGTCCGCCTCCTGGACAATGGCGTATAGCAAAACGCCCCACTAGGGGCGTCTTGTTTAACTTATTCACAGGTTAGATCAGACAGCAGCTTTCTTTGTAGCGGCTTCGATCTTGCGAGTGATGTAGGCCTGCTGTGCAATCGACAGGGTGTTGTTCACAACCCAGTACAGAACCAGACCGGCAGGGAACCACAGGAAGAAGAACGTGAAAATGATTGGCATCAGTTTCATGACCTTGGCCTGCATCGGATCCGGTGGAGTCGGGTTCAGGCGCTGCTGGATGAACATGGTTGCGCCCATGATGATCGGCAGGATAAAGAACGGGTCTTTGATCGACAGGTCAGTTATCCACAGTATCCATGGAGCCTGACGCATTTCCACGCTTTCCAGGAGTACCCAGTACAGCGAAAGGAAAACCGGCATTTGCACAAGAATCGGCAAGCATCCGCCCAGCGGGTTGATCTTTTCTTTCTTGTACAGCTCCATCATCGCCTGGGACATTTTCTGGCGATCATCGCCATGTTGTTCCTTCAGCAGTGCCAGCTTCGGAGCAACGGCCCGCATACGCGCCATGGATTTGTAGCTGGCAGCAGACAGAGGGAAGAACAGACCTTTGATCAGCATGGTCAGAACGATGATCGACCAGCCCCAGTTACCGAGGATTGCGTGAATATGTTGCAGCAGCCAGAAAATAGGCTGGGCAATGAACCACAGGAAACCGTAGTCGACTGTCAGCTCCAGACCTGGGGATAACTCTTTGAGCACCGCCTGGCTTTTTGGACCTGCGTACAGCGTGGCACTGGTTTCACCCTGCGCACCCGGCGCAACCGACAAGGTCGGGCTGGTGAAGCCGATGATGTAATTGCCCTGGCTGTCTTTACGGGTCTGAACCTGGTTGGTGGCGTTGTGATCAGGTATCCACGCGGTCACGAAATAATGCTGCAGCCATGCAACCCAGCCACCTTGCACTGTTTCCTTGACCTGGCCCTTGTCGATATCTTTCATCGACACTTTCTTGTACGGCTCGGCCGCAGTCCACAGTGCCGCACCCAGATAGGTGGCAGTACCGGTTGCGGTAGTCGACGAAGGATCGGAACTGGCGTCGCGCTTCAATTGCGCGAACAGGTTACCGGCCCAAGGCTGAGCGCTCTGGTTATCCACAACGTACGTCATGACCAGATCGTAAAAACCACGCTTGAACGTGAAGCGCTTGATGTAATTGACGCCGTTTTCCGAGAATTTCAGCTCCACGACCATCGAATCCTGGCCGTCAGCCAGTTGATAAGTCTTTTGCGCGGAGGAATAAACCGGACGACCGGCGGCACGTGCATCAGGACCATTGGTGCCCGTCAGGCCGCTTTGCGCCAGAAAAGTACGCTCGCCGCCGTTATCGAACAGCTGGAACGGCACATCAGGACGATCCTGACGACGCGGGTACAGAGGCAGACGAAGCTGAACGACGTCACCACCTACCGGATCGATCGCCAGATCAAGCACGTCGGTTTTGACGTGAATGAGGTCTTTGCTGGCTACGGCCGGAGTTTCAAGAGGCGCTGCACTGGTGGTGTTGGCAGTGGCGCTTGGAACATCGGCACTTGCAGAACCATTATTTCCAGCAGCCGTATCCGGAATGCCCGGTGCGGTGTTGCTGGCTGCAACATTCTGGGTCGGCATGGCAGCCTGACCGTAGTCCTGGTTCCATTTCAGAACCCCGACATAGGTCACGATTGCCAGGGCAACGATCAGGATCGTGCGTTTAATATCCATGATTACTCGGCCATCGAAGAAGAACGGGAGGTGGGGACAGCTGGAACCGGGTCATAACCACCGGGATTCCACGGGTGACAGCGACCCAGGCGACGAATTGACAGCCAGCCGCCGCGCAAAAGGCCATGATTTTCGATGGCTTCATACGCGTAGCAGGAGCAACTGGGGTAGAAACGACAGTGACTGGCCATCAGCGGGCTAATGGCATAGCGATAAAACTGGATCGGAACGAGTGCCAGTTTACGCATCGGTACTGTCTACCCCTGCAGGTTCGGACTTTTCTTCCGGAGTGGGTCGGCTACGCGCCAGACGTTTCCAGAGCTTGCCGAAATGCTGAATCAGTTCAGGGTTTTCTACGTCACCCAAACCTTTACGCGCGACGATAACGATATCCCAACCGACCAAACTGTCTTGGTGTTGGCGAAATGATTCGCGCATCAGGCGTTTCAAGCGATTGCGCTCGACGGAGAGCTTGACGCTCTTTTTACCGATCACAAGCCCCAAACGGGGATGGTCAAGGTCGTTGTTGCGCGCAAGGAGCAGGAGATTTTTCCCCGGAACCTTGCCGGTAGGGGAGTCAAAGACAGCCTTGAAATGCCGGGGTGTCAGCAAACGCTTTTCCCGACTGAAGTCTCGACTCACCTCCTTGGCCGGTTTATCAAACTGCCAGACGCTTACGGCCTTTGGCACGACGACGCGAAAGGACTGCGCGGCCGTTTTTGGTGGCCATGCGTGCACGGAAACCGTGGGTGCGGGCGCGCTTGATAGTGCTGGGTTGGAAAGTACGTTTCATGGCGTGTTACCTGGTTCGTCCACTACGGGCCGGAATGGCCCCCGTTTTAAGAGACCGGGGATTCTAGAGAAAGCGGGCCCGCAGGTCAATTTCCAACCAGCTTTTCTTCTTACATGCCTTTTATGAGCAATTCGAGGTTTTCCGGCGACACGAGGCGCCTCCTCATCACCCACTTATAGAAATAAAAGAAAGAGAGTATTTAAAGCTTCTTTATAAAGCTTATAACTCTTACGTCGACGATTTCTGTGGATAACTCTCTGACAGCCAACAAAACTGCTGCGTACAGCGATCCGAAAGGTTGTCGAGAAACGGTGCTGAGCCTGTGCTGCGCTGTCGGAAAAGCTGTGTATGGAATGACGTTTTATCCACAGGCCAGTTATGCACAGAGTTTGAGCCCGACTTATGCAACGGGCTGACGCGGGTTTATCCACAGCCCTTAGGAAGTGACCGTTTGTCGTGTCACGACGCTATAAATCGTTGATTTATAGCCCTCAGCGAGCAAGCTACATGTGGATAAGTCGCTCCTGGATCGTTACAATGGCGGCTGTTTTTGCCTCACCGGCTTTCAACTCAGGGGATATCCGTGTCAGTGGAACTTTGGCAGCAGTGCGTGGAGCTTTTGCGCGAGGAGCTGCCTGCCCAGCAATTCAACACCTGGATCCGTCCGCTACAGGTCGAAGCCGAAGGCGACGAGTTGCGTGTGTACGCACCTAACCGTTTCGTTCTTGACTGGGTCAATGAAAAATACCTCGGTCGTTTGCTTGAGCTTCTTGGCGAACACGGTCAAGGCATGGCGCCTGCCCTTTCCTTATTAATAGGAAGCAAGCGCAGCTCTGCACCGCGTGCCGCTCCGAATGCTCCGTTGGCGGCCGCAGCGTCTCAGGCGTTGTCTGCCAACTCGGTCAGCAGTGCTTCGTCTGCGGCCCCTGCCATGGCTGCACCTGCCGCGCCCGCCGCTGCAACGCCGGCGCCTGTGCATAACGTCGTGACACACAATGAGCCATCGCGTGACAGCTTTGACCCGATGGCCGGCGCCAGCTCACAGCAAGCGCCTGCCCGTGCCGAGCAACGTACTGTCCAGGTGGAAGGCGCGCTCAAACACACCAGTTACCTGAATCGTACGTTCACGTTCGAGAATTTCGTCGAGGGTAAATCCAACCAGCTGGCCCGCGCAGCGGCCTGGCAGGTTGCCGATAACCCGAAGCACGGCTACAACCCGCTCTTCCTTTATGGTGGTGTAGGTCTTGGTAAAACTCACTTGATGCACGCGGTGGGTAACCATCTGCTGAAGAAGAACCCGAACGCCAAGGTCGTTTACCTGCATTCGGAGCGCTTCGTCGCGGACATGGTCAAGGCCTTGCAGCTCAATGCGATCAACGAGTTCAAGCGCTTCTACCGTTCGGTTGACGCGTTGCTGATCGATGACATCCAGTTTTTTGCGCGCAAAGAACGTTCGCAGGAAGAGTTTTTCCACACGTTCAACGCGCTGCTGGAAGGCGGACAGCAGGTCATTCTGACCAGCGACCGCTATCCAAAAGAAATCGAAGGGCTTGAAGAACGCCTCAAGTCACGCTTTGGCTGGGGCCTCACCGTCGCTGTCGAGCCTCCAGAGCTTGAAACACGCGTCGCGATTCTCATGAAGAAGGCGGATCAGGCCAAGGTCGATCTGCCCCATGACGCAGCGTTCTTCATTGCCCAGCGCATTCGTTCCAACGTCCGCGAGCTAGAAGGTGCGCTCAAGCGTGTCATTGCACATTCGCACTTCATGGGCCGTGATATCACCATCGAGCTGATTCGCGAGTCACTGAAGGACTTGTTGGCGCTTCAGGACAAGCTGGTGAGTGTGGATAACATTCAGCGTACGGTCGCCGAGTATTACAAGATCAAGATATCCGATCTGTTGTCGAAGCGTCGTTCACGTTCCGTGGCCCGACCTCGGCAGGTGGCCATGGCGCTCTCCAAGGAGCTCACCAACCATAGCCTCCCGGAAATCGGCGATGTCTTTGGTGGGCGAGACCACACGACCGTTTTGCACGCGTGCCGAAAGATCAACGAACTCAAGGAGTCCGATGCGGATATCCGTGAGGATTACAAGAACCTGCTGCGAACGCTGACCACGTGATGACGCCAGCGCAGCTTATTAAGGCAAGGGACTAGACCATGCATTTCACCATTCAACGCGAAGCCCTGTTGAAACCCCTGCAATTGGTCGCCGGCGTGGTTGAACGCCGCCAGACCTTGCCGGTTCTTTCCAATGTGCTTCTGGTCGTCGAAGGTCAGCAATTGTCGCTGACCGGTACTGATCTGGAAGTCGAACTGGTGGGCCGCGTACAGCTCGAAGAGCCTGCTGAACCCGGCGAAATCACCGTCCCTGCACGCAAGCTGATGGACATCTGTAAAAGCCTGTCCAACGATGCGCTGATCGATATCAAACTCGATGACTCCAAGCTGATTGTCAAAGCCGGTCGCAGCCGTTTTACGTTGTCTTCTTTGCCTGCCAACGATTTCCCTACAGTGGAAGAAGGCCCGGGTTCGCTGACCTTCAATCTGGTGCAGAGCAAACTGCGCCGCTTGATCGAGCGCACCAGCTTTGCGATGGCGCAACAGGACGTTCGCTATTACCTCAACGGCATGCTGCTGGAAGTCAGCGCAGGCATCCTTCGAGCAGTCGCTACCGACGGTCACCGCCTGGCAATGTGCTCGATGTCTGCCGATATCGAACACGCGGATCGTCACCAGGTCATTGTGCCTCGTAAAGGCATCCTCGAGATGGCGCGCCTGCTGACCGAGCAGGACGGTATGGTCAGCATCGTTCTGGGCCAGCATCACATTCGCGCCACCACTGGCGAGTTCACCTTCACCTCGAAACTGGTAGACGGCAAATTCCCTGATTACGAGCGCGTTCTGCCTAAGGGCGGTGACAAGCTGGTGCTGGGTGATCGTCAGGCGCTGCGTGAAGCCTTCAGCCGTACCGCGATCCTGTCCAACGAAAAGTACCGCGGCATTCGCCTGCAACTGGCCAGTGGTCAATTGAAGATTCAGGCCAACAACCCAGAGCAGGAAGAAGCGGAAGAAGAAATCAGCGTCGAGTACAACGGCGATTCGCTGGAGATCGGGTTCAACGTGAGCTACCTGCTCGACGTACTAGGTGTCATGACCACTGAACAGGTACGCCTGATTCTGTCTGACTCGAACAGCAGCGCACTGGTGCAGGAATCGGACAACGATGATTCTGCCTATGTCGTCATGCCGATGCGCCTGTAACTTCATGCTCAGCGCAACCTATATGTCTCTTAGTCGCGTCTCGGTCACCGGGGTGCGCAATCTGCACCCGGTGACCCTCTCCCCCTCCCCGCGTATCAATATCCTGTACGGCGCCAACGGCAGCGGAAAAACCAGCGTTCTTGAAGCCATCCATTTGCTGGGTATCGCCCGTTCGTTTCGCGGCAGCCGCTTGCTCCCCGTCATTCAGTACGAACAGCCTGCATGTACGGTCTTTGGGCAAGTCGATCTTGCAAAAGGCGGCCACAGCAATCTGGGTGTTTCACGCGATCGTCAAGGCGAGTTTCAGATCCGCATTGACGGTCAAAATGCGCGTAGTGCTGCCCAGCTCGCTGAAATACTGCCAATGCAATTGATCAATCCGGACAGCTTTCGCCTGCTGGAAGGCGCTCCAAAGATTCGCAGACAGTTTCTGGACTGGGGAGTGTTCCACGTGGAACCTCGTTTCATGGCCACCTGGCAGCGCCTTCAGAAGGCCCTCAAGCAGCGAAACTCGTGGCTTCGGCATGGTACACTTGACGCCGCTTCGCAGGCGGCATGGGACCGGGAACTGTGTCTGGCAAGTGACGAAATCGACGAATTTCGTCGTGCCTATATCAAGGCACTGAAGCCAGTCTTTGAGCAGACGTTGAGCGAACTTGTCGAGCTTGAAGGTTTGACCCTCAGCTACTACCGAGGATGGGACAAAGAGAAAGAACTGAGCACAGTGCTTGCCTCTTCCCTGAATCGAGATCAGCAAATGGGCCATACCCAGGCGGGACCCCAACGAGCGGATTTGCGCCTTAGATTAGGTGCTCATAACGCGGCAGATATCTTGTCACGTGGTCAGCAGAAATTGGTGGTCTGTGCATTGCGTATTGCTCAGGGGCATTTGGTCAGCCAGGTCCGTCGCGGCCAATGCATCTATCTGGTTGATGACCTGCCGTCCGAGCTGGACGAGCATCATCGCCAGGCGCTTTGCCGCTTGCTGGAAGAATTACGCTGCCAGGTTTTTATCACCTGTGTAGATCAAGAATTTTTGAGGGAAGGCTGGCAGACGGATACGCCAGTTGCTTTGTTCCACGTGGAACATGGCCGTATCACCCAGACCCACGACCATCGGGAGTGATTGCATGAGCGAAAACCAAACGTACGACTCGACCAGCATTAAAGTGCTGAAAGGGCTCGATGCCGTACGCAAGCGTCCCGGAATGTACATCGGTGATACAGACGATGGCAGCGGTCTGCACCACATGGTGTTCGAGGTGGTTGATAACTCGATCGACGAAGCATTGGCAGGCCATTGCGACGACATCAGCATCATCATCCACCCAGACGAATCTATCACCGTGCGCGACAACGGCCGCGGTATTCCGGTAGATGTGCATAAAGAAGAAGGCGTGTCGGCAGCCGAGGTCATCATGACCGTGCTGCACGCCGGCGGTAAGTTCGACGACAACTCCTACAAGGTATCCGGCGGCTTGCACGGTGTAGGTGTATCCGTGGTTAACGCCCTGTCAGAGCTTCTGCTGTTGACGGTCCGCCGTAGCGGCAAAATCTGGGAGCAGACCTACGTTCACGGTGTTCCACAAGAACCGATGAAAATCGTTGGCGAGAGCGACACTACGGGCACACAGATTCACTTCAAGCCTTCTGCTGACACTTTCAAGAACATCCACTTCAGCTGGGATATTCTGGCCAAGCGTATTCGTGAACTGTCGTTCCTGAACTCCGGTGTCGGCATCGTCCTCAAGGATGAGCGCAGCGGTAAGGAAGAACTGTTCAAGTACGAAGGCGGTCTGCGTGCGTTCGTTGAATACTTGAATACCAACAAGACGCCGGTCAACGAAGTGTTCCACTTCAACGTCCAGCGCGATGACGGCATTGGTGTCGAGATTGCCCTGCAGTGGAACGACAGCTTCAACGAGAACCTGTTGTGCTTCACCAACAACATTCCACAGCGCGACGGCGGTACTCACCTGGTGGGTTTCCGTTCGGCACTGACGCGTAACCTGAACAACTACATCGAGCAGGAAGGTCTGGCCAAGAAACATAAGGTCGCGACCACCGGTGACGATGCGCGTGAAGGCTTGACCGCGATTATCTCGGTCAAAGTGCCTGACCCGAAATTCAGTTCGCAGACCAAGGACAAGCTGGTTTCGTCCGAAGTCAAAACCGCAGTCGAACAGGAGATGGGCAAATACTTCTCCGACTTCCTGCTGGAAAACCCGAACGAAGCCAAAGCGGTTGTCGGCAAAATGATCGATGCGGCTCGCGCCCGTGAAGCCGCGCGTAAGGCCCGTGAGATGACTCGCCGTAAAGGCGCGTTGGACATCGCAGGCCTGCCGGGCAAACTGGCTGACTGCCAAGAGAAAGACCCTGCCCTCTCCGAACTGTATCTGGTGGAAGGGGACTCTGCTGGCGGATCAGCCAAGCAGGGACGTAACCGCAGAACCCAGGCCATCCTGCCTCTCAAGGGTAAGATCCTGAACGTTGAAAAAGCGCGTTTCGACAAGATGATCTCCTCGCAGGAAGTGGGCACCTTGATCACCGCGCTGGGCTGTGGCATTGGCCGTGACGAGTACAACATCGACAAGTTGCGTTATCACAACATCATCATCATGACCGATGCTGACGTCGACGGCTCGCACATCCGTACCCTGCTGTTGACCTTCTTCTTCCGTCAATTGCCGGAGCTGATCGAACGCGGTTACATCTACATCGCTCAGCCACCGCTGTACAAGGTCAAGAAAGGCAAGCAAGAGCAGTACATCAAAGACGACGAGGCCATGGAAGAATACATGACCCAGTCGGCTCTTGAAGACGCCAGCCTGCACCTCAGCGAATCGGCCCCGGGTATCTCTGGCACTGCGCTTGAGAAACTGGTCAACGACTTCCGCATGGTGATGAAGACCCTCAAGCGCCTGTCGCGTCTGTACCCTCAGGAACTGACCGAGCACTTCGTCTATCTGCCGCCTATCACGCTTGAGCAGCTTTCAGATCACGAGGGCATGCAAGCCTGGTTGGCACTGTTCGACGCGCGCCTGCGTATGGGTGAGAAGTCGGGCCTGGTCTACAAAGCCAGCCTGCGCGAAGACCGTGAACGTAATGTCTGGCTGCCTGAGGTCGAACTGATCTCTCACGGCCTTTCGAACTACGTCACCTTCAACCGTGACTTCTTCGGCAGCAACGATTACAAGACCGTTACCGCACTGGGCGCGCAGATCAGCACGCTTCTGGAAGAAGGTGCCTACGTACAACGTGGCGAGCGTAAAAAGCCTGTCACTGAGTTCAAGGAAGCCCTCGCCTGGCTGATGGCCGAAAGCACAAAGCGCCACACCATCCAGCGCTATAAAGGACTGGGCGAGATGAACCCGGATCAACTCTGGGAAACCACCATGGACCCAAGCGTGCGCCGCATGCTGAAAGTCACCATCGAAGACGCCATCGGCGCTGACCAGATCTTCAACACCCTCATGGGTGATGCGGTCGAGCCACGCCGTGACTTCATCGAAAGTAATGCGTTGGCCGTGTCCAACCTCGACTTCTGATGGATGTGCCTGCGCCTGTGTACCGATCAGGTTGAGGTCGTTGCGGGCTTGCAGGTTGATGTCGCGCCCGGCTTGCAGGGCGGTGACGGTGGAAGACTCCTGACTCTGGTCACCGCTGGCGATGCCGTTGCTGCCGCCGATGCCGAGCTTGAAGCCGCCGCTGGTGCCGCCGTGGATGCCTCCCCAGCTTTGACGCTCGCGGGTTTCCTGGCTGTAGCGGCCTCTGGCGGCATCGAGGGTGACGTCCTGGCCTGTGACGTTGATGTCGCGGCCGGCCTGAAGCTGGCCACCGGTGACCTGCACGGCGTTGTTCGCCGACAGGTTCACGTCGTTGCCAGCGCTGAGGGTCGAGGCGCGGTTGGTTTCTTCGATGACCTGCTGGCTGGTGCTCTGCTTGCTATTGCCCAGCTTGGCGTCAGCCGTGGGGCCTGACAGAAACTGCGAAACCCCGTCCACTGCCCTGAGCGTGCTCGACCCCTTGCTGACCGCGTCGTCGCCTTTGCCTGCGCCACTCACGGCATCCCGGGTGCTGCCGTAGTTGTGGTTGACGCTCAGGCTGAGGCCGTTGCGCGAGCTTTCGCGCTGCTGTTCGATCAGTTGCGACTCACGCGCCGCATCGATCCTGATGTTGCGCCCGGCCTTCAGGTCGACATTGTTGGCGGCTTCCAGGTCGGAGCCGACCTGATTGATGTCGCGCCTGGCATCGACCGCCAGGTTTTCACCGGCGCGGATCTGGCTGGCGGCAGCGGTCTGTTGTTCGAGGCGGTTTTTCTCTTTAGTGCGATCAACGCCTGCGAAGAACGTCACGCCGTTGGCGTTGGAGGAAAATCAGACTTGGGTTTTAGTAAATTACTTTTTCCTTCGACCCAACTAAGAGTATTTAACTATTCTGGAAAACATGAAGTAGAAACCGAATGAAAGCCATTCCAAAATATCGATAACCTTCCGCGGCTAGAGAATTTAAGAACACCATTCATCGCTTGAAAAACCCTTTCTGAATCAACAGTCCCTTGAAATTTTTCATATCGATCATCTGAAATTATCAGCCACTCAATCGGATTCGGTATCGCACCGAATTTTAATTTATTACCAAACTTATAAAGTATTGATGGCATTTAACTTATCTATGGTTGCAATGTCATATCTGCAGATTTGCTCTTCTTACTTTGTCCTCTTTTGTTAAAGCTACGGCTGCCAAAATGTCAGGCAAACTCCATATTCATCGAGAAGATCATCAGAAATTTCAAACTGAAACACCTTCTCTGGAAAGCAGTCTGATAACGCGCGCTTCCAATACTTAGTAATCTGCTGGGCAAATAAATGGCAAAGACGATAATCTTCTTCCGATAGGCCAACCTTGAATATAGGTCGGCTCGACGCATCTTCCCACTTTGAAAAAAACTGGTTTATTGAAAAAATGTTTTTATATCGTTCAACGTCTTTGCGTGATGCACTTTGTTTCAATATGCCAGCGTCGGTCTCGACCAGTCCTTTCAAATTAACTTCTTGCGCTTTGTATTGTTGAGCGTTAGGGAGCCAAAAGACGTGACCATCAAGCTCGACAAAGTCAGGAGAAAGTAAACCTAGAACAGAAATCGCTTGCTCCAATGAAACTAAGTGTCCTACATATGAAAAAAACTCTCCGGAGCCGATATCCGAAACAAACAGATTTAACGACTCTTTAGAAATACTACCCTCATAAACTTTCATCAATTCAATCCTAAGCTATCAAGAACCGACTGAGGAACATTTCCCTCAAAAGCTTTCGTATCATTTCCCTTCTTGGGGAAATATGTTCCATTCGGGGCTTGGTTCCATTCGACCACCTTAATTCGAGAGCTAGACACATCGTACAGTGCACGCCCCTCAGGACCATAGACAACAACATGCCCATTCCCAAGATTTGCATAAGAATTTGGTGTTTGCCCTTGTAAAGGATACTGAACTCCACCACGCGTTCCCGTGACCGTCACATTTGTTTCCTTGAGGCCCTCTGTAAAGTCTAGATCAATAGTGTTACCGGCAGAGTCCGCAATGAACCTTGGCCTATTAAGAGCGTTAGGGAGACGCTGATTTATTCTAAAACCCAGCTGTTGCCCCCAGATAAATCAAGGCCTCCAGAGCGTTGCAGGGACGAAAAATCGAATAAATCAGCGCCTCCTTAGGGAAGGTCTGAAAAAGCCTTTTCTTCAAAAGTCGAAGCCAGTAAATACAGGCGCTCCAGCCCGGTTCCTCTCCAAAAAAATGGGCTTTTTCAGAGGATACTTAGCAGGTCCTTCCTGTCCAGCATGGATATCAGTGCTGATCCCGTCTAGAGCATCATTAATCTGATCCTCGCCATCGCCATTGACACCCTCCTGATTCATCACCCCAGGCGCCGGAAGCGTCTCGACAGGCCTTGAGTAGTCCGTCGGCGTCTGATCAGCGATCTCGCTCCCACCTGTAGAATTGGGAGTCGCAGGCGTCGTCCCGGCAGCATACCCATCACTGGACGGGTTGGCACGCTCAGCTTCGACAATCGGGGTTACCAGTCTGGAGTTATCGTCGCCGAGCAGATGAATCGGGAAGCCTGTGATAAACAGGGACTTCCATATCCTGATAGAAATCGCGGCCTGCATGTCGACAGATTCGCCTGACTGGGCTACCGCTTTCGCAACCGCGTTAGCTGCTTCCCTCAATCGCTCCTGACCTTCAGGCGTTGCCGTTGTGGTAGTCAAGGCGGCAGCTAGCGCAACGGCAACCCCTGCCCCCAGTGCTATCGGTACAAAATTTGATCTGCCGTCGTTGGGTCTGTTCAGAGAAGCCAGCAGCCCCAGCGTTCTTAACGCTTCGTTAGCATTATCTTCACCCAGTTCGGTGATACGTGCGACGAGTGGCTCTATGTCCGTTTGAGCCGTGTTGCGGAGCACGGTCCTGATGCCTTCCGATCGTTTGCTTGCATCCAGACTGGCAAGTTGCTGTCTCAACTCAGTGACTGCGATCTGCTTTCGCGCAGGTAGCGTGCCTTTACCTGTCGCGACGTCCTGAGGAAGTTGCGCAGCTATCACAAGCACGTCGATCAGCTTTTCTATAGTGTTGCGACTGTTCTCTCCGTAGAGCGCCGCACTCCGTTGCCACTGCTCAAGGGCCTGTTTTGGATTGGCAGCCGCCTCCACCGAACTCTTGGTCACATACAAGTCAGTCCGATGCTCATCATCGCGGGTGATCTCGTACGCTTTATCCACATCGCGGTTCAGCCCGGCAGTCGAGTCTTTACCCGCTGCCGCATCGCCGCGCACCACCACGTCCCCAGCCCCAACCGTGCCGCGCACGACCTGCTGACGATCCTTCTCGTAGTTCCAGCCCTCCACACTCCAGCCGTTCTGGCCCTGTTTGCCTTTGCTGACCTGGCTCGGGTCCTGAACGGCGCCGCTGCTGTTGCCGTAGGAGCCGCCGACGTTGAGGTAGTAGCCGTGTTCCTTGTCTTTACCGGCGATGTCGCTGAAGCCCAGCGTATTAGTGTCGAGCTTGAGGTTGCCGGTGTCGGAGGCGATGAGTGCGCCGTCGAGTTGGGTGTGGTTCTGCGTGCGGATGTCGACCTGATCTTTGCCGGTAATGCTGGTTTGTTGCTCGATCCAGTTGGTCGAGCCATTGGTGCGGCCATAGCCCGCCGAGCCGCTGACACTGCCGCCGAAGCCGATGACCACGGTGGCGCTGAGGTCGTATTCCTTGCCTTCGACCTTGCCGGTGTTGGCGTAGATGCCGATACCGCCCGGCCCCACTGCGATGCCGGCTTCGCCGCCGCCGTTCTTGCGGGTGTTGTCGGTTATGCAGTTGTTCTGGGCGGCTTTGATGTTGAGGGTTTTGTCTGCGGAACAAGATCTAATTCGCGTCAAATAATCAAGCCGACAACAGCGTAGGATGTTCGCAACTGCCGAATAACCAAGATTTTGGGGCCGCCAAAGTATAAAAATTACAGACTTAGGGAGGCGCTGCAAAAATAGCCAACTGTCCCCACCCTTGGCACACTAAGTTCCTTCAACAGCCTCCCTCTCCGTGAGCGTTACGCGCGTGCAGAAGACCTTCTCCGAACTCGAATATACCGGCAAGAAAAAGCAGACTCGCCGAGATCGCTTCCTGGCTGACCTTGAACAGTTGGTGCCCTGGGCCCTGCTGGAGGCGCAAGTGGCGCCGTTTTATAGCAACACCGCAGGCAAGCGCGGACGCCCTGCGATAGGGGTGTCGCGCATGTTGCGCATGTACGTCGTGCAGCAGTGTTTCGGTTTCTCCGATGAAGGTTGCGAAGATGCCGTCTACGACAGCCAGGCCATCCGCGGTTTTATGGGTATCGACCTGGGTCGCGAGTCTGCACCGGATGCCACCACCTTGCTGCGTTTTCGCCGCTTGCTGGAAGTCCATCAGCTAACCCGGCTGCTGTTTGAAACGATTAACCAGCATCTGGCCAGCCGGGGGCTGCTGCTCAAGGAAGGCACTATCGTCGACGCTACTCTGATCGCCGCGCCGCCCTCGGTCAAGAACCGAGAAGGCAAGCGTGATCCTGAGATGCATCAGGCCAGGAAAGGCAATCAATGGCACTTTGGGATGAAGGCCCACATTGGTGTAGACGCCACGTCGGGGCTGGTGCACAGCGTAGTAGGGACGGCCGCTAACGTGGCGGATGTCACCCAGGTTGGCCAGTTGCTTCACGGTGACGAAACCTATGTTTCGGGTGACGCTGGATACACCGGTGCGGCCAAGCGACCGGAGCATGCTGAACGGGACGTTATCTGGTCGATTGCAGAACGGCCAAGCAGTTACAAGCAGCACGGCGAAGGCAGCGTGCTGTATCGGGTCAAGCGCAAAATTGAATATGCCAAGGCGCAACTGCGTGCCAAGGTCGAGCACCCCTTCCAGGTAATCAAGGTGCGCTTCAATCATCGCAAGGTTCGCTACCGTGGGCTGGAAAAGAATACAGCGCAGTTGTTCAGTTTGTTTGGGTTGGCCAATCTGATGCTGGCCAAGCGGTATTTACAACAGACGGCAGGATAAATCCGTCTGAAAGGCGGGACTGGCCCGCCTTTCAGCAAAATGAGGGCAGAAATCTGCTCGAGAAACGTAAAATAAGGCCGGCAGGTTGAAAAAAACCGGCTTGGAAATGGGGACGGTGCGAACGGGTTAATTGTTCAGCGTCTCCTTAGGGAGGCGCTGCAAAAATAGCCAACTGTCCCCACCCTTGGCACACTAAGTTCCTTCAACAGCCTCCCTCTCCGTGAGCGTTACGCGCGTGCAGAAGACCTTCTCCGAACTCGAATATACCGGCAAGAAAAAGCAGACTCGCCGAGATCGCTTCCTGGCTGACCTTGAACAGTTGGTGCCCTGGGCCCTGCTGGAGGCGCAAGTGGCGCCGTTTTATAGCAACACCGCAGGCAAGCGCGGACGCCCTGCGATAGGGGTGTCGCGCATGTTGCGCATGTACGTCGTGCAGCAGTGTTTCGGTTTCTCCGATGAAGGTTGCGAAGATGCCGTCTACGACAGCCAGGCCATCCGCGGTTTTATGGGTATCGACCTGGGTCGCGAGTCTGCACCGGATGCCACCACCTTGCTGCGTTTTCGCCGCTTGCTGGAAGTCCATCAGCTAACCCGGCTGCTGTTTGAAACGATTAACCAGCATCTGGCCAGCCGGGGGCTGCTGCTCAAGGAAGGCACTATCGTCGACGCTACTCTGATCGCCGCGCCGCCCTCGGTCAAGAACCGAGAAGGCAAGCGTGATCCTGAGATGCATCAGGCCAGGAAAGGCAATCAATGGCACTTTGGGATGAAGGCCCACATTGGTGTAGACGCCACGTCGGGGCTGGTGCACAGCGTAGTAGGGACGGCCGCTAACGTGGCGGATGTCACCCAGGTTGGCCAGTTGCTTCACGGTGACGAAACCTATGTTTCGGGTGACGCTGGATACACCGGTGCGGCCAAGCGACCGGAGCATGCTGAACGGGACGTTATCTGGTCGATTGCAGAACGGCCAAGCAGTTACAAGCAGCACGGCGAAGGCAGCGTGCTGTATCGGGTCAAGCGCAAAATTGAATATGCCAAGGCGCAACTGCGTGCCAAGGTCGAGCACCCCTTCCAGGTAATCAAGGTGCGCTTCAATCATCGCAAGGTTCGCTACCGTGGGCTGGAAAAGAATACAGCGCAGTTGTTCAGTTTGTTTGGGTTGGCCAATCTGATGCTGGCCAAGCGGTATTTACAACAGACGGCAGGATAAATCCGTCTGAAAGGCGGGACTGGCCCGCCTTTCAGCAAAATGAGGGCAGAAATCTGCTCGAGAAACGTAAAATAAGGTCGGCAGGTTGAAAAAAACCGGCTTGGAAATGGGGACGGTGCGAACGGGTTAATTGTTCAGCGTCTCCTTAGTCGCCAGTAATATATAAGGTTTTATTATTAAAGAGCTAGCTAGTAAATTGCTTTATTAAAGTTAAGGTATTGCAAGATTGAAACCGTATTTCGATGCGAGGTGAGCATAAACTAAAAGCTTAAATAGGAAGCTTGGCGAGTAAGTCATTTATCTTTGACATATCTTCCGGATGATGCTGAAGGTACTTTTCACACGCTAACCTAGTGAGGTTATAACCATCCACTTCAGAAACAATAACTTCCCCATCAAACACACCGAACATCAAGCCTTCAAATCTCAATTCATCGCTTGAGCTTTCCAAGTCAGGAAAATGAAAATAGGTTTCGTCAAAACAGAAACCAACACCTTCAGCCATCAAGGACAGTCCATACAAAAATTTTTGACTCATATAGATGGAGTTAAAGAATTCCTTAACGATACTAAACTTATCTTTTTCAGGGTCAATAGTCTCGAAGAGATACTCAGATTTAAGATTTTCACTAGAAAAATCAATAGACATTTTAATTGGCCTCCGGGAAAAAGTTTCTTACCGTTTTACCGTCTAGGTAAACTCTAAATTTCACACCGCCTGCAGTTGCCGTGTACTCTCTTACTCCCTGTGAGACTGCTGAGTTGTAGCCACTTGCGGCAGCCTGCTGACCAAGGTCTAACATTTGGGAGTCAGTAAAAACCTTAGGATCGTAAACAGTTTTAGTAAATATCTCCGACTTATAGCCAATCACATTTCCGGCTCGGTCATATGCTGGTATTTGATATTTTATTTCAGAAATTCCATTTACTGCCCCTGGAATCTGATCAACGACCTTGGCACCGTTCTGAGTTACAGCTTGGGAAAAAGCTTCAAGATTGTGAGTGCCACTTATCCCTTTTTTCTGAGTCAGCCCATCAAAGCTACTCAAGTGATTTTTTATATCTGGATTGACGCTCATTCCCTCTGGGAAATTAGCGAATCCTTTCCCCCCAGCAATATCCGCCTCAGCCTTCACCAACTGGGCCAGATTACCCCCAGCCTTGGGCTTGAGTCCACCTCCAGGCATCTCGAAGTAAAACACGCCATCGGGCCCCACAACCTCAACGTTGCCTGTCCGTGTATTGATCACACGTCGGTAGCCGTCAGGCAAATTGCCAGTCTTGTTGAAGGCGGAGTTGGCCGAGCTGTCTTCGCGGTAATACGACGGGAGCTTGGCCCGTTCCGGTGTCTTGATGGGGCTGGATGCTTTGTTCCAGTCAGGATCAACGCCTACTTTGACTAGGTCATCTGGCCTGCTCGCGCCGACACTCGATCCGTTTCCGGCTGTATTTTTTATCAGTCTTGCGCCTGCAACACCCGCCGTAACGCCTGCGGTGCCGAGGGCGATGTTGATCAGCGTGGTCGCGCCTCGTACGTAGACATCCCCTTTCTGATCATTCGCATTAAGGCCATACAGTTCTTTCAGCTTGTCATCGCTGCTTACCAGATCATCCCGATCCTTGCCGCTCAGTTCGCTCGCTACTGTTTTGGCCATGGAGTCCTTGGCCGCAGCGATTTGCTCACCAAACAGTTTGTCGAGCACGACGTTACCGGCCATTCCCAAGGCCATTTTTGCCGGCCCCATGACCGCCTGAACGCCTAACCCAAGAAGCGCAGCTTGCTCTGTAGGCAGCTGGTCCATATAGCTCTGCAGGCGCTCGGCCTGGTCCAGTAACTTTCCTCCCGGAGTATTCGAGCTGACATCCTGTAGTCGTGCGACTCTGTTTACGCCATCCTTGTCTTGATAATGCAGGTACTTGATGTTGCCAGCCGACGCGTCAGCGCCAGAACCACAGTTGCCGGTCGAATCGCAGGCTACTTGCTGTGCATTGAACTCTGAAAAACGGCTTTTAAAACTCTGGATGACAGCGACATCGTTCTGAGACAGGTTTTTAATATCGTCAGTATTCCTACCGTTTTGTACGAAAGTTTTCGTCAGGTTAAGCGCAAGCTCGTCACCGTATTGTTTTCTGACATCGTCCGGAACATCTTCTAGCGATACGTTCTGCGCTTGGATATTGTTCCAGATCTGCTCGGCGGCCGACACGGGTCCGCTGACAAGGACGTTCGTAGCATTCAACAGGTCAATGGACCTGCCCGGGTAATTCTTTATGTCGTTTTTCCAGGCTTCTACAGTTCCGGAAGGATCAGAAACCGCCTCCAACGAACTCTTCGTCACATACAAATCAGTCCGATGCTCATCATCGCGCGTGATCTCGTACGCTTTATCCACATCGCGATTCAGCCCGGCAGTCGAGTCCTTGCCCGTCGCTGCATCGCCACGCACCACCACGTCCCCAGCCCCAACCGTACCGCGCACGACCTGCTGACGGTCCTTCTCGTAGTTCCAGCCCTCCACACTCCAGCCGTTCTGGCCTTGTTTACCTTTGCTGACCTGGCTCGGGTCCTGAACGGCGCCGCTGCTGTTGCCGTAGGAGCCGCCGACGTTGAGGTAGTAGCCGTGTTCTTTGTCCTTACCGGCGATGTCGCTGAAGCCGAGGGTATAGGTGTCGAGCTTGAGGTTGCCGGTATCTGAGGCGATGAGTGCGCCGTCGAGTTGGGTGTGGTTCTGCGTGCGGATGTCGACCTGGTCTTTGCCGGTGATGCTGGTCTGTTGCTCGATCCAGTTGGTCGAGCCGTTGGTGCGGCCATAGCCCGCCGAGCCGCTGACACTGCCGCCGAAGCCGACGACCACGGTGGCGCTGAGGTCGTATTCCTTGCCTTCGACCTTGCCGGTGTTGGCGAGTGAGGTGACGTTGAGGTCGCGGCCTACGCGCCCGACCACGTCGTTGCCACGCAGGGTGGCGCCGCCGATGTTGGTGTCCTGGCCGCTGGTGAAGCCCAAGCGGTTGCCCGCGTACAGATAGGCTTCCTGTTGCTGCAAGCCTTCGCGTTCCAGGTCGCCCTTGCCGATGTTGACGCTGGCGTAGACGCCGATACCGCCCGGCCCTACCGCGATGCCGGCTTCGCCGCCGCCGTTTTTGCGGGTGTTGTCGGTGCTGCTGTTGTTCTGGGCGGCGCGGATATTGAGGTTATTGCCGGCGCGCAGGTCGATGTTGCGCTGTGCCTGCGCCTGGGTGCCGATCAGGTTGAGGTCGTTGCGGGCTTGCAGGTTGATGTCGCGCCCGGCTTGCAGGGCGGTGACGGTGGAAGACTCCTGACTCTGGTCACCGCTGGCGATGCCGTTGCTGCCGCCGATGCCGAGCTTGAAGCCGCCGCTGGTGCCGCCGTGGATGCCACCCCAGCTTTGACGCTCGCGGGTTTCCTGGCTGTAGCGGCCTCTGGCGGCATCGAGGGTGAAGTCCTGGCCTGTGACGTTGATGTCGCGGCCGGCCTGAAGCTGGCCACCGGTGACCTGCACGGCGTTGTTCGCCGACAGGTTCACGTCGTTGCCAGCGCTGAGGGTCGAGGCGCGGTTGGTTTCTTCGATGACCTGCTGGCTGGTGCTCTGCTTGCTGTTGCCCAGCTTGGCGTCAGCCGTGGGGCCTGACAGGAACTGCGAAACCCCGTCCACTGCCCTGAGCGTGCTCGACCCCTTGCTGACCGCGTCGTCGCCTTTGCCTGCGCCACTCACGGCATCCCGGGTGCTGCCGTAGTTGTGGTTGACGCTCAGGCTGAGGCCGTTGCGCGAGCTTTCGCGCTGCTGTTCGATCAGTTGCGACTCGCGCGCCGCATCGATTTTGATGTTGCGCCCGGCCTTCAGGTCGACATTGTTGGCGGCTTCCAGGTCGGAGCCGACCTGATTGATGTCGCGCCTGGCATCGACCGCCAGGTTTTCACCGGCGCGGATCTGGCTGGCGGCAGCGGTCTGTTGTTCGAGGCGGTTTTTCTCTTTAGTGCGATCAACGCCTGCGAAGAACGTCACGCCGTTGGCGTTGGAGGACACACCGATGCCGGTCTGCCGGTTCTTTTCCCAATCCTGATTGGAGGTGCTGTTCTGCGCGGCCAGCACATTGACGTCCTGACCGGCGCTCATGCGCACGTTGCCGCCTGCGTTGATGCTGCTGCCGATGACATTGATGTCGCGCTCGGCTTGCAGATCGGCATCGCGCACGGCTTTGACCTGGCTGCCGACGCTGGTGCTGCTCTGTGCGACGCGGCCGGCTTCCTTGGCCGACGAGATGGAGAGGAAACCGCCAGACACTGACAGGCCGGTTTTCTTCTTGTACTCCTCGCTGCGGCTGTAGGCCTGGTCGTTGGCCGAGACCAGATTGATATCACCGGTCTTGTCCAGCAGACCGGCTCTGACGTCCACGTCATTGCCCGCGCCGATTTCACTGGCGCGCAGCCGCACGTCCTTGCCGGACGCAAGCACCACATCGTCGCCAGCGTTCAGCTCGCTGCCGACCTGCGTGGCGCTGGTCTTCAGCTGGCTTTTTCCGCTTTTCGACAGGCCGAGGAAACCGGACTTGGTCTTCTTGCTGTACGCCCCGTGTTCTTCGACGCCCGAGAGCACCGCCACATCGTTGGTGGCGCCCAGTACCAGGTCGTTGCCTGCCGACAGCTTGCTGCCGATCACACTGACGTCACGACCGCCATTGATGTTGACGCTGCCGTCGGCGGCCTTGCTGGCATTGACGGTGAGGTCCTGACCGGCGTTGACCTCGGAGGCCATGTTGGTGCTGTCGTAGCTCTCCTGCTGTTTGCTGCTGCTGCGTCCGAACGAGCTTTTGCTCTTTTTCGAGTAGAAGTACGAGTTCTCGTCCTTGGCCGACGCGATGGTCATGTCCTGCGCGGCATCCAGCCCAACGTTTCCGCCTGCCGTGACCCGGCTGGCGACGATGTCGAGGTTTTGCCCGGCCTCTGCCGAGAGGTTACCGCCCGCGTTGAGGTCGCTGGCCTGCTGATTGACCGTGCGGGTTTCCAGTTTGGTTTTTTTGCTTCGCGAGATGTACTCGCTTTGGTTGGCTGCCGACTCCAGCGCAATGTTGCCAGCAGAGCGCAAGGCCATATCCCGTCCGGCGTCCACACGACTGGCGGTGACACCTACATCACGACCCGCCTGCACGGCAACGTCCTGGCCGGCGTTTACGCTGGCGCCCAGTTGGGTGGTGCTGGTGCGTACGTGATTCGGTCCGTCGGTGCGGCCTTGCTGGAGCTGTGCCGCGTTGATCGCGACGTCGCGGTCAGCCAGCAGGGTCACGTCGCGCCCGGCCTGCAATACGCCGCTGTTGTTGACGTCGCGCCCGGCGCTGACGGTCAGGTCATTGGCGGCCTCGACGCGGGCGGCGTTGTTGGCGAAGTCTCTGCGCCACGTGGAGTTGCCGACCGCGCTCTGGTGGCGGGTAACGCTACGCTCGTTGCTCACGTCGCCATTCACGGAACTGAGGGTCACGTCACGACCGGCGACAACGCCTCCCGCGCGGTTGATCAGGTCGTTACCGGAACTCAGGTTCAGACGCTCATTGGTCTGGATCAGGCCTTCGTTGATGAGGCTGTTGCCAGCGCGGGCGTTGAGGGTGCTGGTCGCTCTGAGCGTGCCAACGTTGGTCAGGTTGTTGCCCGCAATCAGCGACAGGTCGCCGCCCTGGATCAGCGCGCCGTTGTTGGCCAGTCGATTGTTGGCCTGGGCCAGGTAAAGCACCGGCACCAGCACGTGTTCGCCGCGCACGACCTGATCTTCCATCCAGACGATGTCGTGGGTCAGGGCCGCGACCTGCTCGCCGGTCAGCGCCACGCCAACGCTGAGGTCCAGCGTGCTTTTGCTGGCGATGGCGTTGTCCATCAGGTACTTGTACATGGCTTCGTCGCTGGTCAGACCGTCGATGAAGCGTTGCCCGGTACGCGCGATGACCGCTTGCTGAATCAGGCGCTGCTCGTAATAACCATCGCCCAGGCGTTTCCAGGCGGCGTCGGGGTTGTAGCCGACGGTGTCGAGCAAATAGCTGGAGCTCAAGAACTGCCGCAGGTCGGTCAGCGCCGGGTTGGTCTCGATCAGATAAGGATGGGGCTGGGGGGCCGTGGCAGCGCTCAGCAGTTGCGCGCCGCTGCCGGGCAGGCTCGCACTGTTTTGCGTGTCGCTCAGGCGGAACAGGCCGTTCTGCCCGGTCGGCAGGCTGAAGCCTGGCAGCGCCGTCGGGTTGACCTGCTGCTGCGCAAGGTCGGGCGGCAATTGGCGATTGAGCGTCACGACCGTCGCATAGTCGGTGCCCGGCGCTGTGGTGTCCGTGCGTGTGCCGCCGCTGACGTAAGTGAAGCCGCCGCGCACGACACTGTTGTCGAAGTTGTTGCCTGCGGTAATGCTGACCGGGCCGCCGGCCTGGATGATGGCGGCGTAGGTCGTGGCATCGGAGGCGAGCTGGCGGTTGGTTTCAAGCTCTGGGACGTCACGCTCAGTGATCGCGATGAAGTTACTCATCGCGGCTTGCAAGCCACCCAGGTTATTCGGGTCGTAGCGGGGGCTGTCCTGCGAATAGCGCAGGTTGAACAGCCTGGCGTCTTCATCCCAACGGTCATCGTCGCGGGTACGGCGGGAGACGAAGATGCGGTCGTTCTCGGTCTGGCCGGTGACCACGCCCACATTGTTGAAGTTGTTGAACGTAGCGGTCAACGCCCCGCCGCTGGCCAGCGAGCTGCTGCTGTTGAGGAAGTCGCCACCGGCCAGTGTCATGTTGCCACCAGCGGTGATGCTCGAGGCGGCGCTGGCGGCAGTCACTTCCAGCTTTTCCAGTTGCTGGATCTTCCAGACGTGGTGCTCCTTGCCGCCGTCGCAATCCAGATTGCCGGTGCCCGGAGTGGAGCAGGACAGTTCGTCGATGCGAGCGCTGTAGATGCCGGAGTCCTTGACCGACAGCACGTCACGAATGTTCTGAACCGTGTTGGCGGCCAGCAGCATGCTGCCGTCGCTGGTCAGCGTGGCAGAGCGGTTGACGATGCTGTTGGCGAACGCGCCTGCGGCATCGCGGCTGATCTGCAGATTGCCCATGCTGTACACATCGGCGTACTGGTTGGTGAAATCATTGACCAGCAGCGAGGTATTGCCGCCGCTGAAGATCAGCGCGTTCTGGTTCAGCAGTGTCGGGGTGCTGACGGACAGATTGCCGCCCGCGCCCAGGGTGCCGAAGTTGTTGAGGGTGCCCGCGTTCACTTGCAGGTCGGTGTTGCCCGTTATGCGCCCGCTGTTGTTGAGGATGCCATCGATATCGATGACACCGGCAGCGCCGCTGGCCAGCCGCGCGTTGGCGTCGGTCAGGTTGAGTTGCGCGGCCTTCAGCGTCGAAGCGCCCAGGCTGGTCATGCTGCCTGCGCCGTTGTAGGCACCGGTCAGGCGCACGTCCAGCGTACCGTCGCTGGCGATGCGCCCGTCGTTGGTCCAGTTGCCACCGCGCCCGATGAAGCTGTTGGCTGCCAGTAACTGCCCGCCGCCGAGCTGGGTGAAGCTGCCGATGTTCAGGTCCAGGTTGGCCGCTTGCAGCGTGGTGCTGTTGGTCCAGCTGTCGCCGGTCAGGGCCAGGGTGCCATTGGTGGAAATGCTGCCGCCTGCGTTTTGCAGCAGGGCCAGGCTCAGGCCCAGAGCGCCTTGGCCGACGTGCAGAATGGAGCCGTCGGTATTGACCAGGCTGCCGAGGGCGAATTGCAGATTGCTGCTCGCGCTTTCCAGCGTGCCACGGCTGTTGTCCAGCGCGCCGCTCAGGCTCAGTGCGGTGGAACCACCGCTGCCCAGCGCGCGCAGTTGTCCTTGCGTGTTGTCCAGGCTGGCTGCCTTGAGCAGCAGGCTGTTGTCACTTTCGATAATGCCCTGACGGTTGTTCAATGCGCCGGACAGGTCGAAATCGATATCGCGACCTGCCACCTGGCCGCCTTGGTCACCGCTGTTATCGAAGCTGTCGCCGCGCACTTGCACCAGGCCAGTGGCCGACAAGGCGCCGTTACGGTTATCGAAGGTCGACGCCTGAATCAGTGCGTCGCCTTGTTGGGCGGCGATGCTGCCGCCGTTGTTATCGATGCCACCACGGGCGGTCAGCAGCAGGCGCTGGCCCTGGATGACACCGCCTTTGGCGTTTGAAAGGCCATTGCGCAGCACGCCGGCAAGGTCGGTATTCACGTTTCCGGCCAGACTGGCCAGCACACCCGCGCTGTTGTCGACGCTGGCACCGGTGATCGACAGGTCACCCGACTGCGCGATGAGGCTGCCACCCACGTTGCTGGCGGCGCCATTGCCGGTCGCCAACGTCAGTGTGTTAGCGCTTTGCACGATGCCGCCGTCGTTGTTCAGCGCGCCAGCGTTCAGCCCGAGCGTGCCGGTGCGGCTGTCGATCAGCCCGTTGTTGCCGTTCAGCACGTCGCCACTGGACGTGATCGAGACTGCGCTGCCGGCAAGCGTGCCGTTGTTGCTGTTATCTAGGGTATTGGCAAACAGGGTCATCAGGCCCTGACTGGTCAGCCGACCATTGTTGTTGGTCACTGTGCCGCCGCGCCGCAGCAGTAGATCCGCACCGCTGACAATCGTGCCATTGCTGTTGTTCAGCGCGCCCGGCAGGTCAAGGGTCATGCCTGAAGTGCTGACCACGGTGCCGTTGGTATTGGTGAAGGCGCCATTCAGGGCGAGTGTCATGTCGGTGTTGCTGACCAGCGTGCCTGCGCTGTTGTCGAAGCGGTCGCCGGTCAGGGTCACGCCCTGCCAGCCGGAAATCAGGCCACCAAGGTTGTTGAGTACGGTGGTGTTCAGCGTCAGTGCCGCGCCGCTGGTGATCCGGCTGGTCGCGCTGTTGTCGAGCTGTGCCGAATTGATGTTCAGGGCCTGAGCAGCGCTCAGCGTGCCGCCGTTGTTGTTCAGACGTGCGCTGCTTACAGTCAGCGCGCCGTCAGTCACCAGTTGCCCGGCGGAGTTGTCCAGGCTTTCGCTGGCGGTGACGAGTTGCTCACCGGCGCTGGAGAGCTGGCCGTTGCTGTTGTCGAGGCGCGCCGCGCTTGCCGTCAGCGTGCCTTCCGAAACGATCTTCCCGGCGCGGTTATCCAGCGTTTCGCTGACGATGGCGCTGAGTGTGCTGCTGGCGGCCAGGGTGCCCTGATTGACGATGTTGCGGGCACGCAGGCTCAAGGTGCCCGTGCTGTTGCGTGTGTTGTCGGCGTTGATCCCGGATTCGATGACGCCGGTGTTGCTCAGTTGCGCGGCATCAATATTCACCGCCTGAGCGGCTACCAGATCGCTGCTGTTGGTCAGTGTGCCTGACGCATTGAGCGTCAGCTGTGAACCGGCGTAGGCCGGACCGGTGACGGTGATATCGCGAGCCTTGGCAACGATGTTGCCGCTGGCTGCGGTCTGATTCATGGTCAGCTTGCCGTTGGCATCAATATTGATATCGCCACCGCTGGCCGCCAGGTCTCCGGCAAGCCGAACGCCGACGCCCGCCTCAGTGCCAACCAGCCGCACCGCCCCGGCGTACATCCCGCCCAGCGCCGAGGAGTCGATCGCCAGCTCGGGTTTGGCGCTGCCGTCGTCTGGCAGCGGTGTGGCATTGAGCGTCTGCGCATCGACGTCGTTGCGGCCGGCGATGATGTTCAGGCGTTTGGCATGCAGCTCGGCGTTGATTTTCGCGCTGCGGGTGATGATGTCGAACTGATCGACGTTGTCCGCATTCAGGCCTACGCCATCAATGGACACGCTGCCGCCCTGCACGTTGAAGCGATTCAACTGACCATTGGCGTCCAGCACCGGCTTGCCGGTGGTCAACGTGACTTGCGGAGTGTTGATAAAGCCGCAGCCGTTGCAACTGATGCCATAGGGGTTGGCCACGATCACCCGCGCCGACTGCCCCGCGACTTCCGTGTAACCGCTGAGCTGGCTGGCGTTGGCTCCGGTCACTTCGTTGAGAATCGTTCGGGCGGCAGTGCCTCCAAGATTCTTGTTGCCCACGATAATGCCGCCCAGTTGGGTGTTCTGGGTGGCATTGGTCGCGTTGTTGAGAATCACGCCTTTGCTGTCGACGTTGTACTGCTGGTACTGGTTATGCGACAGCCCGGCACCGTTGGGCGCGGCGATGTTGATCACCGGCACGCCATTGCCAGCCTGGCCTACCGAGGTGTTGGTGGTGCCGCTGACCGCGATGCCTTCGGCTTGCACCAGCAGCGGCTGCCAGAACAGTGCGTTGGCGAGGATCAGCGCGATGCCGCGTTTGGGGATACCCCAGAAACGTGGGCGTTCGGTCAGCGCAGCAGAAGGCTGACGTGCCAGCAGAGCCAGTTGATGAACGTCCATGTGAGTAACCTCGGGGCAGTGTTATCAGGAGCGGCGTTGTTAAAGGAAAAAGTCCACGCGGAAATAGATCGGCGCTTCGCGCTCGATGACGTCGGGACGTTCCAGAGAGTGAGCAAAGGTGACAGACGCGGCGACGTGCTGGCCGCGGGTAAACAGCTCGAACGAGTTGCTGGACAGCCGCCCGTGTTCCTGACCGTTGTAACGGTCATTGCTGATCACGCCCTGATCGTAACCCGCCGCAGCGCCGTACTCGACGAACACTGGCCGCAACCAGTCGAGGGTTACCGGGCGGGTCAGGCGTATTTCGTTGCGCCAGTAGCCGCCGCTGTCGCCGGACAGAAACTCATCTTTGTAGCCGCGCACCGACGACGATCCGCCGAGGCTCAGGCGTTGCGGGCTGAACAGCACGTCTTCACTGCGCTGTCCGGTGGCCAGGCTGGTGAACGCCAGGTTCTCGCCCCACAGCTGAAACGGGTGCAGGTAGCTGATGGTGCCGGTGTATTTGCGGTAACGCGCATCAGCTTCGCCCGGCCCCGGATCGTGATTGCCTTGCGCGTCCAGCAAACCGATGCCCTGCTGCATGCCCAGGTCGATGTTGACGAACGCCGAGCCGACCCGTCGGCCATGGTTGATGCCGAATTGTGCTTCGGTGATGCGATTGCTGCTCACGCCGATCTTGCTGTTGTCGAGATAGTTGTTGGTGCGCAGGTACGCCAGACCGGCGTTGAGCGAGGTCTTGCTGACCGAGTCACGGTGAATGACGCGTTCGGCACGGAACTGATGGTTCTGGCTGTCGCCATCCTGCTTGAACTTGAAGCCGTCAGCCTGGGTTTGCGAGCGGTATTCACTTTCGCTGTACAGGTAGCTGAAGGTCCACCAGCCCCACGGCAAGCTGTACGACAGCAGGCCGTTGTGCGACCCCTGTTGATGGTCGCTGACGGCGTCATGCCCGCCGCGCAGGCTCAATTGGTCGGCAAGGCCCAGCGGGCTGTCCCAGTCCAGGCCGACGTTCCACTGCTGCTCGCCGGTACTGCGCTGGCCTTCGTTGTTGCGTGACAGGCTGGCGCGCCAGGGTTTTTGCGGAGCATTCTTGACCAGTACGTCACTGCCACCTACGGCCTGGCCTGGGGTCAGCTCCATTTGCGCCTGATTGGAAGGCAAACGGTTGAGCTGGTCTACCATCTGCTCGATTTCGCGCAGGTTGACCACGTGCCCTTCCTGTCCGGGAAAGGTCATGGCCAGTTCGCGATCCGACAGACCGCTGTCAGCGTCACTGCGCAGTTTTTCCAGCTTGCCCTCGATGACCAGCACTTGTAGGTCGCCTTTGGACAGATCCTGCTGCGGCAGATAGGCACGAGTGGTCACCAGACCTTTCTCGATGTAATGGTCGGTAATGGCCTTGAGCAGTTCGTTGAGCTGGGCCACGCCGAGGCATTTGCCCTGAAACGGTGTGATCAGCGCATCACGTTCAGCGGGCGACAGTGCGTCAGCGCCTTTGAGTTCGATGCGGTTGATCGTGAAGCAGCGGGTGTCGGCCGGGGCGACAGGCGCTGTTGGCGTGGTCTGTTTGCCGGGCAGGTCCTTGAGCTCTTCCAGGCGGCGGCGTTGCTCTTCGAGCAAACGGTCCTGGCGATCACGTATGAGGTCCTGTTCACCGGGGGTCGCGGCCTGAACAGGCGTCAACGCTTCCATGGCCAACAATAACGCGCACAGACTCAGCCATGTCCTTTTGGAGGCAAGCATAAATATTCCATTAAAAGCGCTGGAGGCGAGAGTTACGCCTACTCGGGGTTGGTCGATACGACAGTCAACGTCATGCCGGATAGCGGCTAAGTGACATCAGGTGTAACCATCGTGAAACAGACCACACACATGTAAGAAAATTCCTACTTGAGGAAAATTCTTCCCGGCCCGCCAGTTTTTTTTCTGGAATGAACGACGCAACGGTTAATCGCGCGCCACTAAAAAACCGACCTCGAAAAGGTCGGTTTTTGTACATCACTAAAACTTATGCACGTTTTCGACGTGCTAAGCACGTTGAGAAATAAGCTGCACAATTAGGCACTTATAACGGTTTTACAATGCTTTTCCAAAAACCGTGCACAGGTTATCCACAAAATCACGCCGGGACTTTTTCTGCAGTGGTTGCAGGCGTGACCGGCGTGCCCATCGCGCGTTGCGTGTCTTCGTTCCAGGTCTGAACACGGTCGTTCAAGGCAGCAATAGCGCGGGGGCCGGTGCCTTCGGCATACATCGGCTCGCCAATCACCACCTGGATGGTGCCGGGTCTCTTCGCCCAGCCATCTCGAGGCCAGTATTTGCCGGCGTTGTGAGCGACCGGCAGGACTGGCAGATCAGCGTTGACCGCCAGTGCTGTGCCGCCGCGCGAGAATTTGCCGACCTGGCCGTAAGGCACGCGTGTGCCTTCCGGGAAGATCAGCACCCAGACACCGTCCTTGAGCAGTTCGTCGCCCTTCTTGGCGATTTCCCTCAAGGCCGCTTTCGGGTTTTCACGATCGATGGCGATCGGGCGCAGCATGGCCATGGCCCAGCCGAAGAACGGCACGTACAGCAACTCACGCTTGAGGACCTGGCTCAACGGCTCGAAATACGCCGAGAGAAAGAAGGTTTCCCACGTGCTCTGGTGGTTGGAGATGATCACGCAGGGCGTTTTCGGGACGTTTTCTGCACCGGCCACTTCAACCTTGATGTTCAGGAACACCCGGGTCAGCCAGAGTGCGCAGCGGCACCAGTAGACGTTGATGAAGCGATAGCGGGCTTTGAACGGCAGAAAAGGCGCGATGAAAAAGCTCAATGTGCACCACAGCAGCGAGCTGGTGCCCAGCAACAGGTAAAAGAAGAAAGTCCTGATTGCCTGCATGATCGACATAGTTACGTTTACCGTACGGGCAGGTGCCCGCTCCTGGAGCGTTCCGAACCTGATGGGTCAGCTGTTCAGTGAAGCGCTGTTGTGGATAAGTTCTGCGGCAACCGCCGCCAGATCGTCAAAAATCAGTGTGCCGTCAGGCACGTCTCCGTCCATCGTCCTGCGGCCTTTGCCGGTCAACACCAACACAGGCTGGGAATCGACGGCCAACGCGGCCTGCAGGTCACCTTTGCTGTCGCCTACGAACCATAGACCCTTGAGCTCGGCCGCGTAGTGACGAGCGATGGTTCGCAGCATGCCGGGTCTGGGTTTGCGGCAGTCACAGCCTTCATCCGGCCCGTGCGGGCAATAGACGATCAAACCCACCTCGCCGCCCTGCTCCGCCACCAGTTCGCGCAAACGCGCATGCATGGCGTCCAGAGTGGCCAGGTCGTAATAACCTCGGGCAATACCGGACTGGTTGGTAGCAACCGCCACCGTCCAGCCGGCCTTGCTCAGGTCTGCGATAGCCTCGATCGAGCCGGGAATGGGCAGCCATTCCTCCACCGACTTTATATAAGCGTCGGAGTCGTGATTGATCACGCCGTCCCGATCCAGTATCAGCAGTTTCACCATCGAACCCTTGTCAGCCCAGCAGCGAGATATCGGCAACGCCGAGGAACAGGCCGCGCAGACGCGACAACAAGGCATAACGGTTGGCGCGCACGTTGGCGTCTTCCGCGTTGACCATTACCGCTTCGAAGAACGCATCGACCGGCTCACGCAACATCGCCAGACGCGCCAGCGATTCGCTGTACTGACGCTCGGCAGCCATTGGCTGAATCGCATGGTCAGCCTGCTGAATCGCCGAGTACAGCGAGAACTCGTTGGCGTTGTCGAAATACTTGGGCTCGACGGTCTGGGCAATGCTGCCCTCGGCCTTGCTCAAGAGGTTCGATACACGCTTGTTCACTGCGGCCAGTGCAGCGGCCTGTGGCAGTTTGCGGAACGCCTGAACCGCCTGAACACGCTGATCGAAATCCAGCGCCGAAGCAGGTTGCAGGGCACGCACGGAGAGGTAGGTCGCCACATCGACACCTTCGTCTTCGTAGCGCGCACGCAGACGGTCGAAGATGAAATCGAGCACCTGCTCCGCCAGACCGGCTGGCTTGATCTTCGTACCAAACTGCGTGACCGCGAACTTCACGGTCTCGACGAGGTTCAGATCGAGTTTTTTCTCGATCAGGATACGCAAGATGCCCAGCGCCGCACGGCGCAAGGCATACGGGTCTTTGCTGCCGGTGGGCAGCATGCCGATACCGAAGATGCCGACCAGCGTGTCGAGCTTGTCGGCAATGGCCACCGCAGCGCCGGTCAGCGTGGTCGGCAGTTCGGCGCCTGCGCCGCGTGGCATGTACTGCTCGTTGAGCGCCAGCGCGACATCTTCTGCCTCGCCATCGGCCTTGGCGTAGTAATAACCGGCGATACCCTGCATCTCCGGGAACTCGCCGACCATTTCACTCGACAGGTCGCACTTGGACAACAGACCTGCGCGCGCCGCACGCTGGGCGTCGCCGCCGATGCGCGGGGCGATGTAGGCGGCAAGCTTCGATACACGCTCGGCCTTGTCGAACACGCTGCCCAGTTGGGCCTGAAACACGACGTTCTTCAAGCGATCGTTGAAGGTTTCCAGCTTCTGCTTCTTGTCCTGCTTGAAGAAGAACTCGGCATCGGTCAGGCGCGGACGAACCACTTTCTCGTTACCGGCGATGATCTGAGCCGGGTCCTTGCTTTCGATGTTGGCGACCGTGATGAAACGCGGCAGCAGCTTGCCATCGACATCCAGCAGGCAGAAATACTTCTGGTTGTCCTGCATGGTGGTAATCAGGGCTTCTTGCGGCACTTCGAGGAAACGCTCTTCGAACGAGCACACCAGCGGCACTGGCCACTCGACCAGACCGGCGACTTCATCCAGCAGGCTTGGCGGCACGATGGCTGTGCCTTCCTGTTGGGTGGCCAACTCTTCGACGCGCTTGCTGATGATCTGCCGACGTTCGTTGAAGTCGGCCAGCACATAGGCCGCGCGCAGGTCGCTGAGGTAACCGGCAGGCGAGGAAATACGCACGTCTTCCGGATGGTGGAAACGGTGGCCGCGAGAGTGACGACCGGCGCTCTGGGCGAGGATCGTGCAATCGACGACCTGATCACCGAACAGCATGACCAGCCATTGGGTTGGTCGCACGAACTCTTCCTTGCGAGCACCCCAGCGCATGCGCTTGGCAATCGGCAGGTCGTTCAGCGAGTCTTCGACGATGGTCGGCAGCAGCGACAGGGTCGGCTTGCCGAGGATGGTCTGGCTGTAACGCAGTTTCGGACCGCTTTGATCGATCTCGCTCAAGTCGACGCCGCACTTCTTGGCGAAGCCCAGTGCCGCCTGAGTCGGATTGCCGTCGGCGTCAAACGCGGCCTGACGCGGCGGGCCGTCGAGGTTGACGCTGCGGTCCGGTTGTTGCGTGGACAGTTCGGTAATCAGCACAGCCAGACGACGCGGTGCGGCGTAGACCTGTTTGGCGCTGTAGGTCAGACCTGCGCCCTGCAAGCCCTTTTCAATACCGGCCAGAAAGGCGTCGGCCAGGGAAACGAGGGTCTTGGGTGGCAGTTCTTCGGTGCCCAGTTCGACCAGAAAATCTTGAGCACTCATTGCGCTGCCTCCAGCTTGGCCAATACTTCATCGCGTAGATCGGGCGGCGCCATCGGGAAGCCGAGACGGGCCCGGGCTTGCAGGTAGGCCTGAGCCACCGAACGGGCCAGCGTGCGCACGCGCAGGATGTATTGCTGACGCGCAGTCACGGAAATCGCGCGACGGGCATCCAGCAGGTTGAAGGTGTGCGAGGCCTTGAGAACCATTTCGTATCCCGGCAACGGCAATTCCAGCTCGATCAGGCGCGCGGCTTCGCTTTCGTAGAAATCGAACAGTTCGAACAGTTTGTCGACGTTGGCGTGTTCGAAGTTGTAGGTCGACTGCTCCACCTCGTTCTGGTGGAACACATCGCCGTAGCTCACTTTGCCGAACGGGCCGTCAGCCCAGACCAGATCGTAGACCGAGTCCACGCCCTGCTGGTACATCGCCAGACGCTCGAGGCCGTAAGTGATTTCGCCCGTGACCGGGTAGCACTCCAGGCCGCCGACCTGCTGGAAGTAGGTGAACTGCGAGACTTCCATGCCGTTGAGCCAGATTTCCCAGCCTAGACCCCAGGCGCCCAGAGTAGGCGATTCCCAGTTGTCTTCGACAAAACGCACGTCATGCACCAGCGGATCGAGGCCGATGTGCTTGAGCGAGCCCAGGTACAGTTCCTGGAAGTTGTCCGGGTTCGGCTTGAGAATTACCTGAAACTGGTAGTAATGCTGCAGGCGGTTCGGATTCTCGCCGTAACGGCCGTCAGTCGGGCGACGGCTTGGCTGTACGTAAGCGGCATTCCAGGTTTCCGGGCCTACGGCGCGCAGAAACGTGGCAGTGTGGAACGTGCCGGCGCCTACTTCCATATCGTAGGGCTGAAGTACCACGCAACCTTGTTCTGCCCAGTATTGCTGGAGGGCGAGGATCAAGTCTTGGAAGGTACGCACGGCTGGCGTAGGCTGGCTCACAAATTTCACCTGTGCTGGGCTGCGATTCAAAGAGCGGGAGTATACCCGATTCGGCCGCACGTCCACTCTTGGGAGCCCTATGACACGCTGCTTTTGGTGCAACGAAGACCCCCTGTACATCGCTTATCACGATCAGGAGTGGGGAGTGCCGCTGCGCGATGCGCAGATGCTCTTCGAGTTGCTTTTGCTCGAAGGGTTCCAGGCGGGGCTGTCGTGGATCACGATTCTCAAGCGTCGGGCGCGTTACCGCGAGGTGCTGCATGGCTTCGACGTCGAGCGGCTGGCGCAATTGAGCGACGCCGAAATCGAAGCGTTGATGCTTGATCCGACGATCATCCGCAATCGTCTCAAGCTCAAGGCCGTGCGTACCAATGCACGGGCCTGGCTGGCGCTGGAAGACCCGGTCGGCCTGCTCTGGTCATTTGTCGGCGGGCAGCCAAAGATCAATCATTTCAAGGAGCGCAGCGAAGTGCCGGCCATTACCCCTGAAGCCGAGGCGATGAGCAAGGCGCTGAAAAAAGCCGGTTTCACGTTTGTCGGCCCGACCATCTGTTATGCCTACATGCAGGCCAGCGGCATGGTCATGGACCACACAGTCGATTGTGATCGGTACGCGATCCTGAGCCGCTGACGTTACACTACCCGCCTCGAGAATCTGGGAGTCATCTGTGGATAAGTTCAAAGGCGCCGTCATGGTCGGCGCACTGCGATTGTTTGCCCTGCTGCCTTGGCGAGCCGTGCAGTGGGTTGGCACGGCCATCGGCTGGTTGATGTGGAAGCTGCCCAACCGCTCGCGCGAAGTGGCACGGATCAATCTGTCCAAGTGTTTTCCGGAGCTGAGCGAGCCCGAGCTGGAAAAGCTCGTTGGCCGCAGCCTGATGGACATCGGCAAGACGCTCACCGAAAGCGCCTGCGCATGGATCTGGCCTGCACAGAAATCGATCAATCTGGTGCGTGAAGTCGAAGGGCTCGATGTGCTCAAGGACGCGCTGGCGTCTGGCAAGGGCGTGGTCGGGATTACCAGCCACCTGGGCAACTGGGAAGTGCTCAATCATTTCTATTGCAGCCAGTGCAAGCCGATCATCTTCTATCGTCCGCCCAAGTTGAAGGCGGTGGATGACCTGCTACGCAAGCAGCGCGTGCAACTGGGCAACCGGGTGGCGGCGTCGACCAAGGAAGGCATTCTCAGCGTCATCAAGGAAGTGCGCAAAGGCGGCTCGGTGGGTATTCCGGCCGATCCGGAGCCGGCAGAATCAGCCGGTATCTTCGTGCCGTTCTGCGGCACTCAGGCGCTGACCAGCAAGTTCGTGCCGAACATGCTCGCCGGTGGCAAGGCAGTCGGCGTGTTCCTGCACGCCATGCGCCTGCCGGATGGCTCGGGCTACAAGGTTGTGCTGGAGGCGGCTCCCGAAGCGATGTACAGCACCGACGCCGAAACGTCGGCAGCGGCGATGAGCAAAGTGGTCGAGAAATACGTGCGGGCCTACCCGAGCCAGTACATGTGGACCATGAAACGCTTCAAGAAGCGCCCGGCGGGTGAGGCGCGCTGGTATTAGAAAAAATCGGACGCGGAGCGTCCAGAACGGCATGCGACGCGGAGCGCCGCACGATAGTTGAGTGGGCTTCTGCCCGAAGGGCGTGGGAGCGAACTTGTTCGCGAAGGCGATGCCAGGGACGGTACATCTCCTATGGATGTACCCACCCTTGCTGTAACGCTGAGCGCTAACTTGCCGCCGCTATCAACCCACGCCGCTCCAATGCCACTTGCATGCCCTCCGAGCTCATCCGCACCAGGCTCACCGGGATGGACTTCGCCGCCGGTGTGTTGCTGCGGCTGTCGCGGTTGGCCAGGGGCAGCAGGCCGTTGGTTTCCGGGTAGTACGCGGCGCAGCAGCCTTGCGGCACATCGAAGGGGATGACTTTGAAGCCCGGTGCGCGCCGCGGCGTGCTCAGGTCCAGCGCCGTCTGAAACTCGATGTAATCCCCGGCCTTCAGCCCCAGCCGCTCGATGTCCTGCGGGTTGAGCATCACCACCATGCGGTCACCGTAGATATCCCGGTAGCGGTCATCGTTGGAGTACACCGTGGTGTTGAACTGGTCATGACTGCGGATCGTCATCAACTGCAGATGCTCGGCGCCCGGCGGCGTGTCGTCTTCGTCGTAGATGCCTTCAGGGAAGAGAAAGTTGGCCTTCCCGGACTCAGTGTTCCACTGACGCTCGCTGGCGCCGTTGGGCAAGCGGAAACCGCCGGGCTCGAGGATGCGCTGATTGAAGTCGTAAAACTGCTCGGGCATTACTTCTTCGATCTTGTCGCGAATTCGGCCGTAGTGGTTCACGTAGCTGTCCCAGTCCACCTTGGGGTTGGGCGCAAGCGTCGCCTTGGCGATACCGGCGATGATGGCCACTTCGGAAATCAGGTGTTTCGACGCAGGCTCCAGCATGCCGGTCGACCCGTGCACCATCGACATCGAGTCTTCGACCGTGATGGTTTGCGCCACGCCGTTCTGTATGTCCAGTTCCGAACGTGCGACGCATGGCAGCAAAAAGGCTTTCTGACCATGCACCGTCGCGCTGCGGTTGAGCTTGGTGTTGACCAGTACGGTCATTCTCAAGCGGCTGACGGTCGGGCAGATCACGTCGATGTCCGGAATGGCGCGAAAGAAATTGCCGCCCATGGAAATGAACGCCTCTACCTCGCCGCGCAACAGCGCTTCGCAGGCTTCGGCCACGTCATGCCCGCCTTTTCTCGACGCCTCGAAACCGAACACCTTGCTCATGCTGGCCAGAAACGGCTCGCCTGCTATTTCGTAGATGCCCATGGTCCGGTCGCCCTGCACATTGGAGTGGCCACGAATCGGGCAGGCGCCCGCACCGAGCTTGCCGATGTTGCCGCGCAACAGCAGCAGGTTGATGATTTGCTGCATCGCGTCGCCGCCACGTTTGTGCTGAGTGACGCCCATGCCCCAGCAGCGAATGACCCGCTCCGAACGCATGTAGACCGCCGCGATGTCTTCCATGGCCTGACGCGTCAGGCCCGAATGCCGCTCGATGGTGTCCCACGGCAGCTGTCGGCAGTAGTCTGCGTAGCGCTCCAGGCCGTGGGTGTGTTCTGCAATGAAATCCACGTCCAGCACGCGCGGCAGGCCTTCCCGCTGCGCCACGTCATCCGCTTCGATGACCGCTTTGCAGACGCCCTGCAGCGCAATCATGTCGCCGCCGATTCTCACCTGATGATACTGAGAGCTGATCTTCACGCCGCTGCGACTGAGCATGTCACGCGGGTCCTGCGGCGAGGCAAAGCGCACCAGCGCTTTTTCGCGCAGCGGGTTGAACGAGATGATGCTGGCGCCCCGACGTGCGGCGGCGTGCAGCTCGGACATCATGCGCGGGCTGTTGGTCCCGGGGTTCTGGCCGATGATGAAAATCGCGTCGGCGTTTTCGAAATCCTCCAGCGTCGTGGTGCCCTTGCCGACCCCGATCGACTCGGGCAGCGCCACGCTGGTGGTCTCGTGGCACATGTTCGAGCAGTCAGGGAAATTGGCCATGCCGTACATCCGGCCAAACAGCTGATACAGGAACGCTGCTTCGTTCGAGGTGCGCCCGGAGGTGTACAGCTCCAGCTTCCATGGGTCGCTCAAATGGCGCAGCTCCTCACCGATCTCGGCAAAAGCCTCATCCCAGGTGACGGGCAGGTATTTGTCGCTGGCCGCGTCATAGCGCATCGGTTCGGTGATGCGGCCCTGGTCTTCCAGGTCGTGATCGCTCCACGTCGCCAGCTCGCTGACGGTGTGTTGGGCGAAGAACTCGGGCGTGACGCGTTTTTTGGTCGACTCCCAGGCCAGCGCCTTGGCACCGTTTTCACAGTATTCGAAGGTGTGCGGCTTCTTCGGGTCTGGCCAGGCACAGCTGGGGCAGTCGAAGCCGTCGGGCTTGTTCATGGACAGCAGGGTGCGGTTGCCCTTGAGCAGCACGTGCTGATGCAGCAAATGCTTGTTGACTGCGTTCAGTGCGGGCCAGCCGCCAGCGGCCGAGCCGTCGGTCTGTGAGCCTTGAAGTGGGGCCCGGGAATTTTCGGATTCGGACATTGCGTGTGTTCTCCCTGATAAAGCCCGTGAAGGCATGGTGCGTGTGTCTGTGATACACGCACCCAGAGAGAATTCGGCTTGATCGACGAGCGTTGCCGACCGGCCCGGTCGGCAAGTGGTTCAGTCAGTCTGGCCGCTGTTCAGAAAAAGCTCAGCCCTACCTGGAACAGCCGCTCGACTTCGCGGATACACTTTTTATCCACAAGAAACATGATCACGTGGTCGCCGGACTCGATCACCGTGATGTCATGGGCAATCAGCACTTGCTCGTCGCGGATGATTGCGCCAATCGCCGTGCCGGTTGGCAGGTTGATGTCCTTGATGGCGCGGCCGACCACCTTGCTGGACCTCGAATCGCCGTGCGCGACGATTTCGATGGCTTCCGCCGCGCCACGGCGCAGCGAGTGCACGCTGACGATATCGCCGCGCCGCACATGGGCCAGCAGCGTGCCGATGGTGGCCAGTTGCGGGCTGACCGCAACGTCGATCTCGCCGCCCTGCACCAGATCGACGTAGGCCGGGTTATTGATCAGCGTCATCACCTTGCGAGCGCCCAGCCGTTTGGCCAGCAGCGAAGACATGATATTGGCCTCGTCGTCGTTGGTCAGGGCCAGGAACAGGTCGGTGTTGCCGATGTTCTCTTCCAGCAGCAGGTCGCGGTCCGAGGAGCTGCCTTGCAGCACCACCGTGCTGTCGAGGTTCTCCGACAGATAGCGGCAGCGCGCCGGGTTCATTTCGATGATCTTGACCTGATAACGGCTTTCAATGGCCTCGGCCAAGCGCTCACCGATGTTGCCGCCGCCTGCGATGACGATGCGCTTGTAGTTTTCGTCAAGCCGCCGCAATTCACCCATCACTGCACGAATATCAGCCTTGGCCGCGATGAAAAACACTTCGTCGTCGGCTTCGATGACCGTGTCACCCCGTGGCAGGATCGCCCGGTCGCGCCGGTAGATCGCTGCAATGCGCGTGTCGACATTGGGCATGTGCGCGCGCAACTGACGCAATTGCTGACCCACCAGCGCCCCGCCGTAATAGGCTTTGACTGCGACCAGTTGCGCCTTGCCTTCCGCGAAGTCGATCACCTGCAACGCGCCGGGGTATTCGATCAGCCGCTTGATGTAATTGGTCACCACTTGTTCCGGGCTGATCAATACGTCGACCGGAATTGCGGTCTTGTCGAACAGGCCAGCGCGCGTCAGATAGGCCGACTCGCGAATCCGCGCGATCTTGGTGGGCGTATGGAACAGCGTGTAGGCCACCTGACAGGCAATCATGTTGGCTTCATCGCTGCTGGTGACGGCGACCAGCATGTCGGCATCATCGGCACCCGCCTGGCGCAGCACCGCCGGATACGAGCCTTTGCCCTGCACGGTGCGGATGTCCAGACGGTCGCCCAGATTGCGCAAGCGGTCGCCATCGGTGTCGACCACCGTGATGTCGTTGGCTTCGCCCGCCAGATGCTCGGCCAGCGTACCGCCGACCTGACCTGCACCGAGAATGATGATTTTCACCTGCTTACTCCCGCGCCGCTGCGATCTTGATCAGTTTGGCGTAGTAAAAACCATCGTGACCACCCTGTTGGGCCAGCAACTGGCGGCCATGCGCCTGCTTGATGCCGGCCGCTGGCTGCCCGGCCTGCCCGGCGATATCCAGCTCTCTGGCCCCCGACGTCCGGGCCAGAAACGCTTCGATAACGTCGGTGTTTTCGGTCGGCAGCGTCGAGCAGGTCGCATATACCAGCATGCCGCCCACTTGCAGCGTAGGCCATAGCGCGTCGAGCAGTTCGCCCTGCAAGGTTGCGAGTGCGGCGATGTCGTCCAGTTGGCGGGTCAGCTTGATGTCCGGATTACGACGAATCACGCCGGTGGCCGAGCACGGCGCGTCGAGCAGGATGCGCTGGAACGGCGTGCCGTCCCACCAGCTTGCCGTGTCGCGGGCGTCGGCGGCGATCAGCTCTGCGTCGAGGCCCAGCCGGTCGAGGTTTTCACGCACGCGCACCAGGCGCTTGGCTTCCAGGTCCACGGCCACCACGGCGCTCAGTTGGGGCTGCACTTCCAGCAGATGGCAGGTCTTGCCACCCGGCGCGCAGCAGGCGTCGAGCACACGTTGGCCTGGGGCCAGTTCCAGCAGGTCGGCGGCCAGTTGCGCGGCTTCGTCCTGAACGCTGATCCAGCCTTCGGCAAAGCCGGGCAGCGAGCGCACGTCACACGGTTCGGCCAGCACGATGCCGTCCTGACTGAACGTGCAGGCACTGGCTTCAAGCCCGGCAGTACTCAGCAGCTCAAGGTACTGATCGCGGCTGTGGTGACGGCGATTGACCCGCAAAATCATCGGCGGGTGCGCGTTGTTGGCTGCGCAGATGGCTTCCCATTGTTCCGGCCATGCCGCTTTCAGGGCTTTTTGCAGCCAGCGCGGGTGGGCGGTGCGCACCACCGGGTCGTGTTCCAGCTCTATCAGCAGCGCCTCGCCATCGCGTTGTGCATTACGCAGCACGGCGTTGAGCAAGCCTTTGGCCCATGGCTTTTTCAGCTTGTCGGCGCAGCCAACGGTTTCACCAATGGCCGCATGCGCAGGGATGCGGCTGTAAAACAGCTGATAAAGGCCCACCAGCAGCAGCGCCTCGACATCGGCATCGGCAGCCTTGAACGGCTTTTGTAACAGTTTGGCGGCCAGCGCCGACAGACGCGGCTGCCAGCGTGCTGTGCCAAATGCCAGATCCTGGGTCAGACCGCGATCACGCAGCTCGACCTTGTCCAGCTGCGTGGGCAGCGAGCTGTTCAGCGACGCCTTGCCACTGAGCACTGCAGCCAGTGCCTTGGCGGCGGCCAGACGCGGATTCATTGGCCGAGCACCGTGCCGATGGCGAATTTCTCGCGGCGGCTGTTGAACAGGTCAGAGAAATTCAACGGTTTGCCGCCCGGCAGTTGCACACGGGTCAGGCGCAAGGCGTTCTGGCCGCAGGCGACGATCAGGCCGTCCTTGCTGGCGCTGAGAATGGTCCCCGGCATGCCCTGCCCTTCGGCAAGATCGGCCGCCAGCACTTTCAGGGTTTCGTCGTTCAGCGTGCTGTGGCAGATCGGCCATGGGTTGAAGGCGCGGACCAGACGCTCCAGTTCATCGGCCGGACGGCTCCAGTCGATGCGCGCTTCATCCTTGTTCAGTTTGTGAGCGTAGTTGGCCAGGCTGTCGTCCTGAACCTCACCGACCAGCGAACCATCCGCCAGCCCGGCAATAGCCTGCAACACCGCCGGCGGACCGATTTCGGCCAGGCGATCATGCAGCGTGCCGCCGGTGTCTTGCGCGGTAATCGGCGTCACGGCTTTGAGCAGCATCGGCCCGGTGTCCAGGCCTGCCTCCATGCGCATCACGGTCACGCCACTTTCGGCATCACCGGCCTGCACCGCACGCTGAATCGGTGCCGCCCCGCGCCAGCGTGGCAGCAGCGACGCGTGGCTGTTGATGCAGCCCAGGCGCGGAATATCCAGCACCACTTGCGGCAGGATCAGACCGTAAGCGACCACGACCATCAAATCCGGCGCGAGCGCGGCCAGTTCAGCCTGTGCCGCCGGGTCACGCAGCGTTGGCGGCTGCATCACCGGGATGTCATGTTGTAACGCCAGCTGCTTGACCGGGCTGGGCATCAGCTTTTGTCCACGACCGGCCGGGCGATCAGGCTGGGTGTACACGGCCACAATCTGGTGAGGGCTGTCGAGCAGGGCCTTGAGGTGTTCGGCGGCAAATTCCGGGGTGCCGGCGAAGACGATGCGCAGTGGCTCAGTCATGGGCTTCTCATTCTGAAAAAACAAAAAGGCCTTGTGCAGGCCTTTTGGGGGGGGCAACGGATCAAGCGTTGAGCTTGTGCTGTTTTTCGAGCTTTTTCTTGATCCGGTCACGCTTGAGGTTGGACAGGTAATCGACGAACAGCTTGCCGTTCAGGTGATCGCATTCGTGCTGGATGCAGATGGCGAGCAGGCCTTCGGCAACCAGTTCGTAAGGCTTGCCGTCGCGGTCCAGCGCCTTGACGCGGACTTTTTGCGGGCGGTCGACGTTCTCGTAGAAACCCGGCACCGAGAGGCAGCCTTCCTGATACTGATCCATTTCATCGGTCAGCTTTTCGATTTCAGGATTGATGAAGACCATCGGTTCGCTGCGGTCTTCACTGAGGTCCATGACCACCACGCGCTTGTGGACGTTGACCTGTGTCGCGGCCAGGCCGATGCCCGGCGCTTCGTACATGGTTTCAAACATGTCGTCGACCAACTGGCGAATGCCGTCGTCTACCATCGCTACAGGTTTGGCGATGGTACGCAGGCGCGAATCGGGAAATTCGAGGATGTTTAGAATGGCCATATACGTAAGAGCTGCACTGTTAAGGTAAAGTCAAGGTCGGGTGCCGGGCTCGGGAGTTCAAGGCAGGCAGCCCAGGACAGGACTCTAGGGTTCGCGTGAGGCAACATGATAAAGGGATTCACCGCATGAGGAAATCACTACTCGCCCTGCTGTTCCTGACCGCCAGCGGTCTTGCCCAGGCGCAAGTGCAACTCAGGGAAGGCTACCCGCAGAGCTACACCGTGGTCGCCGGAGACACGCTCTGGGATATTTCCGGCAAGTTTTTGCGTGAACCGTGGAAATGGCGCGAGATCTGGCGGGCCAATCCGCAGGTCCGTGATCCCGACCTGATCTACCCCGGCGACACGCTTGCGCTGACCTGGGTCGACGGCCAGCCACGGGTGACGCTCAACCGTGGCGAGTCGCGTGGCACCATTAAATTGTCACCGCGTGTGCGCAGCACGCCGATGGTCGAGGCGATTCCGAGCATTCCGCTGGGCGCGCTCAACGCGTTCCTGATCAGCAACCGCATCGTCGACAGTGCCGAACAGTTCGACAGAGCGCCGTACATCGTCGCCGGCAACGCTGAGCGCGTGCTCAGCGGCGCGGGTGATCGCGCCTATTCGCGCGGCCGGCTGGACCCGGCGCACTCCGTCTACGGCATCTTTCGTCAGGGCAAGGTCTACGTCGATCCGCAAACCAACGAAGTGCTGGGGATCAACGCCGACGATGTCGGCAGTGCTGAGGTGATTGCCGCCGAGGGCGATGTTTCGACCCTGACGTTGCAGCGCACCACCCAGGAGGTACGCCCCGGCGATCGCCTGTTCGCCAGCGAAGAGCGGGCGATCAACTCGACCTTCCTGCCGAGCGCGCCGCAGGGCCCGGTCGACGGTTTGATTCTGGATGTGCCGCGTGGCGTCACCCAGGTGGGCGTGATGGACGTGGTGACCTTGAACAGAGGCAAGCGCGACGGTCTGACCGAAGGCAATGTGCTGGCGATCTACAAGACCAGCGAAACGGTGCGCGACCGGGTCACGGGTGAATACGTGAAAATCCCCGACGAACGGGCCGGCCTGCTGATGGTTTTCCGCACCTACGACAAGCTTAGTTACGCCTTGGTCCTGCAAGCTAACCGATCTTTGGCCATCATGGACAAGGTTCGCAACCCGTAGCCCGTGTTTCAGTTCTGATACGGAATTGTGTTACCAGCCAGTCAGTTATCAAATTGTTGTCAACAGAGTTATCCACAGGTTTGTGCATCGCTTGAGATGCACGATGGATCAGGGACGATCTCATGCCACTGTTCGAAAAAGCTCTCTCTTCACCCGCAGAGCTGGAAGCGCGTTTGCGCGTACATCGCTTGCCTGAGGTCGGACCGAAACGCTTCTCCAAGCTCATCGATGCGTTCGGTTCGGCTTCCTCGGCACTGAGCGCGCCGGCCAGTGCATGGCGTGCGCTGGGTATTCCGAGTGCATGCGCGGACGCGCGACGGGATGCCTCGGTACGCGATGGTGCAAGCGCAGCCCTGGCCTGGCTAGAGCGTCCGGGCCAGCATTTGCTGATGTGGGACGACCCTTGCTACCCCGCGCTGCTGGCCGAGATCGCCGATCCGCCGCCGCTGATTTTCATTGCCGGCAACCCCTCGATACTCGAACGTCCGCAGTTGGGCATGGTCGGTAGTCGTCGTGCCTCCAGACCCGGACTGGACACCGCCAGGGCGTTTGCGCGCAGCCTAGCGGGAGCCGGTTTTGTGGTCACCAGCGGTCTGGCTCGCGGCATTGACGGCGCCGCGCATCAGGGCGCACTGGATGTCGGCGGGCTGACAATCGGCGTGTTGGGCACCGGGCTCGAAAAACTTTATCCACAGCAGCATCGTGCCCTCGCAGCACAGATGGCGGAACAGGGCGGCGCGGTGATTTCCGAGTTCCCGCTGGACGCCGGACCTCAGCCCAGCAACTTCCCGCGTCGTAACCGGATCATCAGCGGCTTGTCGCTTGGCGTACTCGTGGTCGAGGCCAGCGTCGCCAGCGGCTCGTTGATCACCGCCCGACTGGCGGCCGAACATGGCCGTGAGGTTTACGCGATACCGGGCTCGATTCATCATCCGGGCGCGAAAGGTTGTCACCAGTTGATCCGTGACGGCGCGACGCTGGTCGAGACCGTCGAGCACATCCTTGAAGGCTTGCAGCACTGGAGGAGCATAGCGCCCGGCCCTGCCCCGCAACCTGCAAGGCCCGCGCCCTGCGATCATCCGTTGCTGGCGCTGTTGCATGCCGCGCCGCATACCAGTGAGGGGCTTTCGGTTTCCAGCGGCTGGCCGTTGCCCAAGGTCCTGGCAGGCCTGACCGAGCTGGAACTGGATGGAAGAATAAGCTGTGAAGCAGGACGATGGTTCGCCAGAGCGCCCTGAGGTTAAACTGCTGCCAGGATTTAGCGGAGAGACAAACAATGGTCAGCAGTTGGCGTGTGCAACAAGCCGCTCAGGATATTCGAGCCGGTGCGGTGATTGCCTACCCGACCGAAGCAGTCTGGGGGCTGGGGTGTGATCCATGGGATGAAGAAGCGGTCTATCGCCTGTTGGCGATCAAATCGCGGCCGGTGGAAAAAGGCCTGATCCTGATTGCCGACAACATTCGCCAGTTCGACTTCCTGTTCGAAGATTTCCCCGAATTGTGGCTCGACCGCATGGCCAGCACCTGGCCGGGGCCGAACACCTGGCTGGTGCCGCATCAGAACCTGTTGCCCGAGTGGATCACCGGAATTCATGAAACCGTGGCGCTGCGCGTCACCGATCACCCGACCGTGCGCGAGCTGTGCGCGCTGGTCGGCCCACTGATCTCGACCTCGGCCAACCCGGCGGGTCGTCCGGCGGCCCGTTCGCGCTTGCGTGTCGAGCAATACTTCCGGGGTCAGATCGACGGCGTGCTCGGCGGCAGCCTGGGCGGCCGCCGAAACCCCAGCGTAATCCGCGACATCGCGACCGGTCAGGTCGTGCGCGCAGGCTGACGCTGACTTACGGGATCAGAATGGTCGAGCCCGTGGTGCGCCGGGTTGACAGCTCGGTTTGCGCCTCGGCGGCATCCTTGAGGGCGTATTGCTGAATGTTGTCGACCTTGAGTTTGCCGCTGGCGAGCATGTTGAACAGCTCGTCGGCCATGGTCTGCAGATTCTGCGCGTTGTTGGCGTAGCTGCCCAGCGTCGGGCGCGTGACATACACCGAACCCTTCTGCGCCAGAATGCCCAGATTCACACCGGAAACCGGCCCCGAGGCATTGCCGAAGCTCACCACCAGCCCACGCGGCGCCACGCTGTCGAGCGACGTCAGCCAGGTGTCCTGCCCTACGCCGTCATAGACCACCGGGCATTTTTTGCCGTCGGTCAGCTCCAGCACACGTTTAGCGACATCTTCGTGGCTGTAATCGATGGTTTCCCAGGCACCGAGCGCCTTGGCATGTGCCGCCTTCTCCGGCGAACTGACCGTGCCGATCAGCTTCGCGCCCAGTGCCTTGGCCCATTGGCACGCCAACGAGCCGACACCGCCCGCAGCAGCATGAAACAAAATGATCTCGCCTGGCTTCACCTGATAAGTCTGGCGCAGCAGGTATTGCACGGTCAGGCCCTTGAGCATCAGCGCAGCGGCCTGCTCGAAGCTGACCGAGTCGGCCAGCTTGACCAGATTCGCCTCGGGCAGCACATGCACGTCGCTGTACGCCCCCAGCGGCCCGGTGCCGTAAGCGACCCGGTCGCCGACCTTGAAGCGCGTCACCTCAACGCCCACCGCCTCGACCACCCCGGCCCCTTCCGCGCCCAGACCGGACGGCAATGACGAGGCCGGATACAGCCCGCTGCGGTAATAGGTATCGATGAAATTCAGGCCAATCGCCTTGTTGCGCACAGCCACCGCCTGCGGCCCCGGCGCCTCTGGCTCGAAATCGACATATTCAAGCACCTCGGGTCCTCCGACCGTGCTGAACTGGATACGCTTTGCCATGTGTTCTCTCCTTGATGGTTGAAGGGCTGCGAAAAACCCTATCGGACTCCTTCGCCCGACCTGCGTCAACTGCCAGTCCTGCCTGCCGATGGTATGCTACGCGCCAATTTGCCTGCGCCCCTTCTGCTCCGGGGGCCAGCCGTTTGAAGTCAGCCGTAAGGGATCGCCATGAGTACCCGCACCGAGGCCGTAAAAGCCTACCTGCTCGACCTGCAAGACCGCATCTGCATCGCGCTTGAGCAGGAAGATGGCAACGCACACTTCATCGAAGATGCCTGGACACGTCCGGCGGGCGGCGGCGGTCGCACACGGGTGATCGAGAACGGCGCGGTCATTGAGAAAGGCGGCGTCAACTTCTCCCACGTGTTCGGCAGCAACCTGCCGCCATCGGCCAGCGCACATCGGCCTGAGCTGGCCGGGCGGGGGTTCGAGGCGTTGGGTGTTTCGCTGGTAATCCATCCGCACAACCCGCATGTGCCGACGTCTCACGCCAACGTGCGCTTCTTCATCGCTGAAAAAGAAGGCGAAGAGCCGGTCTGGTGGTTCGGCGGTGGTTTCGACCTGACGCCCTACTACGGCGTAGAAGAAGACTGCGTGCACTGGCACCGGGTCGCCGAGCGCGCCTGTGCGCCGTTTGGCGATGACGTCTATCCGCGCTACAAAGCGTGGTGCGACACCTACTTCCACCTCAAGCATCGCGACGAGCCGCGCGGCATCGGCGGCCTGTTTTTCGACGACGTGAACCAGTGGGATTTCGACACCAGCTTCGCGTTTATCCGCGCCATCGGTGATGCATTCATCAATGCCTACCTGCCGATTGTGCGTCGTCGCAAGGCTGCGGCGTACACCGTGCAGCAACGCGAGTTTCAGGAGTTCCGGCGTGGGCGTTACGTCGAGTTCAACCTGGTCTATGACCGTGGCACGCTGTTTGGTCTGCAGTCCGGTGGCCGAACCGAATCGATCCTGATGTCGCTGCCGCCGCAAGTGCGTTGGGGTTATGACTGGAAAGCCGCACCGGGCAGCGAAGAAGCGCATTTGACTGATTACTTTTTGACCGATCGCGATTGGCTGGCGGACAACTGATGGATCGCTACGTTGTCTTGGGTAACCCTATCGGTCACAGCAAGTCGCCGCTGATTCATCGCCTGTTTGCCGAGCAGACCGGGCAGCCACTGGATTACCAGGCTGCGCTGGCCCCGCTCGACGACTTCACTGCGTTTGCCCAGGCATTTTTCCAGACCGGGCGTGGTGCCAACGTGACCGTGCCGTTCAAGGAAGAAGCGTTTCGTCTGGCTGACAGCCTGACCGAGCGCGGCCAGCGCGCTGGCGCGGTCAACACCTTGAGCAAACTCGACGACGGCTCGTTGCTGGGCGACAACACCGACGGTGCGGGACTGGTACGCGACCTGACGGTCAATTGCTCAATAAGCTTGCGGGGCCAGCGGATTCTGGTACTGGGCGCGGGCGGTGCAGTGCGTGGCGCGCTTGAACCGTTACTTGCGCAAGAGCCTGCAGCGCTGGTGATCGCCAATCGCACGGTCGAGAAAGCCGAACGTCTGGCGCAGGAATTTGCCGACCTTGGTCCGGTGTTTGCCAGCAGTTTCGACTGGCTTGAAGAGTCGGTGGATGTGATCATCAATGCCACGTCCGCCAGCTTGGCCGGAGAACTGCCGCCTGTTTCCCCAAGCCTGATCCAGCCCGGCGTAACGTTCTGCTACGACATGATGTACGGCAAAGAGCCCACCGCCTTTTGCCGCTGGGCCACGGCGCACGGCGCGGCGCAATCGGTTGACGGTTTGGGGATGCTGGTCGAGCAGGCGGCAGAGGCCTTCCTGCTCTGGCGCGGCGTGCGCCCGGATTCAGCGCCAGTGCTGGCGAAGTTGCGCAGGCTGCTGGCGGCGGGTTGAATCACTGGCACGCTAACTGAACGACTATTTTTCCAACCCTCTGCGTTATCCACGAGTCTTGCTAAGCCTGCAGATTTGGCCTCTGCCCACGCCCTTCGGGCAGAAGCCAAATCTACGGGCTTATCAGGACTTGCGTATAACGCTGAACGCAGAGCGTCGCGACGATGAGTTATAACTCAATCCTCAAACAAAATCGGGCATTGCTCCGCACCTTCCAGCTTGTATAACTCCTCGATCACCTGCGGTCTTGCATTGCGCAGAACCAGCACTCGCCCCTGCTGCCCCAGCCGCCTGGCCTCCTGATGAAGCATCTCCACGCCCGAATAATCGATGAAGTTGATCTGCTGCGCATCGATCACCACACGCTGGCCTTCGGTGCGCTGCAGGCGGGTTTGCAGGTAGTGGCTGGCGCCGAAAAAGATCGAACCACCCACTCGCAGAACCTCCTCATCACCCTCGCGCCATTGCTGCACGCGGGGTTGTGAGGTGCGTTTGAGGTAAAAGAACAGCGAGGCCAGCACGCCCGCATAGATCGCGGTTTGCAGCTCCAGCAACAGCGTGGCCAGACAGGTCAGCGCCATCACGAAAAACTCCGCGCGGCTGACGCGGAACAGCGCACGAATGCCACGCCGATCCACTAGCCCCCAACAGATCAGCAGGATCGAGGCCGCCATGGCCGGAATCGGAATGTGCGAGATCAACGAGGCTCCGGCGACCGCGAACAGCGCCACCCACAGCGCGGAAAACACCCCGGCCACCGGCGAGCGTGCGCCGGCTTCATAATTCAGCGCGGCGCGGGTGAACGAACCCGCAGACAGGTAGCCGGAAAACAGCGAGCCGACCATATTCGACAGCCCTTGAGCGCGAACTTCCTGATTGGCATTGAACATCTGCTGCGAGCGTGCCGACAGCGAGCGGGCAATCGACAAGCTGTTGACCAGCCCGAGCATGCCCACAGCTACGGCCGTCGGCAGCAGTCTGAGGATCAACTCGAGGTCCAGCGACAGCGGGCTGAACGGCGGCAAATGCCCGACGAAGGCGCTGACCACCCGCACTTGACCGAACATCGCCGGCCACAGCCAGACCAGCAGGCTGCTCAATACCAGCGCGATCAGCAGGGTCGGCCAGCGTGGCACCAGAGCCTTGAGGCCGATGCCCAGCATCAGCGTCAGCAATCCAAGTATCAGCGACGGCATATCGACTTCACCGCAATGCTCAAGCACGGCGTTCAGGCTGTTGAGGGCTGTGGTCTGACTCGGCAGATCAAGGCCCAGCAGATTGGGCATCTGCCCGAGGGCAATCACGATGGCCGCGCCCAGGGTGAAACCGAGCACCACCGAATGTGAAACGAAATTCACCAGCGCGCCGAAACGCATCATGCCGAGCGCTAACTGGAAGACCCCGGCAATGAACGTCAGTAGCAGGATCAACATGATGTAGTCCTGACTGGCCGGGACGGCAAGCGGACTGACACTGGCATACAACACGATGGAAATCGCCGCAGTCGGCCCGCAGATCAAGTGCCAGGACGAGCCCCACAGGCAGGCGATGATGACCGGAACGATGGCGGCGTACAGGCCGTATTCTGGCGGCAAGCCGGCGATCAGTGCGTATGCGATGGATTGCGGCAGCGCCAGAATCGCCCCACTCAAACCCACCAGCGCATCCCGCCCGACGCTGGCGCGAGTCTGACGCGGCAGCCAGGCGAGAAAGGGCAGGAATTTATGCAGATTGAGCCAGCGCATCGGTCCCTCATATTGGATGGATCACTGCATCGCCACGTCAGACCGTTCCTGCCCGGAGCCGCGAGCGAAGGCTAGTTCATGGCGTAGCATTTCGAGGTGGCGACGTTTGTGTCTGACCCGGTTCCAGCACCTCTGAGCATGCAGATAACATAGTGTTTCTTGTTCTTGAGGGTCACTACCGGACCAATGTCTGCCACGTACGAAGAAACGACCGTTGCTCCTGCATTGAGCATCTCCTCCATCGAGACATTGACGGCCTCTAGCTTGGTCGGATATTCCAGCGCGTTACCAGGCACTTTGGCGCTGGTTTCTGGTGGCCAGCTAGCCGCAGAGGAAAAGGATGCGCTCAGAATCAGGGCCAGCGAGAGGGGTATAAGTGACTTTTTCATACTGTTCTCCAGTTTTTGGCGGATAGGCCGTACGGCCACCTAGTGGTTTGCCCCCCTCCGTTGGTTCCCAGGTGTCTTCCAGAATGACGCTTCGAGGTGCCAATATTGCTGAAAACCGGCGTGGTGGGAACCCCCGACGCCGGGTCAATACTTAATGTCGAGGCCTACAACTTCGCTTTCACTGCCGCCAGTCCATCCTTGCCATCAACCGTCTTTACGCCCTCAAGCCACGTGTCCAGCACCGCCGGGTTGGCCTTGATCCAGGCTTTGGCGGCTGCGCTGTTGCTGACCTTCTTGTTGGTCACCTCGGCCATGATGCTGTTTTCCATGTCCAGGGTGAAGCTCAGGTTGGTCAACAGCTTGCCGACGTTCGGGCAGGCTTGCGCATAACCCTTGCGGGTCAGGGTGAAGACCGAGCCGGTGTCGCCAAAGTATTTCTCGCCGCCCTTGAGGTAGTGCATGCCTTTGATCTGCACGTTCATCGGGTGCGGCGTCCAGCCGAGAAAGACCACAAACGCCTTCTTCTTCACGTTGCGATTGACCTCGGCGAGCATGGCCTGTTCGCTGGATTCAACCAGCTTCCACTGGCCCAGATCAAACTCGTTCTTCTTGATGATCTCCTGCAACGACAGGTTAGCCGGTGCGCCGGAACCGATGCCGTAGATCTTCTTGTCGAACTTGTCGGCAAATTTGCTCAGATCGGCAAAGTCATGCACACCTGCGTCCCAGACGTAATCCGGTACGGCCAGGGTGAACTCGGTGCCTTCCAGATTTTTGGCCAGTTGCGTCACGTCACCCGTGGCCACGAACTTGTCGTAAAAGCCCTGCTGCGCCGGCATCCAGTTACCCAGAAACACATCCAGCTTGCCGTCTTTCAAACCGCCGTAGGCAATCGGCACCGCCAGCGTATCGACCTTGGGCTTGTAGCCCAGCCCTTCCAGCACCACGCCGGTGATGGCGTTGGTGGCGGCGATGTCACTCCAGCCTGGATCGGCCATTTTTACGGTGCTGCAACTGGCATCGTCTGCCTGCACTGCAAAGCTGCCGAGCGTCATGACCGCGACCGCAACGACTGTGGATAGCTTCTTCATCGATGTACCCCTTTTTGATTATTGGTGTGGGCAGGGTCAAGGTTGCGGAAAACGTGCCTTGCGCTCCAGATCGTCCAGATCGATGTGGTTGCGCATGTACTGCTGACTGGCGTCGACCAGTGGCTGGTGATCCCAACTCTTCAGCTTGCCGGTTGCCAGCGATTTGGCGACAAAGCGCCTTCTGCGCTGGCTGGCGAGCACCTGTTGGTGTATCGCCGGGATGTCCCACTTGGCCCGAGCTTCGGCCAGAAAGTCATTGAACAGCTTTTCATGGGCTGGCGACTGGCTCAGGTCTTTCTGCTCTTTCGGGTCTTTCTTCACATCGAACAGCAGGCATGGGTCCTGTTCCGAATAGATGAATTTGTAAGCGCCGCGACGAATCATCATCAACGGGCTGGTCGTGCCCTCAGCCATGTATTCGCCAAATACCTCATCGTGCCCGCCTTTGCGTTTCAGGTGCGGCATCAGCGAACGCCCGTCCAGTGGCAACCCGGCGTCCAGTGTGCCCTTGGCCATCTCGACAAAAGTCGGCAACAGGTCGGCGGTCGATACCGAAGCACTGACCCGGCCCGGCTTGAACTGCCCCGGCGCGTACACCACCAGCGGCACGCGGGCGGCCATTTCGAACCAGTGCATTTTGTACCAGAGGCCCTTCTCGCCCAGCATGTCGCCGTGATCGCCAGAGAACACCACGATGGTGTCTTCGGCCAGCCCGACTTCATCCAGCGTCTGCATCAGCTTGCCAACGTTAAGGTCAATGTAGCTGCACGCGCCGAAGTAGGCGCGGCGCGCATCACGAATTTTATGGGTCGGCATCGGCTTGTCCCACAGGTCGTAGACCTTGAGCAGCCGTTGCGAATGCGGGTCCAGCGCGGCCTGATTGGCGTGCGGCGTCGGCATCGGGATTTCGTCGTTGCTGTACAGGTCCCAGAACGGAAGCGGGATGGTGTACGGGTCGTGAGGGTGGGTCATGGAAACGGTCAGGCAGAACGGCGCATCACCGTCCTGACGCACATAGTCATAAAGGTATTGCTGAGACTTGAACAGCACCTCTTCATCGAAATCCAGCTGGTTGGTACGAATGCACGGGCCAGCCTGCAACACCGATGACATGTTGTGATACCAGCTCGGGCGCACATCCGGCTCATCCCAATTGACCGACCAGCCGTAGTCGGCCGGGTAAATATCGCTGGTCAGACGTTCTTCGTACCCGTGCAACTGATCCGGGCCGCAAAAATGCATCTTGCCCGCGAGCGCGGTCTTGTAGCCCAGCGCGCGCAAATAATGCGCATAGGTCGGGATGTCCGCCGGAAAGTCGGCCGCGTTGTCATACGCCCCGATCTTGCTCGGCAACTGGCCGCTGACCAGCGTAAAACGCGACGGCGCACACAGCGGGCTGTTGCAATAGGCCGAGTCGAACACCACGCCGCCGGCAGCAAGGCGGCTCAGGTTCGGCATCAGGACCGGGGACGGGGCGTAGAACGGCAACATTGGCGCGGCCATTTGATCGGCCATGATGAACAGAATATTTTTGCGCTTCATGTAATCGCTGCATCCCATTGTGAAAAGTTATGCGAAAGTGCTGGGCATGAGGATGGAGTCCTCTTGTTTGATGGTAAAGCCCATGCGCAGCAATACCTAGGATAAGCACCGCTTATGTTTGAAGCTTTTCGCGACATGTCCCTCGACCTGCTGCGTGCTTTTGAAGTCGAGGCCCGGCTGCGCAGCTTTACTGCCGCGGCCATCGAGCTGGGCACTACTCAGCCTGCCGTCAGCCAGCAGATCAAGCGCCTTGAAGAACAACTGGCCACCCGCCTGTTTGACCGCATCTATCGCGGCATCGAGCTTACCGAAGCGGGTGAAATATTGTTCAGCCATGTGCAGGCTGGCTTGCAGTCCATCGACAGCGGGCTGACAGCGATCACCGAGCAGCACCAGCATGAGGTGCTGCAAGTGGCGACAGACTTCGCTTTCGCCGCTTATTGGCTGATGCCACGCCTGCACCGCTTCCACAAGGTCAACCCCGACGTTGACGTCAGCCTGGTGACCAGCGAGCGTACCTACAGTATGTTACGCGCCGATATCGACGTCGCCGTGCTGTTCGGCGACGGGCGCTTCAAACAGGGCGAAAGCCGCTGGTTGTTCAGCGAAGAAGTCTTTCCGGTGTGCAGTCCGCAACTGATCGCCGGGCGCCAGACGCCTCTGCCCAACGACGCACTGCGCGACTTCCCGCTGCTGCACCTGCGTGGCGAAAGCATCAACAACTGGTTCGACTGGGCTGGCGTATTCCGCGCCCTCGACATCCCCCAAGCGCCCGCGCCCGGCCAGTTACGCTTCGACAACTACACCCTGCTGATCCAGGCCGCCATCGGCGGACAAGGCATCGCCATCGGCTGGAAACACCTGGTCGACGACCTCCTCGACCAAGGCCTGCTCTGCCGCCCCATCGCCGGCGCCGCAATCTCCGGGTACGGCTATTACGTGGTTTTGCCCCAGCGTAAACGGCGGGTGCAGATTGTTCAGCAGTTCATGGACTGGCTGGCGAACGAGCAGGCGTTGAGCGGGGTTTCGTTGGCGGGCAGGCCGTTGCCTTCGATTGCTGTTTGAGGGGGGGCTCATTCATAGGCCGAATGTAGAACGTGTCAGCAGCGACTATCGGTTGGAGCGGAACATTCCTACAGAGCTTACGGAAGTAGGCGTATGTGCTTTTTGATCGCATCGGCATACAAATATTAATACGAGTTCGGGTTGCAAATCCTGTATTAGGCACGCGTCGTTCAACTCGGCACTGGAGTATCACAGAATGAGCGTTTTTGACTGTCTTGTTGGACGTTGTGTTACAGATGCGTGCATCGTACATGACTATATGCAAATTTATTTTGTAGGTGGTTCTATTCTGAATATCAATAACTCATATTGTATTCTTGGCTCGACAGTGAAAGGTCTACGGGGAAGAAAACTTATAAATGTTTCAGAAGACGAGTAAGAGATTGAGTGGGTGTTTGAAGGCCCCGCAAAAATTAGAGTTGATATGAGCCCGGATGGTTTTCATGGTCCGGAGGCTATCGAGCTTTTGAGGCCAGGATTCCCTCTGGTGATATGGGACTAGCGTCTCCTGGTTTGTTTTGTCCCATTCAAAAAGTGATTTTGCCATAAAATAATTTAGTATTGTGCGATGAATGTTCTTACCAATCTTGTTGGAAGTGATGTTGTAATGGCGCTTGTTATTCACGACTATTTTCAACTATTTTTTTTAAGGACATTATAGTGAGCGTCTATAATTCATACAGTATTATTGGCTCGACAATTAAGGGTCTACAAGGGAAAAAGCTTGTAAGCGTCTCAGAAGGCGAACAGGAAATTGAGTTTGTTTTCGAAGGTTTAGCAAAAGTTAGAATTGATATGAGCCCGGAGGGGTTTAATGGGCCGGAAGCTATGCAGCTTTCGAGGCCAGGATTTCCTCGGGTTATATGGAATTAGCTTCACTTGGTTTAACGAGCATGGGCTTGTATGTATACATACACGTCCTGCTTTGCTAGGGAGGCGCTGCAAAAATAGCCAACTGTCCCCACCCTTGGCACACTAAGTTCCTTCAACAGCCTCCCTCTCCGTGAGCGTTACGCGCGTGCAGAAGACCTTCTCCGAACTCGAATATACCGGCAAGAAAAAGCAGACTCGCCGAGATCGCTTCCTGGCTGACCTTGAACAGTTGGTGCCCTGGGCCCTGCTGGAGGCGCAAGTGGCGCCGTTTTATAGCAACACCGCAGGCAAGCGCGGACGCCCTGCGATAGGGGTGTCGCGCATGTTGCGCATGTACGTCGTGCAGCAGTGTTTCGGTTTCTCCGATGAAGGTTGCGAAGATGCCGTCTACGACAGCCAGGCCATCCGCGGTTTTATGGGTATCGACCTGGGTCGCGAGTCTGCACCGGATGCCACCACCTTGCTGCGTTTTCGCCGCTTGCTGGAAGTCCATCAGCTAACCCGGCTGCTGTTTGAAACGATTAACCAGCATCTGGCCAGCCGGGGGCTGCTGCTCAAGGAAGGCACTATCGTCGACGCTACTCTGATCGCCGCGCCGCCCTCGGTCAAGAACCGAGAAGGCAAGCGTGATCCTGAGATGCATCAGGCCAGGAAAGGCAATCAATGGCACTTTGGGATGAAGGCCCACATTGGTGTAGACGCCACGTCGGGGCTGGTGCACAGCGTAGTAGGGACGGCCGCTAACGTGGCGGATGTCACCCAGGTTGGCCAGTTGCTTCACGGTGACGAAACCTATGTTTCGGGTGACGCTGGATACACCGGTGCGGCCAAGCGACCGGAGCATGCTGAACGGGACGTTATCTGGTCGATTGCAGAACGGCCAAGCAGTTACAAGCAGCACGGCGAAGGCAGCGTGCTGTATCGGGTCAAGCGCAAAATTGAATATGCCAAGGCGCAACTGCGTGCCAAGGTCGAGCACCCCTTCCAGGTAATCAAGGTGCGCTTCAATCATCGCAAGGTTCGCTACCGTGGGCTGGAAAAGAATACAGCGCAGTTGTTCAGTTTGTTTGGGTTGGCCAATCTGATGCTGGCCAAGCGGTATTTACAACAGACGGCAGGATAAATCCGTCTGAAAGGCGGGACTGGCCCGCCTTTCAGCAAAATGAGGGCAGAAATCTGCTCGAGAAACGTAAAATAAGGCCGGCAGGTTGAAAAAAACCGGCTTGGAAATGGGGACGGTGCGAACGGGTTAATTGTTCAGCGTCTCCCTAGCTGTATATGGTGTAAAAAATTACGCTGCGTCTAGGGAGGCGCTGCAAAAATAGCCAACTGTCCCCACCCTTGGCACACTAAGTTCCTTCAACAGCCTCCCTCTCCGTGAGCGTTACGCGCGTGCAGAAGACCTTCTCCGAACTCGAATATACCGGCAAGAAAAAGCAGACTCGCCGAGATCGCTTCCTGGCTGACCTTGAACAGTTGGTGCCCTGGGCCCTGCTGGAGGCGCAAGTGGCGCCGTTTTATAGCAACACCGCAGGCAAGCGCGGACGCCCTGCGATAGGGGTGTCGCGCATGTTGCGCATGTACGTCGTGCAGCAGTGTTTCGGTTTCTCCGATGAAGGTTGCGAAGATGCCGTCTACGACAGCCAGGCCATCCGCGGTTTTATGGGTATCGACCTGGGTCGCGAGTCTGCACCGGATGCCACCACCTTGCTGCGTTTTCGCCGCTTGCTGGAAGTCCATCAGCTAACCCGGCTGCTGTTTGAAACGATTAACCAGCATCTGGCCAGCCGGGGGCTGCTGCTCAAGGAAGGCACTATCGTCGACGCTACTCTGATCGCCGCGCCGCCCTCGGTCAAGAACCGAGAAGGCAAGCGTGATCCTGAGATGCATCAGGCCAGGAAAGGCAATCAATGGCACTTTGGGATGAAGGCCCACATTGGTGTAGACGCCACGTCGGGGCTGGTGCACAGCGTAGTAGGGACGGCCGCTAACGTGGCGGATGTCACCCAGGTTGGCCAGTTGCTTCACGGTGACGAAACCTATGTTTCGGGTGACGCTGGATACACCGGTGCGGCCAAGCGACCGGAGCATGCTGAACGGGACGTTATCTGGTCGATTGCAGAACGGCCAAGCAGTTACAAGCAGCACGGCGAAGGCAGCGTGCTGTATCGGGTCGAGCGCAAAATTGAATATGCCAAGGCGCAACTGCGTGCCAAGGTCGAGCACCCCTTCCAGGTAATCAAGGTGCGCTTCAATCATCGCAAGGTTCGCTACCGTGGGCTGGAAAAGAATACAGCGCAGTTGTTCAGTTTGTTTGGGTTGGCCAATCTGATGCTGGCCAAGCGGTATTTACAACAGACGGCAGGATAAATCCGTCTGAAAGGCGGGACTGGCCCGCCTTTCAGCAAAATGAGGGCAGAAATCTGCTCGAGAAACGTAAAATAAGGCCGGCAGGTTGAAAAAAACCGGCTTGGAAATGGGGACGGTGCGAACGGGTTAATTGTTCAGCGTCTCCCTAGGGAGACGCTGATTTATTCTAAAACCCAGCTGTTGCCCCCAGATAAATCAAGGCCTCCAGAGCGTTGCAGGGACGAAAAATCGAATAAATCAGCGCCTCCCTAGAGGGATAGCCGGTGAAGATAAATGTTTCCCTAAGGAGACGCTGATTTATTCTAAAACCCAGCTGTTGCCCCCAGATAAATCAAGGCCTCCAGAGCCTTGCAGGGACGAAAAATCGAATAAATCAGCGGCTCCCTAAATAAATCTGGATGGATGCTAAAAACACATGGGCTTCTACAAAAGTACGGTTACGAGATAAATGTTCAGATTCATGATGAAGATTTAGAAGAATACGCAATTGAGTTTGTTGAGACGGTCTTTCATTATCTCGAAACGGGTCATAAAATTTCACCAAATGAAACCTTGGGCTATGGCTCCTGGATAACAAAAATGCAGCTTAATGATTCTCAGGAGCTGATATTTTTTGAACAAATTCCTTTGACAGATGACTATGTACTCGGTATCACGACTACGCTAAAAATGTGGGCCGAGCAGCACGCAATATGCGCAAAACTCGGCGTCGAGTATTCCGTCCCACTTCACGATCAACTGATAGTCATTTCTGATGGTGTGTTCGGGGGCGACGCCGTTGAGGGCGTTCGCTATCCGTCGCCCGAGCATATGTCTGGCTGGTGGATAACCACAGACCGGTATAACGGCGATACACAAACGCTAAAGACGGTTCACGCACACCATGTGGCGGAGCATCGTCCTGACCTTGTGAAGTTTTTAGCCTTGCCCTTTGGTTACCGGTTCCATGAGGCAAGCGTTGATGTATGGAAAGATAAAAAGCAGACGTTTGTATAGCTGCTTCGATAATTTTTCTATATGAGCAAAGGGCGGGAATGTCAGTTTTCTTGACAGCAACCGCTTTGAGCGCAAGGAGGTGTTATGAGTCTATGGGATGTTTTAGTAGAGGCTACGATTGATTCGATTCATGTATTTTCAATCGAAAAAGAAATTCGCATACACGTGACAAGCCCGTGGAAAGGCAGAAAGTGTTATCAAATAATTGCCAAAGGAGTCGATAATTTTGCCCTGAACGATATGAGGCTTCTGAATATTGTAGATCGCGTGAATTTTCTCGATGTCAGTAACGGTCAAGAAGTAGAAACTGCACATTGTTTGTTTTTCCTGATGAGAGGACGCGATCCCCAACCAGACGACTTAAACAGCGTTGACTTCTTACGGAAGCTGGATCTCGTTCGCACCGGTAAGCTTGTGTTGTTTGAGATTGAGGCTGTTTACGGTGCCGCGTGTATTTTGTTGGCAGAGAGCGTTGTTTTGGAGCCGCTCCATGCTGCGAGACTTCACACGTAAGACGGTCATGAGGCTTTCTCAACCATCATGCAGGACCTACTATCGGCACACACCCAAGAAAAAATGATCAAGGCTGGCGATACACCTGCATCCGCCAGGCCTTCAGCCGAGAAAGGAGCCTCTACCTCAATGCAAGACATCTACGGCTACCATGCCCACGTCTATTTCAACGCCCAAACCCTCGACCAGGCCCGAGCCCTGTGCGAAGCCGCGGCCGAGAAATTTGCGGTGCAGATGGGGCGGGTTCATCAGAAGCGGGTCGGGCCGCATCCGGAGTGGAGTTGTCAGTTGGCGTTCGGGCATGAGCAGTTGGCCGATATCACGCTGTGGCTGGCGTTGAATCGCGATGGGCTGGTTGTCTTTATGCATCCTCTGACCGGCGACGAGCTGCGTGACCATACCGATCATGCGATCTGGATGGGCGCGGTTCGGCCTCTGAATTTGAGCGCGCTGACTGGCTGATAGCCAGCTTTTCGGCCAATTATCTTCAGCGATTACAAGCGCATCCATCGGCGAAAAGATCGGTGTAAGATAGTCCCGCTGAAAAATGACCGACTGGTCCGTTGCAGCGCGAACTTAAACAAAATGGTCATGCATACACGTCAACATCATGAGCTGCCTGCCATGGGTGGTTTGAACTGAATGCTGAAAGACCAGACAGAGGATCATCAGAAATGCCGGATCTACTCATCGACGGTAAGACCCTTCACTACACAGACCAAGGCACCGGGCCGGTTGTTTTGCTGGGTCACAGTTATCTCTGGGACAAGGCGATGTGGAGTGCGCAGGTCGACACGCTGGCCAGTCAGTATCGGGTGATCGCGCCGGACCTCTGGGGGCACGGTGAGTCTGACGGGTTTCCGGAAGGCACCCGGAATCTGGATGATCTGGCCCGGCATGCGCTGGCGCTGCTGGATCATTTGAATATCGAGCGTTGCAGTATCGTCGGGCTGTCGGTGGGCGGTATGTGGGGTGCGATTGCGGCATTGCTCGCGCCCGAGCGGATTACCGGGCTGGTGCTGATGGACACTTATCTGGGCAAAGAGTCGGAGGCCAAGAAGGCCTATTACTTCTCGTTGCTCGACAAGCTCGAAGAGGCCGATGCTTTTCCTGCGCCGCTGCTGGACATCGTGGTGCCGATTTTCTTCCGTCCCGGCATCGATCCGCAGTCGCCGGTGTATCAGGCGTTTAGAGTCGCATTGGCGGGGATGAATGCAGAGCGCATGCGCCAGTATGTGGTGCCACTCGGGCGGATGATCTTTGGGCGGGATGACCGGCTGGGGCTGATCGAGCAACTGAATGCGGACACCACGCTGGTGATGTGCGGCGACGCGGACATCCCGAGGCCGCCTGAGGAGACGCGTGAGATGGCGAGTCTGATTGGCTGCCCTTACGTGCTGGTGCCTGAGGCCGGGCATATCGCCAATCTGGAAAATCCCGCGTTCGTATCGGGTGCGCTGATGACGTTCCTGGCGCGGGTTAATCAGAAGCAGGGTTGAGCTGGCGGATCTAAGCTAGACGCTCAAGTCACATATCTTGTGGGAGCGAGCCGGGCGACGCTCCCACAAGGGATTATGCTCAGCCTGAAAATGGCGGTTTCCTTATGCTCCAGCGTCGGAATGCTTTGAGTGACGCTCTGCGTTAGCGCTCCATCAATTCAACACACCATCCAGAATCGCGTAAACGATCCCCGAGCCCACGGCGATCAGTACGACGTCGGTGCCCAGGCGGCGCCATTCGTAGCCCTCGTAGCGTGGCAGGTATTGCAGTGAACGGCTGTCCAGACGTTTGCCGTAGCCACGTGGCAGCGGTTTGCCTTTGACGATGTGCACGCCCGGTGGCAGTGGCTGGCCACGGCCGATGACGTCGCGGTGTTGCTGAAAGGTCTGGCGTACGTCGCCAAAATCCTGCGGCGGACGGTTGCCGCCACGCTTGTCTTGATGGGCCGGTTTGCCTGGGCCGTTGCCTTTGTCATTCCCCGGGCCACGGTCATTACCGCGCTCGTTGTGCCCGCCATTATTCTGTGGGCCCTGTTGCTGGCCGCCGCGATTGTCTTCCGGGCCGTCGCCGCGCTGGTCTGGCGGTGCAGCTTGCAGCAGCGGGCTGGCGCTGATCATCAAGATGCCCAGCCCGGTGATAATACGGTTTGGCCGTTTCATGGGTGTTCCTCGGCGTTGCGCAATGCAGCAAAAAGGGGTTCATGACGCTGGTCATGAACCCCTTGTGTCTTGCTACATAGAACCGCGGCCAGCGCTTTGATTCCTCTGTATCAGAAACTTTACCCTCAGCTGACGCGCGCGTTACGCACACCTTCGGCCAATGCGGCGCACAGCGTCAACACGCCATCGATTGCCTGTTCCGGCGATTCGGCCGTCGCAATCTTGTCGACGAACGCCGAGCCCACCACCACGCCGTCAGCCAGGCGCGCAATGGCGGCTGCTTGCTCAGGTGTGCGGATACCGAAACCGACGCTGATCGGCAGGCTGGTGTGACGACGCAGGCGTGCGATGGCTTCGGTGACGTGCTCGGTGGTCGCCGAGCCAGCACCGGTCACACCGGCCACCGACACGTAATAAACGAAACCCGAGCTGCGCTCCAGCACACGCGGCAGGCGCGCATCGTCGGTGGTCGGCGTGGTCAGGCGGATGAAGTCGATGCCCGACGCCTGTGCAGGCGTCGCCAGCTCAGCGTCATGCTCGGGCGGTAGATCAACGATGATCAAACCATCGACGCCCGCTTCCTTCGCTTGCGCCACGAACGCTTCGACGCCAAAACGGTGGATCGGGTTGTAGTAACCCATCAGCACGATCGGCGTGGTCTGATCGTCGACCCGAAACTCGCTGACCATCTGCAACGTCTTCTGCAACGTCTGGCCAGCATCCAGAGCGCGCAGCGTAGCCAGCTGAATCGCCACACCGTCGGCCATCGGATCAGTGAACGGCATGCCCAGCTCAATCACATCAGCACCCGCAGCCGGCAAGCCCTTGAGGACTTTCAGCGAGGTGTCGTAGCCAGGGTCGCCAGCGGTGATGAAGGTGACCAGCGCCGCACGACCTTCGGTTTTCAGCTGGGCGAAACGTTGTTCGAGACGGCTCATACCAGCTTCTCCTGAGTTTTGTCGGCGGCTGCCATGTGGTTCATGACGGTCTGCATGTCTTTGTCGCCGCGCCCGGACAGGCATACGACCATCAAGTGATCGTCGCGCAGGTTGGTCGCGCGCTTCATGGCTTCGGCCAGTGCGTGAGCGGTTTCCAGAGCCGGAATGATGCCTTCGAGCAAGCAGCACTGATGGAAGGCGTCCAGCGCTTCTTCGTCGGTGATGCTGACGTATTCGACGCGCTTCACTTCGTGCAGGAAGGCGTGCTCCGGGCCGATGCCTGGGTAGTCCAGACCGGCAGAGATCGAGTGCGCATCGGTGATCTGCCCGTCGCCATCTTGCAGCAGGTAAGTGCGGTTACCGTGCAGCACACCCGGTACGCCGCCGTTCAGGCTGGCCGCGTGCTTGTCGGTATTCACGCCATGACCGCCCGCTTCGACGCCGATGATTTCTACGCTGGCGTCATCGAGGAACGGATGGAACAGGCCCATCGCATTGGAGCCGCCACCGACGCAGGCGATCAGGCTGTCCGGCAGGCGGCCTTCCTTCTCCTGCATCTGCTCTTTGGTTTCCTTGCCGATGATGGCCTGGAAATCACGCACCATCGCCGGATACGGGTGTGGGCCGGCCACGGTGCCGATCAGGTAGAAGGTGTCATCGACGTTGGTCACCCAGTCGCGCAGGGCTTCGTTCATCGCGTCTTTCAGGGTGCCGGTGCCGGAAGTGACCGGCACGATCTCGGCGCCCAGCAGCTTCATGCGGAACACGTTGGCCTGTTGGCGTTCGATGTCGGTCGCGCCCATGTAGATCACGCAAGGCAGACCGAAACGCGCCGCAACGGTGGCAGTGGCAACGCCGTGCATGCCCGCGCCGGTTTCCGCGATCAGGCGTTTTTTGCCCATGCGTTTGGCCAGCAGCACCTGGCCGATGCAGTTGTTGATCTTGTGCGCGCCGGTGTGGTTGAGCTCTTCACGCTTGAAGTAGATTTTCGCGCCGCCACAGAACTCGGTCAGGCGCTCGGCGAAGTACAGCGGATTTGGACGGCCGATGTAATCACGCTGGAAATAGGCCATTTCCTTGATGAACTCAGGATCGGCCTTGGCCGCTTCGTATTCGCGGTTGAGGTCTAGCACCAGCGGCATCAGGGTTTCAGCTACGTAGCGGCCGCCGAATGAGCCGAACAGGCCGTTGGCGTCGGGGCCGCTGCGCAAGTTTGTCTGAGTCATGAAGTGCTCCAGTTGCAGTATTGGGCGAATTGAGTGAGCCGGATCGGCAATGGGTCCACTTTAACCAGCGCACGCCTGGATGAAAACCGATAAGATCGCCACAACCTGTCAGGAAAACTCACAGATCATGAGTCGCGATCTCCCTCCCCTCAATGCGTTGCGCGCTTTTGAAAGTACCGCCCGGCTAGGCAGCGTCAGTCTCGCCGCCGAGCAGTTGAGCGTGACACACGGCGCAGTCAGCCGCCAATTGAAGGTGCTTGAAGAGCATCTGGGCGTCAGCCTGTTCAGCAAGGACGGGCGTGGCCTGAAACTCACAGATGCAGGCATCCGGCTCCGCGATGTCAGCGGCGAAGCGTTCGACCGGCTGCGCAGCGTGTGTATCGAACTGAGCAAGGGCAGTGCCGATGCGCCCTTCGTGCTGGGTTGTTCCGGCAGCCTGCTGGCGCGCTGGTTCATTCCGCGGCTGAGCCGACTGAATGCCGATCTGCCGGACTTGCGCCTGCACCTGTCGGCGGGCGAAGGCGATCTTGATCCGCGGCGTCCGGGGCTGGACGCCTTGCTGGTATTCGCCGAGCCGCCATGGCCTGCCGATATGCAAGTCTTCGAACTGGTCAGCGAGCGAATCGGGCCGGTGTTGAGCCCTCGTTTCGAACGGTTCGAACGCCTGCGCCATGCGCCCGCCACGTCCCTGCTGGCAGAACCCTTGTTGCAGACCACCTCGCGCCCGCAAGCCTGGCCAAGTTGGGCGCAGCAGAACGGCATCGACGCGCAGGCGTTGCATTACGGGCAGGGTTTCGAGCATTTGTATTATTTACTGGAAGCGGCCGTGGCCGGCCTGGGGATTGCGATTGCACCGGAGCCGCTGGTCGTCGATGACCTGACGGCCGGACGCCTGGCTGCGCCGTGGGGCTTCAGCGAAACCCCGGCGCAGCTGGCGTTGTGGGTACCCAGACGTGCGGCCGATGGTCGGGCGCAACAATTGGCTCAGTGGTTGAAAAATGAGCTTAAGCAGTCTGGGGACCCGATCAGAATCTGATCAGTTGCCGCGCTTGAACAGCATGTAGGCTGCGATCAGGCCGATGGCACCTACGGCAACGCCGGCGGTAGTCCATGGGTGTTCCTGAGCGTAGTCACGGGTAGCCAGTGCGTTTTCGCGGGTTTTTTCTTTGACGTCTTCGTAGACATCGCTCAGCAGGCTGCGCGAGTGGCTCAGCGCGCTTTCAGCGTTGGCTTTGAGATTTTTCAGGGTCTTGCGCGACTCGTCGGTAGCATCCGCTTTCAGGCCTTCGAGCGACTTCAAGAGGCTCTCGATCTCCGCTTCCATGCTCTGCAACGAGGCCTTACGTAGTGAAGTAGTAGCCATGGTGTTTCTCCTGCAATTGAGTGAGCGTGTGTTGCTTCGGACTCCGGGCTTTTTGGAAAGTGCGATGCGATTTGTACAAAGCGCTGAACTTTTGCGCGCGTTCCCCTGACAGAAGCAGGGAGCGCGCTCTATATCGCGTCTTTTTCAGACCCTCAGGAGAACTGCCATGACCGATCACCACACGTACAAAAAAGTTGAAATCGTCGGCTCTTCCACCACTACCATCGAAGATGCCATCAACAATGCGTTGGCCGAAGCCAGCAAAAGCCTCAGCCATATGGAATGGTTTGAAGTGACCGAAACCCGTGGCCACATCGAAGACGGCAAAGTTGCGCATTTTCAGGTCACCCTGAAAGTCGGCTTCCGTATTACCAACAGCTGACACCGCTGAACCTTTCGGCTGGCCGATTGCCATAACCTGCGCTATATACCACGTGACCCGTCAACGGGGCGGGTATAAGCGCGGGGATGTTCAATGGGCGCCTGTTCCGATGGCGTCTGTATCTGGCCGGACGAGAGGGATTACCCATGAAGAAGTTTTTGTTGGCTGTAGGCTTGTTGAGCATTGCAGGCACTGCCCTCGCGGCAGGCAAGCCATGCGACGAGCTGAAAAGTGAACTCGACGCCAAGCTCCAGGCGAAAGGCGTAACGTCCTACACGCTGGAAGTGGTTGAAAAAGGCAGCGCGGCCGGCAAGCAAGTCGTCGGTACCTGCGAAGGCGGCACCAAGGAAATCGTTTACCAGCGCGGTTGATTACCGTTGGGCCTGAATCTGACTCAGGTCAGGCCGCCGGTTAATCCCGTTTGCAGGCTTCACGAACAGAATCGCCCCGGACTGTCATCCAGTCCGGGGCGATTCTGTTTCTGGTCGCGCACTTTTTCCGAATCGGAAAAATCGTTTAGCCGTGTGCGACCTGCGCCAGGATTTCGTAGGAGCGCAGCCTGTCTTCATGCTCGTACATGTCGCAGGTGAAGATCAGCTCATCGGCATCGGTTTGCTCAAGCAACACGTCCAGTTTGGCGCGGATCTTCTCCGGACCGCCCACCATCGCCAGCCCCTGAAAGCTCGCCACGGCTTCACGTTCGTGCGGCAGCCACAGGCCATCCATGGAGTCGACTGGCGGCCGCTGCATCAGGCTGTGCCCGCGCATCAACGCCAGAATGCGCTGGTAGACCGAGGTCGCCAGGTATTCGGCCTGCTCGTCGGTGTCGGCCGCAGACAGCGGCACGCCAAGCATCACATAAGGCTTGTCGAGCACTGCCGAGGGCTGGAAATGATTGCGATAGACGCGAATCGCCTCGTGCATGTAGCGCGGTGCAAAATGCGAGGCGAAGGCATACGGCAGCCCGTGCATGCCCGCTAACTGAGCACTGAACAGGCTAGAGCCCAGCAGCCAGATCGGCACATTGGTGCCCGAACCTGGCACGGCGATCACTTTTTGATCAGGCGTGCGCGGACCCAGATACTCCATCAGCTCGGTGACATCATCCGGGAAATCCTCGGCGCTGCCAGAGCGTTCGCGGCGCAGCGCGCGGGCGGTCATCTGATCGGAGCCCGGTGCACGGCCCAGACCCAGATCGATGCGATCAGGATAAAGGCTCGCCAGCGTGCCGAACTGCTCGGCCACCACCAGCGGCGCGTGATTGGGCAGCATGATCCCGCCAGCCCCGACACGAATGGTCGACGTGCCACCGGCCAAATATGCCAGCAGTACCGCCGTCGCCGAACTGGCGATGCCGTCCATGTTGTGGTGCTCCGCCACCCAAAAGCGGTTGTAACCCAGTTTTTCAACATGCTGAGCCAGGCTCAGGGAATTACGCAGTGATTCGGCGGGGCCCTTGTCATGGCGCACGGGCACCAGATCAAGCGTAGAAATTTTTACATCTTCCAGACGTTTCATAGGCCGGGGTAGCTCCTCGAATTGAGATGGGCTGGCTGCTGGAGCTGCCCACGATGAAACAGCAGTGCGGGCGCGAGTCTCGCTTTTCAATGGTAGACGGATAAAAACCTACTTAAGTATCCTCTGAAAAAGCCCATTTTTTTGGAGAGGAACCGGGCTGGAGCGCCTGTATTTACTGGCTTCGACTTTTGAAGAAAAGGCTTTTTCAGACCTTCCTTAAACGGTAGGTCTTTCCGACGGTTGAACTTTCCAGAGCCTGCTATCCTCAGAACCTTGTAACGAGTAATGATCCACATTCATTCCAAAAGGAGCGACCATGAGCATCGTCAAGAAAGCATCTGCCCACTGGGAAGGTGATCTGAAAAGCGGTATCGGCAGCATCTCCACGGAAACCGGCGTGTTGCGCGAAGCACCTTACGGCTTCAAGGCACGTTTTGAAGGCGGCAAGGGCACTAACCCCGAAGAATTGATCGGCGCGGCCCACGCGGGCTGTTTTTCGATGGCGCTGTCGATGATTCTGGGCAATGCGGGCCTTACCGCTGAAAGCATCGACACCCAGGCTGATGTCACGCTGAACCAGATTGAAGGCGGTTTTGAAATCAGCGCTGTGCATTTGACCCTCAAGGCCAAAGTACCGGGCGCAACACAAGAGAAATTCGACGAATTGACCAAGCAGGCCAAAGAAGGCTGCCCGGTTTCGAAGGTGTTGAACGCCAAGATCACGCTGGACGCCACATTGTTGAGCTGATCCGTGCAGGAGCGCCTTGTGCGCTCCTGTATCTACTGTATAAAGCTGGCTTGCTTCACCGGTCATGCGTCCATCGGCGCGTGGTTTGAGTTTGATCAGGAGTCGAGCATGAAACGTTTTATTCTGGCAGTGACCTGTACCGTACTGGCGACCAGCGCGCTGGCAGCGCCGAAATCCTGTGAAGAACTCAAGGATGAAATCGAAGCCAAGATCCAGGCCAACAACGTCACGTCCTACACGCTGGAAATCGTTGCCAACGAAGAAGCCACCGACCCGAATATGGTCGTCGGCACCTGCGATAACGGCACGAAAAAAATCATCTACCAGCGTAACGATCGCTGATCAGATGCAGTGCACGCCGCCCTCTTCCTCCTCTTCGGCCACTACGTTGCGTTTCTCATCGTAAAGCCAGGCATCGACACTGTTGGCCAGTGAGCGCACCTCCAGCATGTAACGCTGCCCTGCGGCGAAATGGTCGTAACGAACACTGACGTAGCAGGTGATTTCGGTGTACTCATCGCCGATCATCCCCATGCCGCCCGACCGGTATTCGTAGTCATACCGCACCTGCAACTCATGACGGCCAAGCGTCACCTGAAAATAGCGCCCGTCCAGACTGTGTGAAAACCTAGCAATCTGCGCAGCGCTCAAAGAAAATGCTCCGTATCGAAAGATACAGAGCATTTTTCGTTATGGCCTACATCCAAGGTGAGTCCCGCAGCCAGACCAGCCTATTCCCGGTCTCGCTGGAAGAGTTGATCCCCGAGGATCACCTCGTTCGTGTCATTGACCTGTACGTTGCCAGGCTCGATCTGGTGCAACTGGGCTTCGATAAAGCGATTCCAAAAAGCACGGGGCGCCCTGCTTATGATCCCGCCGATCAGCTAAAACTCTACCTCTACGGCTATTTTCAGCGGATTCGCTCATCGCGACGTCTTGAAGCCGAGTGTCAGCGCAACATCGAAGTGATGTGGCTGATCAACCGGCTCAAGCCCGACTTCAAGACCATCGCCGATTTTCGCAAGAACAATAAACCCGCCTTCATCGCGACCTGCCGTGCTTTCGTTCGGTTTTGTCGCACGGCAGGCTTGATCGCCGGTGAGTTGGTGGCCATCGACGGCAGCAAGTTTCAGGCGGTCGCATCCTCACGGCGTCATGTGAATTTGAAGCAGCTCAAGCGCCAGGAAGAAAAACTGGATAAGCGCATCGCTCAGTATCTGGCCGAGCTGGATGAGGCCGACAAGGCTGAAACCACAGATTCAATTGATCGCAGCGCAATCAAGGTAGCCCTGGCACAGCTTGAGGCTCGACAACAGGATAATCAGAGTTGCCAGGCACTGATGCGTTCGATGGGCATCGAGCAGTTCAACACCCATGAAAGCGATGCCCGAATGATGCGCACGGCCAAAGGGCCACGTGTGGCCTACAACGTGCAAACCGTCGTGGACGCCGAGCATTGCCTGATTTTGCATCATGAGGTCACCCAAGATGGCGATGACCGAAAGCAACTGGAGCCGATGGCCAAGGCCGCCAAAGCAGAGTTACAGCAAGATGATCTGACGGTCACTGCCGATGCCGGCTACTCCAATGGCAAGCAGTTTCAGGCCTGCGAGGATGCTTCGATTACGGCCTATGTACCGCCCAATCGTTCGAAAAACCCTGGCAGTCAGGAAGAGCAGCTCTTTGAGCGAAAAGACTTTATCTATGAGACCGGACACGATCGTTTCCAGTGTCCGGCAGGCAAATGGTTAACGCTAAAACAGCACAACAAAGGTGATCGGATCTATCAGGCTGAGGTCGATGACTGCGCCAACTGCGCGCTGAAAACGCAATGCACTCGAGCCCGGCGCCGTTATGTCTCACGACATGCCCATGAAGAGGCTTTCGAGCGGATGGAGCAAAGAATGCAGGCGCATCCTGAGATGATGGCCAACCGAAGATCCATCGTTGAGCACCCCTTCGGCAACCTCAAGCAATGGCTATTTGGTAATGGCCGTTTCTTGCTGCGACAACTGGAGGGTACAAAAGCTGAAATGGCCTTGGCGGTGAATGCCTATAACCTGAAACGAGCGATTAAAGTGCTCGGTGTGCGCCATCTGATGGCTTTGATGGGCTGAGCGGACATTTTTTTCGTCTGCTGCCAATACAAAAAAAACGCCCCGAACAAGTCGGGGCGTTTGCTTGGGCCTTCATCAGTGTGTTTTCACACAGTCTGCGTCGTAGGTGTTTTCGCCATCGAGCTTGTCGGCCATGATCAACTGGCCGGTCAGGGTGCGCATGTCGACCCACGCCATGTTCGGGTCAACCGCAGGCAGGGGACCGGCGCATCCGGCGAGGGTTAATGCGGTTATCAGGGTTATGAGGCGCATTGTCGTGGTCCCGGGGTTTTTGGGTTGAGGTGTTGCTGGGTCATACCATGCCACACGCGTGCACGCGTGACAGGCGTGTGCAGATCCTTCGACTGGAAGATTGCTTCCGCGAGCAAGGCGGATGTGGGAGTGAGCTTGCTCACGAATAGGCCACCACTCACCCATTACCAAACATCTGCCACAACGAGGCACCCACTCAGTGACGCTCTCCCCGGCGATCAAACCCGCCGCTGCGGTAATCGCGAAGCGCTCGGTAAGGCTCGCCCAGCGACAGCTCACTAGCCACGTGATCACTGCACCAAGGGCCATCATCAACGACACCGACGCCGGTAGCACAAACGCCAGGCCCAATGCCGCAGCGCTCGGCAAATAGCGGGCACGTCGGGCAGGCAACGTGCTGTCGAGGATGCCCAGCAACAACCCCGCCAAGCCTGCAATAAAAATAGCCCAGCGAATACTCGCCGACAACGAGTCCAGCCCGTGCGTCAGGGTTTGCGCCACGGCCTTCCAGGTGGCGACCGCCGGGGCGGGCCACTCCTCGGTGAGCAACATGCTTTGCGGGTCTGGAATCAGCGCCATATAAGCCAGCACCCCGACGATACTGCCGACGAAAATCCCCAGCGTCTGCGCGACCAACTGCTTGCGTGGCGTGGCCCCGATTGCCATGCCCACCTTGAAGTCGTTCATCAGATCCGTGCACTGCCCGGCTGAACCGCCTGCCGTATTGGCACTCATCAGGTTGATCGTCACCTGCCCGGGCGCGACGATGCCAAAGCTCAATTGCGACAACTGCCCGATTGCGCCAATCGGCGGAATACCCGTCGCCCCCACCACTCGCGCAGCCACCGCAGCCAGGCATATCGCCAGAGGAATGGTCAGCAACGCCATCCACAGATTGATGCCGAACAACAGCGCTTGCAGGCTCACCACCAGAATGATCGACAACACCAGACCGAACGCAGGTCCGGTTTTCGGTACTGCCCAGATTCTCCCGTTGCTCGCCTTGGTTGACCTGTGCAGCCCCCACAACCGAATCGCCAGCGACGCCAGCGTCGAGCAGACCATCAAACTCACACCCGGCCACAACAGCCACTCCACCAGTGCCGCGAACTGCGGGCCACTGCTCCCTGCGGGCAACGTCACTAGCCCCTGAGCCAACAACCACGGCGCCAGACCACCCCACGCCAGCAAGGCACCGAGCAACAGCGTCACACCCACACGAATGCCGATGATTGCACCGAACCCTACCAATAACAGCGAAGGGTCTGCGGTAAACGTCAAACGCTCCAACTGCACACTCGGCGACCAGCGCGGGAACGCCCAGACAAACGTATCAACCCACTTCGCCAACCCGGACAGTAACGCCGCACTGAGCAGCACCTTCAACCGTGTCGCCGCCTCCCGCCCGTGGTTGTAAATGTGCAACAGCGTCTCCAGCGTTGCCATGCCCTCGGGAAACTTCAGCGACGAGTCATTGAGCAACGAAGGCCGCAAATACCACGCAATCCAGATCCCCAGAAAACTCACCGAAAACACCCACGCCATCATCGGAATCGCATCCAGCTGCTGCCCGGTCAACAACGTATAAGCCGGAATCGGCGCCACCAACCCGCCGGAAATAATCGATGCGGCGGCTGACGCTACCGTCTGATTGATATTGCTCTCATGCAACGTCCACGGCGGCTGATTGGGCGAGCGCCTGGCCAGCCCTTGCCAGATGGCGTAACCGATCAAAAGAGCAATGATCGACATGTTGAACGACCAACCGATCTTCAGGTCCGCGTAGACATTGGAGGGGGTGAGCAGAATGCCCAGAACGATGCCGGTGATGACGGCACGCAGGCTGAGCTCGCGTTGGACCGGGGGGATTTGCGGAATGGGGGATGTTGGCATGCGGAATCCTTTCGGCGATGGGCGTAGAGGGGCATGAGTTGGACCTGTCGAAGGTCATCTATTAACGGAATCTGTCACGACAGCATGATTAATTCCAAAAAGGACGACGCTCCCAGTCGGCAGGCAAACCTAACACAGCTGGGGTCAATCCGGCTTTTCCTAGGGAGGCGCTGCAAAAATAGCCAACTGTCCCCACCCTTGGCACACTAAGTTCCTTCAACAGCCTCCCTCTCCGTGAGCGTTACGCGCGTGCAGAAGACCTTCTCCGAACTCGAATATACCGGCAAGAAAAAGCAGACTCGCCGAGATCGCTTCCTGGCTGACCTTGAACAGTTGGTGCCCTGGGCCCTGCTGGAGGCGCAAGTGGCGCCGTTTTATAGCAACACCGCAGGCAAGCGCGGACGCCCTGCGATAGGGGTGTCGCGCATGTTGCGCATGTACGTCGTGCAGCAGTGTTTCGGTTTCTCCGATGAAGGTTGCGAAGATGCCGTCTACGACAGCCAGGCCATCCGCGGTTTTATGGGTATCGACCTGGGTCGCGAGTCTGCACCGGATGCCACCACCTTGCTGCGTTTTCGCCGCTTGCTGGAAGTCCATCAGCTAACCCGGCTGCTGTTTGAAACGATTAACCAGCATCTGGCCAGCCGGGGGCTGCTGCTCAAGGAAGGCACTATCGTCGACGCTACTCTGATCGCCGCGCCGCCCTCGGTCAAGAACCGAGAAGGCAAGCGTGATCCTGAGATGCATCAGGCCAGGAAAGGCAATCAATGGCACTTTGGGATGAAGGCCCACATTGGTGTAGACGCCACGTCGGGGCTGGTGCACAGCGTAGTAGGGACGGCCGCTAACGTGGCGGATGTCACCCAGGTTGGCCAGTTGCTTCACGGTGACGAAACCTATGTTTCGGGTGACGCTGGATACACCGGTGCGGCCAAGCGACCGGAGCATGCTGAACGGGACGTTATCTGGTCGATTGCAGAACGGCCAAGCAGTTACAAGCAGCACGGCGAAGGCAGCGTGCTGTATCGGGTCAAGCGCAAAATTGAATATGCCAAGGCGCAACTGCGTGCCAAGGTCGAGCACCCCTTCCAGGTAATCAAGGTGCGCTTCAATCATCGCAAGGTTCGCTACCGTGGGCTGGAAAAGAATACAGCGCAGTTGTTCAGTTTGTTTGGGTTGGCCAATCTGATGCTGGCCAAGCGGTATTTACAACAGACGGCAGGATAAATCCATCTGAAAGGCGGGACTGGCCCGCCTTTCAGCAAAATGAGGGCAGAAATCTGCTCGAGAAACGTAAAATAAGGCCGGCAGGTTGAAAAAAACCGGCTTGGAAATGGGGACGGTGCGAACGGGTTAATTGTTCAGCGTCTCCTTAACGCTTTAAAACGATGTTTCCAGTCCGCCGTAGGATCAATTACCTGTAGCAAGGCTTGCACTGCCACTGCTCGTGCAAATAGACGCCCTCGATCTGCCTCTGTCGGAAACTCGCTCTTTATTGACTTCGCATATTGGGGTGTATCGGATGTGATTGATGCATTCCACAATCGACTATGGTGAGCACTTATATTGCGTAGCAGCGTAAGACTTTTTAGCCAACTGCCCAATACGCCTTCGTTATAACCAAAGCACGCTGCAATTTTTTTCTTGTGATCGAGATGCAGTCCTGCCATTAATCGTGACAGTTGGCCAATGGTCATCTGCTCTAACACGACCCAGATAGGCGGAAAAGCCGGAGTGTTATAGTTGTTGTAATAATGCTGAATTGCAAGGCTCTGGTTTCGAAGCCCCATCACTTGTTTCAGAAAAGCGCGATGCTCTTCCATATTCCGAAAATGAATAGCATTTAGGGAGACGCTGATTTATTCTAAAACCCAGCTGTTGCCCCCAGATAAATCAAGGCCTCCAGAGCGTTGCAGGGACGAAAAATCGAATAAATCAGCGCCTCCTTAGGTAAAAATGGGGGCCGCAGGCACGATGATTAGCCAATGTGTTGGCTATTGCTGAACGAAACGCCACTTCAATACGGTCGATGCCATCCAGACAAAGTAGTCGCAGTTTTCGATCAAAATCGTAGAGCGCCAGGATATCATCAAACTTTACAGACGGATGAAACTGCTTGGCTGAATTCTGCAGAGGGCGCATGTAGATCAGGAGTCGATAATGGCCGATAAACTGCAAAGCGCGAAGTGCTATCTCTGTTTGACCTTGTGTGTCCAATCCCTTCTTACGCAGGTGGCGAAGGAGTGCATGAGGGGTTTTTGCAGGCTTATCAAAAAGGGCGGGGAGGTGCGACAAACCTTAGCTTCCTGCTGGCAAGGTATAGAAAAAACTAACCCCCTGGTGCGCAGTACGGGACAGGTCCCGCCCGAGGCGTGGGGGTTATTCTTGGGCCCAAGGCTATTGATGCGCTGGCAAGCTGTCAATCAAATTTGATCAACGAGCCTGGTTTCGGCTGTAGAGTGCTGCCCCTCACGTCACTTGCAAACCCCCACGCTCGTCCGGCATAACATTGCCATACCCAAGCCACCCAAGCCCTGCCCTCCATGCCCAGACCCTCTGCCTCACACCTGCGCCATCTGCTATCGCTGCTAGCACTCACGCTGCTCGCCGGCTGCTCCAGCGTTTCCTACTACGGCCAGTTGGCCCACGGCCAGTGGCAGTTGCTACAAGCTCGCGAGCCAGTGGAAAAGATCATTGCCGACCCGACTCGGGATGCCGGGTTGCGCGAGCATCTGGCCCGATCGCAACTGGCGCGTACTTTTGCCAGCGAGCATTTGCATCTTCCAGATAACAAGAGTTATCGCCTGTATGCGGACTTGGGTCGGCCTTATGTGGTGTGGAATGTGTTTGCCACGGATGAGTTTTCGCTGGAGCCGGTCACGCACTGTTTTCCGATTGCCGGGTGTGTCGCGTATCGCGGTTATTACAGCCCTGGCGGGGCGCGTGGTGAGGCGGCGTTGCAGCGTCAGGCGGGCAAGGATGTTTATTTGAGTGGCGTAGAGGCCTATTCGACGCTGGGCTGGTTCGATGACCCTATCCTCAGCTCCATGCTGGGTTGGGGCGATGAGCGTCTTGCGACGCTGATTTTTCATGAGCTGGCGCATCAGCGTTTTTACGTAAAGGACGACACTGAGTTCAATGAGTCCTACGCCAGCTTCGTCGAGCAGGAAGGCACGCGGCAGTGGTGTGCGGCGCGGGGCTTGCCGCCGGAGAGTGTTTCTCAGTCGGCGCGGCGTGATCAGTTCATTCGGTTGGTGCTGGAGACTCGCGAGCGGCTCAAGGCGCTTTATCGTCAGCCGTTGTCGGCGGAGGTTATGCGGGCGCGCAAGGCTGCGGAGTTTGAACAGCTGCGCCGTGATTACCGGGCGCTGCGTGATGAGCAGTGGGCGGGTGACAAGCGTTTCGATGGCTGGATCAACAGCCCGATGAACAACGCCAAGCTGCTGCCGTTTGGTTTGTATGACCAATGGGTGCCGGCTTTTGCGGCGTTGTTCAGGCAGGTGAACGGGGATTGGCCGGCGTTTTATCAAGCGGTAGAGAAGTTAGGCGGAATGCCGGTTGAGGCGCGCAAGGCGGCGCTGCAACAGTTGATGCCTTGAGCTACCTTGTGGGAGCGAGCCGGGCGACGCTTCGCTTGCTCGCGAAGAGGCCAGTGTCGTGCTCATATACAGGGCGTTTGAACCGCCCTCTTCGCGAACAAGTTCGCTCCCACGGCCTTCGGCCAGAATCAAAAGCGGACCCATGTGTAACAGGAACGATAGTCAGGCCTTATCAAACCCCTCAGCCAGGTGCTGATCCTTGAGCTTCACGTAGTTGGTGGCGCTGTACGGAAAAAAGGCGATTTCCTTTTCGGTCAATTCACGCACCTGCCTAACCGGCCTGCCGACGTACAAAAAGCCGCTTTCCAGCACTTTGCCCGGTGGCACCAGGCTGCCTGCGCCGATGATCACTTCGTCCTGAACAACTGCGCCGTCCATGATGGTGGTGCCCATGCCGACCAGAATCCGGTTGCCGATGGTGCAGCCGTGCAGCATTGATTTGTGGCCGATGGTCACTTCGTCACCGATCAGCAGCGGGAAGCCGTCCGGGTTGAAGGGGCCTGCGTGGGTGATGTGCAGCACGCTGCCGTCCTGCACGCTGGTGCGCGCGCCAATACGTATGCGGTGCATGTCGCCGCGCACAACGGTCAGCGGCCAGATGGAGCTGTCGGCGCCTATTTCGACGTCGCCGATGACGATTGCCGAATGGTCGACAAAGGCCCGTTCGCCGAGGGCTGGGGTGTGGTCCTGGAACTTGCGAATGGCCACGATAGGCTCCTTCTTTGGCAGTGATAGACACCCGGAACGGGTTTGGTTGCTGCGGTCGGCGTCGATTGTAATTAAGATGGCTGGGTGTTTCTTCCAGGCAAGGTGCAAAACCGTGAGCGCGAACAACCCTCTTCTGCAATCGTACGACCTGCCACCCTTTTCGGCGATCCGTGCCGAACATGTCAAACCTGCTATCGAACAGATCCTGGCCGACAACCGTGCCGCGATTGCCGACATCCTCGCCACACAGGGCTCGACGCCGACCTGGGCCGGGCTGGTGCTGACCATGGACGAATTGAATGACCGCCTCGGCGCGGCATGGAGTCCGGTCAGCCACCTGAATGCCGTGTGCAACAGTGCCGAACTGCGTGAAGCCTATGAATCCTGCCTGCCAGCATTGAGCGCCTACTCCACCGAGATGGGCCAGAATCGCGAGCTGTTCCAGGCCTATGAAGCCTTGGCCAATGGCCCTGAAGCGGCCAGTTTCGATGTGGCTCAAAAGACCATTCTGGAGCAGGCGCTGCGTGACTTCCGTCTGTCCGGCATCGATCTGCCGCCCGAGCAGCAGAAACGTTATGCCGAAGTGCAGAGCAAACTGTCGGAGCTGGGCAGCCAGTTTTCCAACCAGTTGCTCGATGCCACTCAGGCCTGGACCAAGCTGGTTACTGACGAGTCCGCCCTCGCCGGCCTGACTGACTCTGCCAAGCAGCAGATGGCTGCCGCCGCCAAGGCCAAAGACCTCGATGGTTATCTGATTACCTTGGAATTCCCGAGCTATTACGCGGTGATGACCTACGCCGAAGACCGCGCCCTGCGTGAAGAAGTCTATGCGGCGTACTGCACCCGTGCTTCGGACCAAGGCCCCAACGCTGGCAAGAACGACAATACGCCGGTCATGGAGCAGATTCTCGATCTGCGGCAGGAGCTGGCGCAACTGCTGGGCTATGCGAACTTTGCCGAGCTGAGCCTGGCGACCAAGATGGCCGAGTCCAGCGATCAGGTGCTGAGCTTCCTGCGTGATCTGGCCAAGCGCAGCAAACCGTTCGCCGCTCAGGACCTTGAGCAGCTCAAGGCGTATGCCGCCGAACAGGGCTGCGCGGATCTGCAAAGCTGGGACAGCGGTTTCTACGGCGAGAAGTTGCGTGAGCAGCGTTACAGCGTTTCTCAGGAAATTCTGCGCGCTTACTTCCCTATCGATACGGTGCTGAACGGCCTGTTCTCTATCGTTCAGCGTCTGTATGGCATCGAAATCGCCGAGCAGAAAGGCTTCGATACCTGGCACCCGGACGTTCGTCTGTTCGAGATCAAGGAAAACGGCCAACACGTCGGGCGCTTCTTCTTCGACCTGTACGCCCGCGCCAACAAGCGTGGCGGTGCCTGGATGGACGGCGCTCGCGACCGTCGCCGCACCGCTGAAGGCACGCTGCAAAGCCCGGTGGCCAATCTGGTGTGCAACTTCACCCCGGCAGTGGCGGGCAAGCCTGCGCTGCTGACCCATGACGAAGTGACCACCCTGTTCCACGAATTCGGTCACGGTCTGCATCACCTGCTGACCCGCGTCGAGCATGCCGGTGTTTCCGGTATCAACGGCGTGGCTTGGGATGCGGTCGAGTTACCGAGCCAGTTCATGGAAAACTGGTGCTGGGAGCCTGAAGGTCTGGCGCTGATTTCCGGTCATTACGAAACCGGCGAGCCACTGCCGCAGGACCTGCTGGAGAAAATGCTCGCGGCCAAGAACTTCCAGTCCGGTCTGATGATGGTGCGTCAGCTTGAGTTCTCGCTGTTCGACTTCGAGCTGCATGCCACGCATGGCGATGGCCGCAGTGTGCTTGACGTGCTGGAAGGCGTGCGTGACGAAGTGTCGGTAATGCGCCCGCCCGCTTACAACCGCTTCCCGAACAGCTTTGCGCACATCTTTGCAGGCGGTTACGCAGCGGGTTATTACAGCTACAAGTGGGCCGAAGTATTGTCCGCCGATGCGTTCTCCAAGTTCGAAGAAGACGGCGTGCTTAACGCAGAAACCGGACGGGCTTTCCGCGAAGCCATTCTCGCGCGTGGCGGATCGCAGGCGCCGATGGTGCTGTTCGTCGACTTCCGCGGACGCGAGCCGTCGATTGACGCATTGTTGCGTCACAGCGGCTTGAGTGAGGATGCGGCAGCATGACTGAGACACCGGCAGTCATTACCAAAAAACGCTTTATCGCCGGGGCTGTGTGCCCGGCATGCAGCGAGCCTGACAAGCTGATGATGTGGAGCGAAGACGACGTGCCGCACCGCGAGTGCGTCGGCTGCGGCTACAGCGATACGCTCAATGCACAGGGGCTTTCGATCCCGAAGGAGCTGGGCACGCGGGTCAACAAGGCGGTGGTCAAACCGGCAGATCCGAAAGTGCAGGGTGTGCAGTTCTTTCCCAATCCGAAGTTGAAGAAGCCGGTTGATCTGGACTGAGGGCTGGCTCAGTCTCGATAAAAAGGTTCGCTCGTTTGAGCGAACCTTTTTTAGTTGTCCTTTAGCGACGAAGATTTCAATCGTGTTTTTACCAAGCCACTAACTCAGCGACCTTCTTCCTGAACGCCAAGGCCAAAACCTGCAGCATCGCCTCGTCCCTGCCCAATTCGCCTTCAATTATTTCGTATCGCCCATGAGGGTAAAGTTTTATCAGGACATGCTCTTGCAGTTCATCGTCCTCATAAAACTCAATGGCTATTACAGGATGGTTATGTCGCGCTGTATCTTCCGCCCACAACCGTATCTCGTACTTGGCCATCACCCACCTCGTTCTCAGGTAAATGCGCCAGTCCCCGGTTGCCGAGTTGGCGTTTCACTACACTAGGCCTGAACTAAAAAGGCGTCTGCTGACAGAAATGGCAGGTGGTTGTTTGTACAGGGTCTGGAAACAGCGGGATGGCACGCAGCAAGGGCTCACCGAAAGGTAACGCAGGACAAGCGACCAATGTCACTTGTCCTGCATCTGCAAAAGTATCAGTCCGTTGCCTGAACCCTGCGTTTCTCTGCCAGAAGGCTGCGCCCGTAAAGCACCGCGATGGCAATCAGAGCGATGGCCTGTGCGCTGAGCGAATATAGGTCGGCGTGAATGCCCAGCCAGTCGAACTCGAAGAATGGCACCGGCCGGGTGCCGAATATGCCTGCTTCCTGCAGCGCCTTGACGCCATGACCGGCGAACACCACCGACAGCGCACAGAGCAGCGCGGCGTTGATGCCGAAGAACATCGACAGCGGCAGTTTCGCCGAGCCGCGCAGGATGACCCATGCCAGACCCACCAACAGCACCAGCGCCGTGGCGCCGCCCGCCAGCACCGCATCGTGGCCAGCCGGGCCAGCCTGCAACCACAGGGTTTCATAGAACAGGATCACTTCGAACAGCTCGCGATACACCGAGAAAAATGCCAGCACCGCGAACCCGAATCGGCCGCCACCGCCGACCAGGCTGCTCTTGACGTAATCCTGCCACGCGGCCGCGTGACGACGGTCATGCATCCACACGCCGAGCCAGAGCACCATCACGCTGGCAAACAGAGCGGTGGCGCCTTCCAGCAACTCACGCTGCGCGCCGCTGACATCGATCACGTAAGCCGCCAGCGCCCAGGTAGCCAACCCGGCCAGTAGCGCCAGCCCCCAGCCGATATTGACGCTGCGCACGGCAGACTGTTGCCCGGTGTTGCGCAGGAACGCCAGAATCGCTGCCAGCACCAGAATCGCTTCCAGCCCTTCGCGCAGCAGGATCAACAGGCCCGAGATGTAGCTCAGTGACTGACTGAGGCCGTCGCTGCCCAGCAGGCCAGCCGACTCTTTAAGCCTGGACTTCGCCGTTTCCAGTTTTTGCGCAACCTGCGGCAACGGCAGGCCGTCCTGCAACGACTGACGGTAGGCCATCAGGCTCTTTTCAGTGTCCTTGCGGACATTCGCGTCCACGTTGTCCAGCGAGCTTTCGACCAGCTCGAAGCCCTCCAGATAGGCTGCGACCGACAAGTCGTAGGCTTGCTCGTGATCGCCTGCCTTGTAGGCAGCGATGCTCTTGTCCAGCGTTACACTGGTGTAATCCAGCAGTTGGGCCGGACCGCGCTGCACTTGTGGCGGCTGCGCGCGTTGAGCGCGAAACGTCGCGGCGGCGTCCTGGCCCTCGGCAGCCAGAACTTCGGCGGGCGTCTGGCGAGCCAGGTCGGCGATATTGAAGGTCTTGGCGGGATTGGCGACCGGCTGCGCACTGAAACTGGCGAGGTAGGTAGCAACGTCCCAACGCTGGCGGTCATCCAGTTGATCGACGAACGCGGGCATGTCGGTGCCGGCAATGCCCAGACCGGTTGCGTTGTAGAGGTCGTAAAGGCTCAGGCGATCGAGGCGCGCCGCGTCACGCAGGTTCGACGGTGGCGGTTCCAGACCGATGCCTGCCGGGCCGTCTCCCGCGCCGCTGTCACCGTGGCAGACCGAGCAATGCTGTGCATACAGCGGCGCACCACGAGCCGGGTCCGGCGTGATAGCTGGTGCCTGGCTGACTTCATAGGCCAGCGCGAGCTTCGCGCCCAATTGCCGTGCCTGACGTGCAACCTGCGCACTGTCCTTGTGGCTGGTCACGGCACTTTTCAGCTCCGCAACGCCCTGCTCCAGTTCTGCGCGCTCGGCCCGCTGCGGCAACGTCACAATCAAGCCTTGCAGCGCGGTCAGGTTTTCAAGCTGCTGCTGATACCGGGCGTCGGCCACAACCTTGCCATCTGCTACCGCAGCCGGGTAATCAGCGCCGAGGTAATCCAGCAGATGCAGCGCCTGGGCCGCACCTTCAACAGGGTCGGCAAAAGTGCTGAGGCTGCACAGCATCAATAGCGGCGTCAGCAGCCAGGCAAGGACATGAGAGCGGAGGGGCATTGCAGAATCTCAACAAGAATGCGATGCGTTGCATTGTTAACTTCGCAAGAGAGCTTCTCAATAGCAGCGGCGCATTTTTGTTACTGAATTTTACAATCAGCCCTGAGGAGGCCTTAAACAGTGCGTCATGCTCTGTTTCAGGTGATCGGTATACAGGCAGCAGCCGGTGTGCGACCGATTCAGGCCGTACCGCGATGCAGCGTCGCCAGAAAGCCGGCCGCGCCCACGAACAGGCTGGCGAAGGTACGATTCAGACGGCGCTGCTGGCGAGGTGTCTTGAGCAGTCGCAACACCTTTGACGCCAACCCGGTGTAGCCCGCCATGACGATCAGATCGACCACCACCATGGTCGCCGCGATGATGACGTACTGGATCAACAGTGGCGCAGCCGGATCGATGAACTGCGGCAGAATTGCCAGTATGAAAATCAGCGCCTTGGGGTTGCTGATATTGACCAGAAAGCCGCGCATGACGAGAGTCATCGGTTTGCCTACAGGGCGAACTGCAGATTCGTCAGCCAAGTCGGCAGGCAGTGCGCGCCACTGCTTGATGCCCAGATAGACCAGATACGCCACGCCGAACCACTTGATCAGCGTGAACGCCATCTCGGAGGCTGCCAGCACGGCGCCAAGACCGGCAGCAACGATGGCGATCTGTGCCACCAAGGCGATTTGCAGCCCAAGCGCATTCCAGTAACCGCGCCAGAAGCCATACTGCAGCCCGCAGGACATCGAAGCGATAGCGCCTGCGCCAGGGGAAAGACTGATAATCCAGCAGGCTGCAAAAAAGCCCAGCCACGTTTCAAACGCCATCTTGCACCTCAAGCAAAGTCCAATGCCCGATAAATTAGTGCCTAACGGTTTGCAACGCTAACTATTTCTAGTCCTGCTCATCCGGTTGTTTTGCGACCGCCACCTGCGGGAGCAGATCGCTGCCGCGCCAGCGTCGAACCGACTTCTGGAAAAACTGGCTGTTGGGCACCTGAACCAGCGCGCCACCGGCCTCTGGGGTCTCGATCAGGGTAGTGAACATCAGGTTGATGGCGGTCACCCGCCCCTTCACGCCGGGCTTGTCCAGCGTGTCGACCAGCTCGACCATGTCACCGATGCGGAACGGGCCGATGGTGAAGATCAGGATGGCGCAGAGCAGGTTCGACAACACGCTCCACATGGCGAAGAAGGCTACCGCCGCGACGGCGACGAAGCCAGACAAGGCAGTCCACAGCACCGTGGCCGAAACGCCGAGCCTGCCCAGCACGAAGACGAACGCGCTGCCCATGATCAGCCAGCGCAAGCCACCGCGAACCGGCACCAGCAGCTCGGGTGGCAACGGATAGCGTTCGCCCAGGCCGGTCAGAAAGCCGCCGACGATTCGCTGCAACACATAGCCGGCCAGCAGGATCAGCAGAATCTGCACGCCGATCAACAGCGGCTCAATCCAGTAGGCGGAGATCGGCAAACCCAACACTTCCATCAACCCCTTGCCTCGCTCACGACAGCGCTTCCAGTTCGGCCTGCATCGACTCCAGCAGCTCCAGTGCCTGCATCCAGGCATCTTCCAGCTCGGATTCACGCACTTTCAGCTTCGCTTGCTCGGCCAGCAGATCGCGCAGTTTGTCTTTGTTGGCGGCATCGTAATTGGTGCTGTCCGCCAGGGCTGCTTCGGCTTTGGCGAGTGTTTCATTCACCAGTCCGAGCTCGCGCTCTAGCTTGTCGGCTTCGCGCTTGTGCGGAGCCAGTTGCTGACGCAGCGCTGCGGCCTGCTGACGCTGGGCTTTCTTGTCGGTCTTGTCAGCGTTGACCGGCGTGTTGCTGACCGGCGCGTTGCGCAGACGGTAGTCGGCCAGCCAGCGGGTGTAGTCATCCAGATCGCCATCGAACTCCTGCACGCGGCCGTCGGCCACCAACAGGAAATCATCGGTGGTGCTCTTCAGCAAATGCCGATCGTGAGACACCACCAGTACCGCTCCGCCGAATTCCTGCAACGCCATGGTCAGCGCCAGGCGCATTTCCAGGTCCAGGTGGTTGGTCGGTTCATCGAGCAGCAGCAGGTTGGGATTTTCCCAGGCAATCAGCGCCAGCGCCAGGCGCGCTTTTTCGCCACCCGAGAAATTCAGGACCGGCTCGTCCAGACGTGCGCCACGGAAGTCGAAGCCGCCGAGAAAGTCGCGCAGGGTCTGTTCGCGCTCGGTCGGTGCCAAGCGCTGCAAGTGCAGCAACGGCGTTGCTTTGGAGTCCAGTGAGTCGAGCTGATGCTGGGCGAAATAGCCCACGGTGAGGTTTTCGCCACGCACCAGCCGACCGCTTTGCGGTTCAAGCTCGCCCGCGAGGTTTTTGATCAGTGTCGACTTGCCCGCGCCGTTGGGCCCTAGCAGGCCGATGCGCGCGCCTGGGGTCAGTTGCAGCTTGACCTTCTCCAGCACGGTTTTATCGCCGTAGCCCAGGCGCGCATCGGACAGGTCCAGCAGCGGGCTGGAGATTTTGTCGGACTCGCGGAAGACGAAGTTGAACGGCGAATCGACGTGCGCGGCGGACAGCTCTTCCATGCGCTCCAGTGCCTTTATGCGGCTCTGCGCCTGGCGGGCCTTGGTGGCCTGGGCCTTGAAGCGCGCAATGTATTTCTCCATGTGCGCGCGTTGCACCTGCTGTTTCTCGTAGGCCTGTTGCTGCTGGGCCAGACGTTCGGCGCGAGCACGTTCGAAGGCGCTGTAGCCCCCGCGATAGAGGGTGATTTTGCGCTGTTCGACGTGGGCGATGTGGTCGACCACGGCATCGAGAAAATCCCGGTCGTGGGAAATCAGCAGTAACGTGCCGGGGTAGCTCTTGAGCCAGTCTTCAAGCCACAGAATGGCATCGAGGTCCAAGTGGTTGGTCGGCTCATCGAGCAAAAGCAGGTCTGACGGACACATCAGCGCCTGCGCCAGGTTCAGACGCATCCGCCAGCCGCCGGAGAAGCTGCCGACCTGCCGTTCCATCTGCTCGTTGGTGAAGCCGAGCCCGGCCAGCAGCTTGCGCGCGCGGGCGTCGGCGGTATAACCGTCAGCGCTGTCGAGCTCCGAATGCAGGCGCGCCTGAGCTGCACCGTCCTGCGCGGTTTCGGCTTCGGCCAGCGAGCGTTGCACTTCGCGCAGGCGCTCGTCGCCGTCGAGAACGTAGTCCACGGCCAGGCGTTCGAGGGTATCGACCTCCTGACGCATGTGCGCGATGCGCCAGTCGGCGGGCAGCAGGCAGTCACCGGCGTCGGGCGTCAGCTCGCCGCGCAGCAAAGCGAACAGGCTGGATTTACCGGCGCCGTTGGCACCGATCAGACCGGCTTTATGGCCGGCGTGCAGAGTCAGCTCGGCGTCTTCTAGCAGACGTTGCGGACCACGCTGTAAGGTAAGGCTTTGAAGTCGAATCATAATGGCGGCGGAGTCTACCAGCTTCGTCCTGAACAGGTGGATCACTATGCCTTCAGCGCTCTGGAGTTTCACCCTCGATTTCTACGCCCGACCGGGTGTGGAACAGGCTTGTCTTGCGCTACAAGCCAACGGGGCCAACGTGTGCATGGTGCTTTGCGGTGTCTGGCTCGAGTCGCGCGGCGTGGCCTGCACGACGCAACGAATCATGCAAATCGGACAATTGGCGACGCCCTGGCACAATGAAGTAGTGCGCCCACTGCGGGATTTGCGCACTCAGTGGCGTGATGCGGCACAGCAGGACGCTGCGCTGAGTACGTTACGAAGCAACGTAAAGGCGCTCGAACTAGAGGCGGAGCGGAGTCTGCTGCTGAGGCTTGAGGCGTTAGCCGATGGCTGGCCAGAGGGTGATGCACGAAATGCAGGCGACTGGCTGAAAGGACTTGCAGAGGGGAGTGCCGCAGAGAACCGCGATGCGCTACAGGTGTTGCGCATCGCGGTCGATGTCAGCGTTGACCGGGCTTAAGAGGCGCTGCCAGGCGTTGCGCTGTTGGTCGGTGTGGCGGGTGCAGCAGCCGGCGTGGCGGCAGGCGCTGGCGTCGCTGACTTGGCGACAGCAGGTTTTGCAGCTGGCTTGGCCGCAGGTTTAGCAGCGGGTTTGGCTGCTGCTTTTACCGGCGACTTGGCTGGAGCTTTCGCGGCAGGCTTGGCAACCGGCGCTTTTACGGCGGCAGGTTTGGCAGCGCTGCTTGCAGGGGTTTTGGCAGCAGGTGCTTTGGTTGCGGCAGGTTTTGCAGCCGGTTTGGCGGCAGTCGATCGGGCTGCAACGGGCTTGGCCGCAGCGGTTTTCGCAGCAACCGGTTTGGCTGCAGCAGTCGACCGGGTAGCCGGTTTAGCGGCTGGCTTGGTAGGCGCTTTACTTGCGGCCGGTGCTTTGCTCACGGCAGGGCGAGGCGCTGCTTTAGCACTGGCAGCCGGTTTGGCCGGAGCTTTGGCAACGGGTTTGGTGGCGGCTTTCACCGGAGCTTTTGCAGCAGGCGCCTTGGCCGCGACTTTAGACGCGACGGGTTTGGCGTCGCGAGTGCTCAACACTTTACCAACCGCTTCTTTCACACGGCCGATACCCTGGGCCAGCTTCAGGCTCTCTTGAGCATCACGCTTGAGGTGCAGAATGTAAGTGCGGGTTTCGGTCTGACGCTCCTTGAGCGCATCCAGCAATTCTTCCAGTTCAGCCACGGCATCTTTTGCCTTGGTCTGCGCCTTGGCCTTCCCGGCGGTGGCGGCGTCTTGCAGTTTGGTGCGGGACTTGTGCAGTTTTTCCTGCGCTTTGCCGCGTTGCTTCTCAAGCTTGGCGAGCAATTTCTCGGCATCAGTCAAAGCTTGGGAACAGGCGTCTTCCAGATGTTCAAGCAAGCTGCCCGATAATTGTTGGAGCAAATGCAACGGAGTATTTACTGGCTTCTTTTTGGCCGACATGACTTACCTCCTGGGTGACGAAATTGCGGCTCATACTAGGCTTCTGCGCGCATCGCCGCTAGGGCATCTTGACACCACTAACAGGGCGCTGTTGCATACTGCAAAAAATGATTACGGCGCGACACTGCGCAGGTATCGTGAAATTCACCTTTCAAGACTGATCACTACACGCCCTGACGCTGGCATAATCGCTGACTTCCCAGGCCGGAGAGCATTAATGTCGCGCTACTTGTTAACGTCGTTGTTCCTCTTGCTACCCCTGGCCCAGGCTGCCGAAACGCCGCCCTCCAGTGACAGTCATGACTTGGCTTACAGCCTGGGCGCAAGCCTTGGCGAGCGTCTGCATCAGGAAGTCCCGGACCTTGATCTCAAGGCGTTGGTAGAAGGTTTGAAGCAGGCTTATCAAGGCAAGCCGCTGGCTCTCAAGCAAGAGCGCATCGATCAGCTTCTGCGCGAGCACGACGCGGCGATCGCGCAAGCCGAGACTTCAGGTACCGACGCGCCCACCGAGGCAGCCCTCAAGGCAGAACGCACGTTCATGGACAGCGAGAAGGCCAAGCCGGGCGTCAAGGTGCTGGCCGACGGCATTCTCATGACCGAACTGACACCCGGGACCGGCCCCAAACCGGACGTCAATGGCCGAGTGGAAGTGCGCTACGTCGGGCGGCTGCCGGACGGTACGATCTTCGACCAGAGTGCGCAGCCACAGTGGTTCAGGCTCGACAGCGTGATCAGTGGCTGGACCACTGCGCTGCAGAACATGCCGACAGGTGCGAAATGGCGGCTGGTTATTCCGTCGGATCAGGCCTACGGGGCCGAGGGGGCGGGTGATCTGATCGACCCGTTCACGCCGCTGGTATTCGAAATCGAGCTGGTCGCCGTTTCACAATAAGCGACGACAAGCTCGCCGCATATAAACAAAAGGGTGCAAAAAGCACCCTTGGCGATCCTGCGTTCCAGCGTCACGCCTGTGCGGCGAGCTCTTCCTTGTGCGAGGTGTGCAGCACTTCGATCAGGCAGTCTTCCAGTTCGAAGCGCTCATGCAGCAAGCGACCCAGCTGGTTGAACTCCTTGGCAACGACCGCAGCGTCCGAGCAATCGCCCTTGTCGCAACGATCATTGAAGGCCAGCGCAAACTTGGTGATGACATCCAGACGGGGATAGATAGTGTCCGCCAGTTCGAGCCCGCGCTGGTCATTGAAGGCTCGGGCTTCATCGCCAAGCTGTTCGTAGACTTCGAAGTGCCCGGCTGAAACGTAATCCACCAGAATCCCGCACAGATTCTGCAAACCGTCCAGGTCGGCGGCAAGGGCTTCGGGCGTGTCGCCCAGCGCATCGTAGGCTTCGATCAGTTCGAGACGGCTTTCCAGCCAGCGATCAATCAGCTTATTGACTCCACCCCAGCGTTCCTGAGCATTCTGACAACTTTCCAGCATGGTTTTCTCTCTTCCCTTCGGGGGCGTGCGGTCCTGTGCCAGCCTTGATGACAAACAAGGAGCAGGCTTGATGGTGCGTCAGGACAGCCTGTTTCCAGTGACGCGTGCGGCCCAGATTATGCCCGCTCGGTAAGGCCATCAAGGTACGCAGGAGATAAAGTTCATACAAGCGTTTAATACTCTCCCCGACTTTTGGCGGCCAGCCAGCCGAGCAATTCGCTGAAAAGTGGATACAGCGATACGGCGGTGAACCCGGTAAAAGCCAGCAGGCTCCACTCCGGCAGGGTTATGCCAAACAAGGACCAGGTGATTTCAGCACACAGCATGGCGTCGCTGCGCAGCCGGTCGACGCACGCGTCGAGCGACAGAAGGCTCAGTAAATGTTCCAGCCTTGCAATGAACGGTATCAATTGATCGACCGAGGCAGTCTGTAGCCACACTTGAGCACCTGCCGCACCCACGCCTGCCAGCGCGACCAGCAGCAGCCCGAGGGTGTAACGACGCAAACCGGTCTTGCCCGGCGCGTGGCAGGCGGCAGCCAGCGCCAGAACACCACACGTGACAAACACAACCCGTTGCAAGACACACAGGATGCAGGGTTCGAGGCCAAAGGTGTGCTGAAGGTAGAAAGCGGTGCCGATGATCAATGCGCAGGCCAGCGATACCAGGAAATACAGGAAGCGTGTGCGAGCCAGATACATGGCAAATCCGTAACAAAGGACGAGACGATTACGGTAGAGGAAAGGACGAGAGGCTTTCAAGGTGGCGGTGTGCGGATGCTTCGCTGTTTAACGAAGAAAATGAACACGCTGTCATGCGGTTCTTTTACACATCCATGTAGGAGAATTCCCACATGCCTATGTTTGCTGGTTTTCAGGGTAAAAGAGCCCTTAAGCAGGGCCCTGGATGGATTCAGCCTTGGGTCAGCGCAGGCAGCGGTCGTGACAGGAAGCGCTCATCCAGCAGACCCAGACCTTCCTGGAACAATTGATTGCTGCGATCCGTCTCGCCCATCTGCGCCAACAACCGCGCCAGCTCTGCACAGGTTTCGGGATTGCGTTGCAGGCGCAGGCTGCTCTCGAGATAGTCGCGCGCCTTGCCCCACAACCTGCCTTGCAGACAGATGCGGCCCAGACTCAGCAACAGGCTTGGATCGCTCGGGTGATGCTTGAGCCAGCCTTCCGCAGCCTGTAGCTGCTTCAGTGGGTCGCTGCCACGCACCAGCCCATACAGGCGCGCGAGGTGACTGTGGTAGTCGCGTTTGATTGCTGTGCGAAGAACCTCTTCTGCCTGAGTCTCGGCGCCCAGGCGACGCAATTGATCGGCATAGGCAAGCACCAGCTGCGGTTCCTGGCGCTGCGCAGCGCTCAGGCTTTGCCACGCCTGTTCCAGCGAAGGCAGGCCGGTCAGGGTCCCCTCGCTGTCATTGCGATAACCGGCCAGCGTCAGGTTTTCACCCCAGGCGCGGCGCTCCAGCTCGGCAAGTTCCTTGGGGGGCAGAACTTTGTCCTTGCGCAGCTCGGGTAGCAGACGAATCAGCTCGGACCAGTCGCCACGCTGTTGATAAAGGCGCTGCAACTGGCGCAGCACCTGCGGGTTATGCGGATGGCGCTGCTGCATGGCTTGGAGCGTGATCAGCGCACCGTCGGTGTCACCACGGTCCTGCTGCAATTGAGCGTGATTCAGGGCAATTGCCAGTTCGGCCTGTGGCTGGCGCTCAAGAGCGCGCTCCAGCAGGCTGTCGCAGTCTTCGTAGCGCCCTTGCTCATTGGCCGCGCGTGCAGCACCGATGTAATACAGCAGCGGGTGCGCATCGACTTCGGCCGCGCGTTGCAGATGACGTTGCGCGCTGGCCCAACGACCTTCGGCAAGGTCCATCTGGCCCTGTTCGATAGCCATTTGCACGCGACGATGACGGTTGCGACGTGACCATGGGTTAACCACGCCGCCTGAGGTGGTCAGCAAAGTGATCACCAGCCTGACGAGGAAGATCACCAGCATCACCGCAAGCAGCAGCGCCAGGGTCGCCCACAGGCTCGATTCGTAGCGGAAGTTCTTGTAGGCGATCAGCACATAGCCGGCGTGGTCCGCTATGGCAACGCCAATAAGCGCCGCAGCGACGATGGCGATGAACAACAGCACATAAAAGCGCTTCATCGGCTTGTCCCCTGCTGCGCCTCGGCTGGCTGGCCGACGGCATGGCGGCGCTCAAGATAAGCCTGCACGGCGCTCAGGGTTGGCGCCAGGTCAGGCGTCTTGACCGATACCGGTTTGCTGGCCACAGCCTCCAGGCCCTGGCTAAGCGCTTTGCTTTGCGGGTCTTCCTGGCTGAAATTGGCCTTGAGCACACTTTGCGCCTCGGCAACGGCTTTGGCATACACCTGTGGCTCACCGTTAAGCGCGGCCCATTGCGCCTGCTCAAGGGCAAGGCTCAACGCCAGACGCACCTGCGACAGGCTTTGTCCTGCCAGAACCGGACGGATGTCCTTGTCGGCATTGAAGTCGATGCGGAAGTAATGGGAAATCTGATCCCACCAGCGCGACCATTGGCTGTTTTCAGTCTTGTCTTCGGTCAGGCCCGGCAATAACTGACCGTTGTCTTCGTACTCGGGGGCCAGCGTGTTGAGCTGAACGGCCTGCTCGCGCAGTGCAGCCAGTTGCAGGAACAGTCCGGTGCGATCCGGCTGCTCGACGCTGCGCAGCGCGGCGAGGCTTTTGGCCAGTTGCTCGCGTGCGGCGAACGAACCTGGATCGTCCTGTTCACGCAGAATTTCATCGGCACCCTGAACCAGCGCCTGCGCACTGTTGACGTCCTGCAACGCTGAGAGGCGCAGGCTGGCAAGCCGCAGCAAGTGTTCGGCTTCGGCCAGACGCCAGTCTTTGCGGCTGGCGCCCAGCACGGTTTCAAGACGCTGGCTCAGGCGTTGCTGGTCGCCCTGCAACTGCGCCACCAGGCGACGGCTGTCTTCCAGTTGATCGGCAGGCGGAAGTTGCGCAAGACGTGCGCTCAGTTGCTGGTCGTTCTGCGCCAGCACCAGCGTCTGTTCGGCGATGTCCTGAACCTGCCCGCGCTGTTGCTGGTGCCCGGCCTGCAACATGCGCAGCTGCCAGACTCCCCAGCCCGCGACGGCGACGCCGGCAATGCCGAGCAGCAAGGCGAGGATCACCAGGCTGCTGCTGCGGCTGCCGGTACGCTCGACGCGCACAGGGTCGGGCGTGGGGGTCGACGTTTTCAACAACGATTCTTCGTCTTTAGGCAAGGCTGTTTCGCTCACGTATCCCATCCTTTGCATTTTGGCGTAATAGCGTAAACGACAAGTGTCGATCAATACGCCTTCACGGCAGGCTGAGGCTGATTCCGCAACGCTGCCAGCAATGCCGCGGCGCTGGCGCCACGGCAATCAATAACGGTTCGGGCACCGGCTGCACGCGCAATGTCGGCAACTCGGGGGCTCGGTACAAATAATGGCAAACCGGCCAGATCCGGCCATGAATCACCCGCCATTTGCAGCAAATGTTCAAAACCCTGCCCACTGCTGACCACCAGCCCGTTCAAGCGTTCCAACGTCACACGCTGCAACAGGGTGTCGGGAGCGTACTGCGGCAGGTAGCGCCGGTACAACGCCAAGTAGTCGACATCGACGCCCTGCTCGCGCAATTGATCGGCCAGCAGCTCGCGTCCTTCGTCACCGCGCATGATCAACACGCGGCTTCCCGGGGTGGCAATGGCCTGTTTCAAACGCGGCAGTTCGAGCAAGGCCTCGCTGTCATCGCCCTGCTCCGGCCAGCTCGCTTGCAGGCCGTAATCCAGCAGTATCTGCCCGGTAGCTGAACCCACACTGAACCAGGGTTGCAGGGATGGTTGCGGCCACACTTCGTCGATCAGCTCGATGGCCAGACGCGCGGCGGGCTTGCTGACCACGATCACAGCAGAATAATCGAGCAGCTCGAAAATGATCGAACGCTGCGCAGGCGTCAAGGGCAGAGGCTCGGTTTCAAGCAGCGGCAAACTGTTGCTGAAGATTCCGGCATCGGCCAGCACTCTGGCCAGCGCCGCCGATTCTTCGGCAGGACGGGTCAGCAGTAGACGCCAGCCATTCATGGGTTGTTGGCCTCGCCGTAGACGGCCTTGAGGATGTCGGCTGCACCCTGTGCCAGCAGCGCTTCGGCCACTTCCACGCCCAGCGCCTGGGCCGCTGTCTGCGGTGCTCGCGCTTCGGCATGCAGCAGCAGGCTGCCGGACGGATCGCCGACCAGACCGCGCAGCCAGACGTTGTCGCCCTCCAGCACGGCGTAGCAGGCGATGGGCACTTGGCAGCCGCCATTGAGGTGCTTGTTCAGCGAGCGCTCGGCAATCACGCGCACAGCGGTGTCTTCGTGATGCAGCGGCGCCAGCAAGGCGTGGATTTCGGCATCGACACTGCGGCATTCGATACCGACCGCGCCCTGTCCGCCTGCGGGCAGGCTGTCGTCGACGCTGATCGAAGAGGTGATCCGGTCTTCGAAGCCAAGGCGAATCAAACCGGCAGCGGCGAGGATGATCGCGTCGTATTCACCGGCATCCAGTTTGGCAAGCCGGGTATTGACGTTGCCGCGCAGGAAGCGGATTTGCAGGTCCGGGCGTCGCGCCAGCAGTTGCGCCTGACGACGCAGGCTGGAGGTACCGACCACACTTCCGGCAGGCAGCGTTTCGAGGCTGTCGAAGGTATTGGATACAAATGCATCGCGCGGGTCTTCACGCTCGCAGATGCAAAACAGGCCCAGCCCTGGCGGGAAGTCCATCGGCACGTCTTTCATCGAGTGCACGGCGATGTCGGCGTTGTTTTCCAGAAGCGCCGTTTCCAGCTCTTTGACGAACAGGCCTTTGCCGCCGATTTTCGACAGCGGTGAGTCCAGCAGCTTGTCGCCACGGCTGACCATGGGCACCAGCGTAACGATCAGGCCCGGATGAGCCTGCTCCAGACGCGCTTTTACGTATTCGGCCTGCCAGAGGGCCAACGCGCTTTTGCGGGTGGCAATGCGGATTTCGCGAGAGGACATTGAACAATCCGTACTGAATAGATGCGACGGATAATAACAGCTCAGCCGGAACGACTTCAGTGCTGCCTGAAAACTTGCGTCAGCCTACTGATTCCGAGCGACGAATCGGCCAGTGGCTGAGGAAGCGAAAAGAAGGCTGGCGATGGAAAAGCCGGAAAACACACAGTTCTGAAACGTCAGTCAGTTCTGTGACTCGGCCTCGGCCTGCAAGGCTGCGGGACGCCTACAGTTGCTGCATCATCTTGCGAACGCCCGCCACATGGCGGCGGCTGACAATCAGAGCGTCACCGTTGAGCCCCTTGAGGAACAGCTGAAAATGCCCCAGTGGCGTGCGTTGCAAGCGCTCTATTCGCTCGCGGGCCACCAGTGCGTTGCGGTGGATACGCACGAACCGGTCGCCGAATTCATCCTCCAGCGCTTTCAACGGCTCGTCCAGCAGCACTTCACCACCCTCATGGCGCAGGGTGACGTATTTGTGATCAGCGATGAAATAGATCACATGATCCAGCGGAATCAGCTCGATGCCCTTGCGGGTCCGGGCGCTGATATGACTGCGTGGGCCTGAACCGCTTTCGGCGGCAGGACGGGTCATCGCCGCCAGTTGAACACGATTTGGGCGCTCGGCTTTGCGCAACGCTTCGGCAAGGTGCTCGGAGCGCACAGGCTTGACCAGATAACCGACCGCGCTGACCTGGAAAGCTTCCAGGGCAAATTCGTCGTGCGCGGTGCAGAACACGACGGCGGGCGGCGCTTCCCGCTCGCACAGCTTAGCCGCGACCTGCAGGCCATCAAGGCCCGGCATGCGGATATCGAGCAACACGATATCCGGCTTGTGGGTTTCAATCAGCGCCAAGGCTTCTTCACCATTGGAGGCGCTGGATTCCAGTACTCGGTAACCCTCGATTTCGTTGACCATGCGGCTGAGTCGCTCGCGGGCCAGGGGTTCGTCATCAACGATCAGGACATTCATATAGCTCTGGCTTCCTGCGTGAGTCTCGCACAAGGATAGCGTAGACAGGTGTAGTGACGACCGTCACGGCGCTCCACGCTCAGACTGGCGTGCGGACCAAAAAGTGCCGCAATACGTGCACCGATATTTGTCAGGGCCTGTTGAGTACCGTTGGAAGTCTGCCGAGTGGCAACTTCTTCATAGGGATTGCTGACGCTCAATATGAACTCTCCCTCTTCATAGTCTGCTTCGACTGTTACTACGCCCCCTTCGATACGCGGAGCAATGCCATAAATCAAAGCGTTTTCAAGTAATGGCTGCAAGGTTAGCTGGGGAATCGGCAAGTCATCAGGAATTGCACTCACTCTCCAGTCCAACTGTAGACGCTCGCCGAGACGATATTGCTCAATCGATAAATATCGTTTTGCCAAAGCCAGCTCCTCACGCCACGTTACCAGGCTTCCGGGCTTGGCCAGACTGGCGCGAAACAGGTCTGACAGATCCAGTACCGCCTGCTCCGCCTTGACCGGGTCGCTGGCGACCAGGCTCGCGATGCTGTTGAGGGTGTTGAACAGAAAGTGCGGGCGGATGCGCGCCTGCAACGATTCGATGCGCGCCCGCAACTCACCTTGCTGCTGTTTGCGCCACTGACTCTGCAAGTAGAAATAGCGCAGCATCAGGGCGGACATGATCAGGGCGATGGTCGAGTAACGCAGATAACGCTCGACCATGCCGCTGACGGAAATCCGTCCGGTGAGCTGACACACATCAGTGACGGCGGTGCAGAGCAGCGTCAGGCCGACCACCAACAGGCAGCTGAGCATGCCGGCCAGCCCTGGCGTAAGGCGTGCCAGCCATGGGCGCAGCCCGCAGAGCAGCGCCGCCGAGAGCAGCACGATCCATTGCACGAACAGCGACATGAGCGCCAGGCGTACCCAGTCGAAACCGCTGCGCATCGGTTCCACCAGCACCAGAATCAGAACCAGCAGCTCGGCCAGTACCACGAGCACCAGCAATGCCTGCGGCAGGCACAGTTCAGGGAGGAAAAAGTCTTTGCCGGGGACGGGCCTGGCAGGGTGTTTCAACGGTTTGGTCTGCATGCGTGCAGTCTCTGCCCTGGCCTCGTCAGCAGCAAGCCATCCGGGAATAAAAAAGCATCAACCCTGTTATCATCGCTATCGCCCTTGTGCCAGGTACCGGGCACGCCACTTTCTGTAGAGCAACGAGCGAATCCATGAGCACCGACAAGACCAACCAGTCCTGGGGCGGCCGCTTCAGTGAACCCGTCGACGCGTTCGTCGCGCGCTTCACTGCCTCCGTCACCTTCGATCAACGCCTGTATCGCCACGACATCATGGGCTCCATCGCCCACGCCACGATGCTGGCCAAGGTGGGCGTGCTGACCGACGCCGAGCGCGATACCATCGTTGACGGCCTGCACACCATTCAGGCCGAGATCGAGGCCGGCAGCTTCGAGTGGCGCGTCGATCTGGAAGACGTGCACATGAACATTGAAGCACGCCTGACCGATCGCATCGGCATCACCGGCAAAAAGCTGCACACCGGTCGCAGCCGCAACGATCAGGTGGCCACCGATATTCGCCTGTGGCTGCGTGACGAAATCGACCTGATCCTCAGTGAAATCACCCGTCTGCAGCAAGGTTTGCTGGGGCAGGCCGAGCGCGAAGCGGAAACCATCATGCCCGGTTTCACGCACTTGCAGACGGCTCAGCCGGTAACATTCGGTCATCATATGCTGGCCTGGTTCGAGATGCTCAGCCGCGATTACGAGCGTCTGGTCGACTGCCGCAAGCGCCTGAACCGCATGCCGCTGGGCAGCGCTGCGCTGGCGGGCACCACCTACCCGATCGACCGCGAACTGACCTGCAAACTGCTGGGTTTCGACGCCGTGGGCGGCAACTCGCTGGACGGCGTATCGGATCGCGATTTCGCTATCGAATTCTGCTCGGCCGCGTCCATCGCGATGATGCACCTGTCGCGCTTCTCGGAAGAACTGGTGCTGTGGACCAGTGCGCAGTTCCAGTTCATCGATCTGCCGGACCGTTTCTGCACTGGCAGCTCGATCATGCCGCAGAAGAAAAACCCTGACGTGCCTGAGCTGGTACGCGGCAAGAGCGGCCGTGTCTTCGGCGCCTTGATGGGCCTGCTGACGTTGATGAAGGGCCAGCCGCTGGCCTATAACAAGGACAATCAGGAAGACAAAGAGCCGCTGTTCGACGCTGCCGACACGCTGCGCGACTCGTTGCGCGCGTTCGCCGACATGATCCCTGCGATCAAGCCGAAGCACGCGATCATGCGCGAAGCGGCGCTGCGCGGGTTCTCCACGGCGACCGATCTGGCCGACTATCTGGTGCGCCGCGGCCTGCCCTTCCGTGACTGCCACGAAATCGTCGGCCATGCCGTGAAGTACGGCGTCGAAACCGGCAAAGACCTCGCGGAGATGAGCCTGGAAGAGCTGCGCCAGTTCAGCAATCAGATCGAGCAGGACGTGTTCGCCGTGCTGACCCTGGAAGGCTCGGTCAACGCCCGTAACCACATCGGCGGCACCGCCCCCGAACAAGTCCGCGCCGCCGTGGTTCGTGGTCAGGCGTTGCTGGCCGGGCGTTGAACACGCCGGGTATCGTTCCCACGCTTTAAGCTCATCGTCATACATAGGTCTGCTTTTGATTCTGGCCGAAGGCCGTGAAAGTGGACCGGACGACGCTTCGATAGTCCGCGAACTGCCGATTTTTGTAGGAGCGGACTTGTCCGCGATCTGCCGGGAACCGGCAGTAAAACCAGCCGCCCCGGTGTATCAGACACAACCGAAGCGGCCTGTTTCAGGGCCGCTTCGCAGCCCATCGCAGCCGTCGTAACCTCCTGAAGCTCCCACGCCCTCCGGGCAGAAGCCGCGTTGTGCCTGCTTATCGGAACTCGACTATCGTGCGACGCTCCGCGTCTGCTCTTTATTGCGCCGCGCAGCATCAGCCGATTTCCCTCCGGCGCAGCCCGCCGCTATCATCCCCGCATCTTGTGAGGGACTTTTCCGATGCTTAATGGCCTGTGGCTTGGTTTTTTTGTCGTGGCGACGATTTCCGCGCTGGTGCAATGGCTGGTGGGCGGCAACGCGGGCATTTTTGCGGCGATGGTCGAAAGCATCTTCGCCATGGCCAAGCTGTCGGTCGAGGTGATGGTGCTGCTGTTCGGTACGCTGACCCTGTGGCTGGGCTTTCTGCGTATTGCGGAAAAGGCAGGCATCGTCGACTGGCTGGCCAAGGTGCTCGGGCCACTGTTTCTGCGCCTGATGCCGGAAGTCCCGCCGGGCCATCCGGCGCTGGGTCTGATTACCCTCAACTTTGCTGCCAATGCTCTGGGGCTGGATAACGCAGCCACGCCGATCGGCCTCAAAGCCATGCGTTCGTTGCAGGAGCTCAATCCCAGCAAAAACGCTGCCAGTAACGCGCAGATCCTGTTTCTGGTGCTCAACGCCTCGTCTCTGACCCTGCTGCCGGTGACGATCTTCATGTATCGCGCCCAACAAGGAGCGCCGGACCCGACGCTGGTGTTTCTGCCGATCCTGCTGGCGACCAGTGTTTCGACCATCGTCGGCCTGCTGTCAGTCGCGTTCATGCAGCGTCTGCGTCTTTGGGACCCGGTGGTGCTGGCCTATCTGATCCCCGGCGCCTTGCTGCTCGGCACGTTCATGGCTTTTCTTGGCACACTGTCGGCGGCTGCGCTGGCGGGCTTGTCATCGATCCTCGGCAACCTGACCCTGTTCGGCCTGATCATGATGTTTCTGCTCATCGGCACGCTGCGCAAAGTACTGGTTTACGAGGCCTTCGTCGAAGGCGCAAAAGAAGGTTTCGACGTCGCCAAGAGTCTGCTTCCCTATCTTGTCGCCATGCTCTGCGCGGTGGGCGTACTGCGTGCCTCCGGTGCGCTGGACTTCGGCCTGGAAGGCATTCGGCATGTGGTGCAGTGGTTGGGGCTGGACACGCGTTTTGTCGATGCGCTGCCCACCGCGATGGTCAAACCGTTCTCCGGCAGCGCTGCTCGCGCCTTGCTGATCGAAACCATGCAGACCCAAGGCGTGGACAGCTTCGCCGCACTGGCTGCCGCCACGATTCAGGGCAGCACCGAAACCACCTTCTACGTGCTGGCAGTGTATTTCGGCGCAGTGGGCATTCAGCGCGCCCGCCATGCGGTGGGTTGCGCGCTGCTGGCGGAGTTTTCCGGCGTTGTGGCCGCGATCTTCGTCTGCTACTGGTTCTTCGGCGCCACTGCCAGCTAACGCACTATGGCGCTGGCGCTGCGGGCGGCGATTCAGGCGGTGCTGCCTCGGCCGGTGCAGGCGCAGCATTCTGCCTGGGCTCGCTCGCCGGAGGCTGCGCAGGCACCGCTTCAGGCACTGCTTCTTCGCTCGAATCGCCGCCCGGCTTGAGTTTGATCAGCCTGCCGGTAGGTCGCTTGACTGCCGGTTGATCGTTATCGGTGACCACAAAGCGCAGTACGCCGATCATTTGTCCATCCTCCGTCAGCACTCTAACCTGCCAGCGACCCGTGACGTCCTGCGGGAAGTTCTGCTTGCGCGTCCAGGCGCGATAGCCTTCCGTGCGCCCGCCGTGGATGTCCAGGGCGATTCGGTCCATCTCCTGACCTTCGTGCCACCACACATGGTAAATGCGCTCATCCAGGCCGCGTGGGGCGTTGATGGCGGTGTAGGCGTACAAGCCGCCGTTGCGTAATTGCCTGGCGCTGATCAGCGAGATGCTGTCGCCTGGCGTGCGATTCTTGTTATCGAAATCCGGGCTGACGGCCACCTCGGTCAGCCAGAGCGTCGCCGGTGGCACCCAGAAGCGCAGCAGCCAGCCCGCGGCGCCGATGGCCAGAATCATCGTGATGACGGTCAGCGCGCTGCGCCAGGTGTTGAGCGGAAAATTCGCCATCAGGCTGGGTGCCGACAACAGCATCGCCACGCCCAGTGCCAGCTTGTAGCTCTCGGCGGTGGTCAGGTGCAGGATGATCGGCAGCGCGGTGAGCAGCGCAGCGAACAGCGTCAGGGTGTGCAGCGTCATGAACAGCCAGCGTCGCGGTGCCAGCCATTTGTAGTAGAGCGGGTCGATGATCGAAATCAGCCCGGCGGCCCCGAGTACCGCAGTAAAAACGGCCTGGCCGCTGTTCCAGGTGGTGGTAATGAAAAAGAACGGCAGGACAAAAAACAGGCTTTCCTGATGGATCATCTGCGTGCCGTAGCGCAGCAGGCCCTGCGGGATTTCGCGGCCCAGTGCCTTGTTGAGCAGGCCGACCATGGTGTTTTCGATCATCAACCACAGCCAGCTGATCAGCATCACCACCGCGATCCAGGTGGCCAGGCTCTCTTGGCGGTCGACCAGAATGAAACTGGCGATCCCGGAAACGAAACCAAACGCCGCAATGAGCCCCGGATAACGCTGCATCAAATCGAGCACGGGTGTCACATAGCGGTTCAGATCAAGCATTTGGGTCGTTCACTCAAGTGGATTCATACAAAAAACCGCGCAGCATACCAACACTGCGCGGTGCCTGCCTCGGAGGCGCAATCCGGCGTCAGCCTTCTATTTTTTTCGTACCCGCCAACGCCACAAGGCCAGCAGTACGATCAAGCCCAGTATTCCCGCCAGCAACCCGTACAGGCCGTCGTAGCTGAATAACGGTTTTTCGATACGCATATAACCAGGCTGAGCGAGTAGCTGGCGCATGGCCTGGTTGGCTTTTTCCAGACTCACCGCCTTGATACGTTTTGCCGGATCGCCGAAACGCCCGTTTTCGTAATCGTTGAGCGCGCTCCAATAGTACTCGGCCAGCGCACTGTTGCCCTGCGTGGCCCACGATTGCCGGTCAATGGCGAGTTGTTGCAGTCGGGCAAACGTGGCGGGCTGCATGCCTTCCTTCTGCAACCGCTCGACCATGGCCCGGATATCCTGCTCGGCTTCGGTGACATCTTCACGCTCGACATCGGCGTTCAGGCTCAGAAAACCGACGTCGCCAAACACTTCGCGTTCTGCCGAGGGACCATAGGACAGGCCGTGCTTCAGGCGCAGCTCGGTGTAGAGCGCCCAGTCGAGATACGCTTTGACCAGATCCCACGTCTCATCGTGCTGATCATCGAGTTGAGGCTCAGGATAGATCAAATGCAGTTTGGCGTTGGCGCCCAGCCCGCCCCTTTGCAACTCGCGACGTGGTTCGGCAGCGCCATTGCTTTGCGCCAAGGGCGGGTGATCGATCGGGTCGGTGGGTGCCAGCTTGCCGAACGTGCGTTCCAGATAGGCCGGCAGCAGCTTGTCCAGGTCGCCCACTACGATCAGCGTCATGTTGTTGGGGGCGTACCAGTTGGCAAAAACGTCCTCGACATGCTCCAGCCGGATATTGTCGACCTCGGGGCGTTCAGCGCATTTCAAACCCAGTTCCACGGCCAGCCGGCTGCTGGCGCTGCGTCCGGAGTCGCGTTGATCGAGCAGGTGCTGCAAGTGCGAGAAGTGCCCGCCGTCTTCACGTTCGACCACACGTTTGACGCCGTCCAGTCGCGCCTGACTCAGCTCGGTTCGGGTCATGATTTCCAGCAGCAGGTCCAGCACCTTGCGCTGGTTGCGCGCCGGGGCCTCAATCACAAAGGTCGTGTCGGCATTGCTGGTATACGCATTCCACTCGCCGCCGAGTGCCTGCATGCGCTCTTCGAGCCCGCCTTCGCCACTGTCATCCACCCCGCTGAACAGCAGGTGTTCGAGCAGATGCGGCAGTTCTTTGTCCGCGCAGGAGAAATCGTCGAAACCGATGCCGACAACCAGCCGAATCGCGACATGGCCTTTTTCGTAGCCGGGCTTGAGGAGGATTTGCAAACCATTGGGCAGCAGATAGCCCTCGACCTGAAGACGGACAAGGGCAAACGAAGGGAGTGAACCGAGGAGCAGACAAGCGAACAGCAGGCAACGCATAAAACAGCTTTCCTGGCGGGCCGGTATGTTTAACAGACTTCGCTCCTGCCCTTACGTTCACCGTGACCTCTGTCGCCCGCAGGCGACAGGTCGCTTGCCGGGTCAGTCCATGGCGAAAGCGACGTTGGGGTCGAGTTTCATCCCGACGGCTTTGGCGACTTTGGTGCCTTTCTCGTACGAAAACGATTTGTCTGCAGTGGGCTGGAAGAACTCTACGAAATCCAGACTGCGACGGCTGAAGACAAACCCGCCTATCAGCGGCTGGTTGACTGCATACAGGTGCGGACACAACGCCATCATCGATGACGCGGGCACGCCGATCAGATGCTCCTCAAGATCACCTTCCTGCTGAGTGTCCTGCGGGTAGAACCACAGCGGAGTGCTGATGAACAGATAGGAATCCGGCCCCAGACTGGAGAGCAGCGTGCGCACGAGCCATCTCGCCGTGTCGGCCGTCAGGTGTTCGACCACATCAAGCAGGCAGATAATCCGGTACTGAGCGAGTCGTTCGGATGACAACTCCTGAGCCATTCCGTGCCAGATATTGCGGTAAGTGGCATTTTCATACAGCCGCGAATTCTGGCAGTTGGCCTCCCAGCCATCGATGCCATCCACCGACCAGTGCGCAGTGTCCGGGTTGCCCTTGATCAGGGTGCCCAGTGTTCCTGAACCGAAGCCGATATCCAGCACTTCTACGTCGGCACTGAGATCTTTCAGAATATGGAAAATCATCGCCTTGGGAGAGACCGAATCACCTTCTACATAGCCGGTTGCAGGCAGGAAGCCCCCGGTAGGCTGATAGTTTTCAACATATTGCTTCATGGTTGAGGTCCTTGACGGGTTAGATGAGGCAGATATGCCTGCGCACGCTATTGGCTATCGGCCGACTGTTTAATTTCGTGATACACAAGTCTGACTGACTCTCGTACCAATGCTCTGGCACGAGCGTCAGCTATCAGCTAGCAAATAGGCAGCGAGAGCCCTCAACGAAACCGGTCAACCTCATTGCGCAATTCGGTTGCCAGGCCGTTCAGCTCCTGGGCGGTGATCGCGAGGTTGGACATGACCTGGCGTTGTTCGCTGTTGGCCATGGCGATGCTTTGCAGGTTGCTGCTGAGCATGGTCGCGGTGCTGCTTTGTTCCTGAGTCGCCGTGGTGATGGCTGCGAACTGATGCCCGGCCGAGCGGCTCTGTTCGTCGATCTGCGCCAGTGCTGAAGCCACTTTGGTGTTCAGCGACAGGCCTTCCTGCATCAGGGTGTTGCCCTGCTGCATGGTGCTGATGGCGTTGCCGGTTTCCTGCTGGATGCTGGCGATCATGCCGGAAATTTCGTCGGTGGCTTCGCGGGTGCGTGATGCCAGGCTGCGCACTTCATCGGCCACTACGGCAAAGCCGCGACCTTGTTCGCCGGCACGTGCTGCTTCGATGGCGGCGTTGAGGGCAAGCAGGTTGGTCTGGTCGGCAATCGAGGTGATCACCCCGACGATGCTGCCGATTTCCTGCGAGCGCTGGCCCAGCGTGTCGATGACTTTTGCGGTGCTGCTCAACGAGGTTGCGATCTGTTGCAGCGAGGAAGACGCTTCTTCCATGGAGGTGCGACCGATGCGGGTCTGTTGCGCGTTTTCCTGCGCCAGACGCTCGGTATTACCCATGTTGTCAGCGATGTTCATCGATGTGGCGCTGAATTCTTCAACCGCGCCGGCCATGCTGGTGATCTCGCCGGACTGTTGTTCCATGCCCTCATAAGCGCCGCCGGATAACCCGGACAGTGCGTGGGCGCGGCTGCTGACTTCCTGCGCGGCAGTACGGATGTGCGAGACCATGGACGACAGTGCTTCGCTCATCTTGTTGAAGCTGCCGGACAACTGACCGATTTCGTCATTACTGGTCACGTTGAGGCGAACGCTCAGATCGCCTGCGCCCAGCGCATCGGCTTGGCGAACCAGTTCGGAGAGCGGACGCAGCTTGCTGCGCAGCAGCCAGATGGCGCTGACCACCGCGATAATCATGGCCAGCAGACTGCCGATGGCCAACTGGGTGCCGACATTCCAGGTCACTTCGCTGATTTCATCGCGCGGCATGCTGGCAATGACCGTCCAGGGGCCGCCGGCGAACGGCTGACCGACGCTGTAATAGTCATCGTCGCCTTCACTCCAGAACTGCGCCTTGCCGGGTTTGCTGGCGAGGTCGGCGACTGCTTTCGCAGCACCTTCCTGGGATTTGACGCCCGCAGGCGGAACCAGCCAGCTGCCTTTTTCGTCCAGCAGGGCCAGCGAACCGGTAGAGCCGATGCGGAAATTCTTCAGGTTATCGAACTGGGTTTTCTGCGCGTCGGTGTAATCGAATCCTACGAACAGTGCCGCTATGATCTTGCCGCTGCTGTCGCGAACCGGGCTGTATTGGGTCATGTAATAGCGATCGAACAGGACCGCTTTGCCGACATAGCTCTGACCCGCCATCAAGCGCTCGTAAGCTGCGCCTTTGCGGTCCAGCACGGTGCCAATGGCGCGTGTGCCATCCTGCTTGCTCAGCGAGGTGCTGATGCGGATCAGATCATCGCCGCTGCGCACGAAAATCGTCGCCACGCCTGCGGTCAGCGAGCGGAATTCATCCACTTCGGTAAAGTCGTTGTTCAGTGCGGCATCGCGCAGGTACAGGCCTGGCGTCGACGTGCCCGCCACGGTCACCGGCTTGTCGGCTTGTAGCGTCAAGCCTTCGGCGAAGCGCTTCTCGAACAACCCGCTCAGGCGCTGGGTGCTGTCGCGCAGCGTGCTGTGAAACGTGTTGAGCTGGTCGGCGAGCAGCCGGGCCTCGCTCGACATATGTTCTTCGCGAATGACCAGGTTGGACGCGTCCAGGGATCTCAAGGCGAACAGCGTACTGCCGCTGATCACGACGGCAAGGATCACTGCTAGAGCAATACCGAGTTGCGAGGCGATTCTGGTACGGGGCTTGGACATAGGCACTCCACGCCAAATGACTGGAGTTGCCGGTTCCCTGGCTTACCATTCAGCGAATTTAGGTTGGGTTTTTACGCCACCGGACAGGCGGTCGTCAGACAATTATTCGGCCAGCAACTTCGTTACTTGAGGGCGTAGCGAGACATTAATCAGTAGTGGCAGTTCAATACTAAACTAATTTTTAGTGCAAGACTTCAACTAGTGGCAATTCCATAGCCTTCACTTCCCCCTGAAGAAAATCGCTGAGACGCTTCAAGCGCTCTGCGCCGGGCCTGGTACGTGGCCAGACCAGATAATAGTTTTCTCCGCTGAACACCGCCGTGCGCCACGGCAGGCTCAAGCGGGCCTGCGCGACATCCTCGGCAACCATCAGCAAGTCGCCCATCGACAGCCCATAACCGCGTGCTGCGGCAATCATCCCCAATTCAAGCGTGTCGAATACCTGCCCGCCTTTCAGAGAGACTTTGTCAGCCAGGCCCATGCGGTTGAGCCAGGTGCGCCAGTCACGACGATCCGGCGTCGGGTGCAGCAGTTCGGCCCTGGCCAGTCGCTCGACATTCCACGGCGGGTCCTGCAATAACGTGGGCGCACCCACGGGTATCAGTAACTCCGGGAACAGCAGCGTCGCTTCCCAGTCCGCCGGAAAGTGGCCATGGCTGAGCAAAATTGCGCAGTCGAAAGGCTCCTGAGTGAAGTCCACAGCGTCGATGTCCATCCAGGCGCTGGTCAGTTGCACTTCATTGCCCGGTTGCAGATGACGAAAACGGCTGAGCCGCGCCAGCAACCAGCGCATGGTCAGGGTGGAGGGCGTTTTCATGCGCAGGATGCCTTCTTCGGTCTGCAAGGTGCTGCACGCCCGCTCCAGCGCCAGAAAGCCATCACGCACGCCGGGCAACAGGGCGCGTGCCGACTCGGTCAGTTGCAGGTTGCGCCCGTTGCGCTGAAACAGACGACAGGCGAAGTACTCTTCCAGCGTGCGGATATGTCGACTGACCGCACTTTGGGTGATCGACAATTCTGCTGCTGCGCGGGTGAACGAGGTATGCCGGGCGGCGGCTTCAAATGCCCGAAGTGCATAAAGTGGCGGAAGACTGCGAGGCATGCGGCGCGTCCTGCTGGCGATGAAGCGTTACTTTACTGCAAATTGCTTCAGATGAGTTTTAGTCATGCTGAGCATCGGATTTATCGTTTTGTGCTCCATTGTTTAAATGCCCAGAATACGCGGCTCATTAGTCCTTCGCCGTAGAGCACCCCCAACATGCAGCAGCCCGCCCTCAAAGAACTCTGGATTATCCTGCGCCTGGCCGGGCCGCTGATCGCTTCACAAATGGCGCACATGCTGATGGTGTTCACCGACACCGTCATGATGGGCAAGATCGGCCCCGAAGCGCTGGCTGGCGGTGGTCTGGGGGCGGCGACCTATAGCTTTATCTCGTTCTTCTGTGTCGGTGTGATGGCGGCGGTCGGTACGCTGGTTGCCATTCGCCATGGGGCCGGCGATACCGAGGGGGCGACGCGTCTGACGCAGGCCGGGTTGTGGCTGGCGTGGGGCATGGCACTGGTGGCCGCATTGGTGCTGTGGAACCTGGAACCGGTGCTGTTGCAGTTCGGTCAGGCCGAAGCCAACGTGCACATGGCTGCTCAATTTCTGATCACCCTGCCCCTTGCCTTGCCCGGTCTGCTCAGCTTCATGGCGCTGCGCGGCTTCACCAGTGCGCTGGGCCGTGCGGGGCCGGTCATGACTATCAGCGTGGCCGGCGCGGTCGCCAACTTCGCGCTCAATTACGCGATGATTCATCAATGGCTCGGCTTGCCGAACCTCGGGTTGATGGGCATCGGCCTGGTCACCGCCGTCGTGACCAACTGCATGGCGCTGGCGCTGGCGTGGCACATCAAGCAGCATCCGGCCTATGCGGCGTATCCGATCAGCAAAGGGCTCTCGAAGCTGTCGCGCAGTCATCTGAAAGAGCTGTGGCGCCTCGGCCTGCCAATTGGCGGGACTTACGCAGTAGAAGTCGGGCTCTTTACCTTCGCGGCCTTCTGCATGGGAGCAATGGGCAGTACGCAGATGGCGGCGCACCAGATCGCCCTGCAGACGGTGTCCATGGCGTTCATGATTCCGGTGGGTATTTCCTATGCGGTGACCATGCGGATCGGTCAGCACTACGGCGCTGGCAATATGCTCATGGCGCGCACCGCCGGACGTGTAGGCATCGGTTTTGGCGGCACCGTGATGTTGATGTTCGGGATTCTGTTCTGGCTGGCCCCGCATTGGGTCATCGGTCTGTTTCTGGACCTCGATGACCCGGCATTTGCCGAGATTGTCGTGCTGGCGGCGAAGCTGTTGGCAATCGCCGCGTGGTTCGAGTTCTTCGACGGCACTCAGACCATTGCGATGGGCGCGATTCGCGGGCTAAAGGATGCGCGGACCACGTTCCTGATCGGCCTTGGTTGCTACTGGCTGATCGCTGCGCCTGCCGCGTGGCTGCTCGGATTTTATGCTGACGCGGGCGCACCGGGCGTGTGGTGGGGGCTGGCGTTGGGCCTGTTCTGCTCGGCGGCGGCGCTGACTTACGCGTTCGAGTGGAAGACGGCTCGCCTGCTACGTCGGGAAGCCTCGGGCGTGGCGGTGCCGGGCTGAACCGGCACACCGTCATCCCGACGTCGATACCTCCGTGTAGCCGGCTCCCGAGCGCAGATACTTCACCAGCGCCGCCATCGGCAGCGGCCTGCTGATCAGATAGCCCTGCACCTGATCGCAGCCGAAACTGCGCAGCAAGGCCATTTGTCCGATCGTTTCGACGCCTTCTGCAACCACTTCCAAGTTCAGGTTGTGCGCCAGATTGATCATCGCGTGGACCAGTTTGCGGTTCTCTTCGCGTGACTCCATCTGCCCGACGAAGCCCATGTCGACCTTGAGCAGCGCGATGGGCAGGCTGTTGAGGTGCATGAATGACGAATAGCCGGTACCGAAGTCATCCAGCGAAAAACGAACACCCAGCCGGCCCAGCGCTTCCATGGTCTGCCTGACCTGATCGCTGCGGCGCATAACCGAAGTTTCGGTCAGTTCGAATTCCAGCCAGCGCGCATCGACGTCGTGTTCTTCAATCAGACGGCTGAGCGTCGGGAGTAGCTGGCTGTCCTGAAACTGCCGGAACGACAGGTTGATTGCCATGTGCAAAGGCGCAAAACCCTGTTCGCGCATGGCCTGCATATCGCGCAACGCCCGGAAAATCACCCAGTAGCCCAGCGGCACGATCAGCCCGCTCTGTTCGGCCAGCGGCACGAATTCGCTGGGCGGCAGCAGCCCGCGCTCGTGATGACGCCAGCGCACCAGTGCCTCCAGCCCGACGATGCGCCCGGTTTGCAGGCAAAGCCGTGGCTGGTAATGCAGCTCCATCTCGTCGCGGCGCAAGGCGCGTCGCAGTTCACCTTCGAGGTCTGCGAGGCTGCGGGCGTTGCGGCTGATGCGCTCGTCGAACAGGTGGAAGGTGCAGCCCTGCATGCTCTTGGCCTGACGCATGGCAATATGCGCATGCCACATCAGCGGGTCGACTTCAGGTTCGGTTTGCGAATGGGCAATTCCCAGGCTGCAGCCGAGCAACAGGCTTTCACCGTCGACCCAGTAAGGTTCGGACAGCACGTCGGTGATTCGTTCGGCCAGCTGCATGGCGCGTTCGGGTGTGTTGCGGGTGTCGATCAGCAGTGCGAATTCGTCGCCGCCCAGACGCGCGATCTGGTCACCGGCATCGAGCTGATTCTTCAGACGGGCCACGACCTGCATGATCAGCCGGTCACCGGCCTGATGGCCCAGTGAATCATTGGCACTTCGAAAGTTGTCGAGGTCAAGATGGCCTAGCGCCAGATCGCCGCCTTCGGCCAGACGAGACGCCAGCAGCACCTGAAAACCCTGGCGGTTGGCGATGCCGGTCAGCGGGTCCTGACCCGCCAGGCGTCGCAGGCTGTCTTCCAGACGGCCGCGTTCGTGCACGTAACGCAGGCATCGGCGCAGGGCATCGCCGGTCAGCGAATCCCGCACCAGCCAGTCACTGACGCCACTCGGTCCGACCAGCGGTTCCTCTTCGAGCAGCACAACCGTTGGTAACAGGCAGCTACCGGTACGGGGTTGCAGCTCGGGTGTTGTCAACAGCACGGTGTTGCGCTCGTTGCCATAACGCACATCGAAAGCATCCCAATGGGTGGCTGACACCAGCGTTATGTTGCTGCCTGGCGCTGTGAGGCAGTCGCTCAAGAGCGCCTGCCAGAAAGGCTCGTGCGCCAACAATAGCAATTGCAAGGGTTCGACAGGCGTAGGCAATCTAACTTCCTAAGTACAAAGGAAAAATCGGTGGCCGCACGCTTCAGGGAGCGTGACAGGCACACGTATCGTCGCGTCGCGGCGCAAATGTAACAAAACCAGAAAAATTAGATAGCGGTCACTGCCGGTGACGATGATCGCTGCACAAAACCGTGGGCCTGTTAAAATGCTCGACCTTTTTCGCAGACGATGCTTCATACCGCCATGTCCCGACTCAATCCCCGGCAGCAGGAAGCCGTGAACTACGTCGGCGGCCCTCTCTTGGTGCTCGCCGGTGCCGGTTCCGGCAAGACCAGCGTGATTACCCGCAAGATTGCCCATCTGATCCAGAACTGCGGCATCCGCGCCCAGTACATCGTCGCCATGACCTTTACCAACAAGGCCGCGCGCGAGATGAAAGAGCGGGTCGGCACATTGCTCAGGGGCGGCGAAGGGCGCGGTCTGACGGTCTCGACGTTCCATAACCTGGGCCTGAATATCATCCGCAAGGAACACACGCGGCTCGGTTACAAACCGGGGTTCTCGATCTTTGACGAGACGGACGTCAAGGCCCTGATGACCGACATCATGCAGAAAGAGTATTCGGGCGACGACGGCGTCGACGAAATCAAGAACATGATCGGCTCGTGGAAAAACGACCTGATCCTGCCTGCCGAGGCGCTGGAAAACGCTCGTAACCCCAAGGAACAGACCGCCGCCATCGTCTACACGCATTATCAGCGCACGCTCAAGGCGTACAACGCGGTGGACTTCGATGACCTGATTCTGGTGCCGGTCAAGCTGTTCCAGGAACACCCCGACGTTCTGGAGAAATGGCAGAACAAGGTGCGCTACCTGCTGGTGGACGAGTACCAGGACACCAACGCCAGCCAGTACTTGCTGGTTAAACTGCTGATCGGCTCGCGCAACCAGTTCACCGTGGTTGGCGACGACGACCAGTCGATCTACGCCTGGCGCGGTGCACGGCCGGAAAACCTGATGCTGCTCAAGGACGATTATCCGTCGCTGAAAGTGGTCATGCTCGAGCAGAACTACCGCTCGACCAGCCGCATCCTGCGTTGCGCCAACGTGCTGATCTCCAACAATCCGCATGCTTTCGAAAAACAACTGTGGTCCGACATGGGCCATGGCGACGAGATCCGGGTGATTCGCTGCCGCAACGAAGACGCCGAGGCCGAGCGGGTGGCGATGGAAATCCTCACCCTGCACCTGCGCACCGACCGGCCTTACAGCGATTTCGCCATTCTGTATCGCGGTAATTACCAGGCCAAGCTGATCGAGCTGAAACTGCAGCACCATCAGGTGCCGTATCGCTTGTCAGGCGGCAACAGCTTCTTCGGCCGTCAGGAAGTGAAAGACCTGATGGCCTACTTCCGCCTGCTGGTAAACCCGGATGACGACAACGCGTTCCTGCGGGTGATCAACGTTCCGCGCCGCGAAATCGGCTCGACGACGCTGGAAAAACTGGGCAACTACGCCACCGAGCGCAAAGTATCGATGTACGCCGCCACCGACGAGATCGGTCTTGGTGCGCACCTGGACAGCCGTTACACCGACCGCTTGCAGCGCTTCAAACGCTGGATGGATGGCGTGCGCCAGCAATGCGCGCAGAACGACCCTATCGCCGCGTTACGCAGCATGGTCATGGACATCGATTACGAGAACTGGCTGCGTCAGAACAGCTCCAGCGAAAAGGCCGCTGACTACCGGATGAGCAACGTCTGGTTTCTGATCGAAGCGCTGAAAAACACGCTGGAAAAGGACGAAGAAGGCGGCATGACCATCGAGGAAGCCATCGGCAAACTGGTCTTGCGCGACATGCTCGAGCGTCAGCAGGAGGAGGAAGACGGTGCCGAAGGCGTACAGATGATGACCTTGCACGCGTCCAAGGGGCTGGAATTTCCTTATGTGTTCATCATGGGCATGGAAGAGGAGATCCTCCCGCACCGCTCCAGCATCGAAGCCGACACCATCGAAGAGGAACGCCGTCTGGCCTACGTGGGCATCACCCGCGCGCGGCAGACCCTGGCGTTCACCTTCGCGGCCAAACGCAAGCAGTACGGGGAAATCATCGACTGCGCACCCAGCCGTTTTCTGGATGAACTGCCTCCGGACGATCTGGCTTGGGAAGGCAACGACGACACGCCGACAGAAGTCAAAGCGGTGCGCGGCAACACCGCGCTGGCCGACATTCGCGCCATGCTGAAACGCTAGCCGACACACGAACTTGATCATTTATTGCGCAATGGCGCAGCCGGGGAATTGAAGTGGAAGCACTGCACAAGAAGATTCGCGAAGAAGGCATCGTACTGTCCGATCAGGTGCTGAAGGTCGATGCGTTTCTCAACCATCAGATCGATCCGGCGTTGATGAAGGACATCGGTGACGAGTTCGCCCGGCGGTTCGCCGATGCAGGCGTGACCAAGATCGTGACCATTGAAGCGTCCGGTATCGCACCGGCAGTGATGGCCGGCCTGAACATGGGGGTGCCGGTGATCTTCGCCCGCAAGCACCAGTCGTTGACCCTGACCGAGAACCTCTTGTCGGCCAGCGTTTACTCGTTCACCAAACAGGTGGAAAGTACCGTGGCCATCTCGCCGCGCCATCTGAACAGCAACGACAAGGTGTTGATCATCGACGACTTCCTGGCCAACGGTAAAGCCGCGCAGGCATTGATCTCGATCATCAAATAGGCAGGCGCCACGGTTGCCGGCTTGGGCATCGTCATCGAGAAGTCCTTCCAGGGCGGTCGCGCCGAGCTGGATGCACAGGGCTATCGTGTAGAGTCGCTGGCAAGGGTCGAATCGCTGGCGGGCGGGGTTGTGACGTTCAGGTAGAACACTCGAGGGTACTCCCACAAAAAGCACGACTTTCCTGATCTCTTCAGGGCTTATGCATAACGCTGAGCGTTGGGTGTGAGTTACGTGAGGGGGCATGCCAGTCAGGGCCATCTGACTGGCGGCAGGATAAACCACAGAACCGACCTTCCCTTGCAGTTACTAAGCGGTAGGCGTTTCAGCTTTGTCGGCAGGTCCATCGAGACTGCCAAATGACGACTGCCAACCGCCCAGCCCGCCGCAGCGGCCTGGAAGGCGATTACAGCCATGGGAAGTGCGCATGATCATTGGTGAAAAGCTTTACGTCGAAGCGTTGTTCGACAGCGATACCGGGACCATCAGTTATCTGGTGATGGACATGCACAGCAAGCAGTGCGCGCTGATCGACAGCGTGCTGGATTACGATCCCAAATCCGGTCGCACACGCACCGAGTCTGCCGACCGGATGATCGGCCGGGTGCGTGCCTTGCAGGCGTCCGTGCAATGGATTTTCGAAACCCATGTACACGCCGATCATATGTCGGCAGCGCCCTATTTGAAGCAGAAGCTCGGCGGGCAGATCGTGATCGGCAGCCACATCACGGCGGTGCAAAAAACCTTCGGTGCGCTGTTCAATGCCCCATCCGATTTTGCACGCAACGGCAGTCAGTTCGATGTGCTGCTGGAAGATGACGCGTCTTTCGCCATCGGCACGCTGCAGGTGAAAGCCATGCACACGCCGGGGCACACCCCGGCCTGTATGAGCTATCTGGTGCAGGTCGGGGACAAGACCGTCGCGTTCGTCGGCGACACATTATTCATGCCCGACTACGGCACCGCCCGCTGTGATTTTCCGGGTGCTGATGCGCGCACGCTGTATCGCTCGATTCACAAGCTGCTCGCCTTGCCGCCGCAGACCGTCCTGTTCATGTGTCACGACTACCTGCCCAATGGTCGGGCGCTGAAATACATGACTACCGTCGCCGAGCAACGCGCCTGCAATATTCATGTGCGTGACGGTATCGATGAAGACACGTTCGTCAACATGCGTGAAGCCCGCGACATGACGCTGGAAATGCCGGTGCTGATGCTGCCGTCGGTGCAAGTCAACATGCGCTGCGGACACTTTCCGGAGCCGGAAGACAACGGCGTCGTCTATCTGAAGATCCCGCTCAATGCGCTCTGAACCCTGTCCGCTTCTGGAAATCCTGCAATGAATGCTTCGAACACCACCTGCCAGATCCTGATCGTCGGCGCTGGTGCGGCCGGTATCGCCACCGCCGCAAGCCTGCTCGCCCGCGATGCTTCGCTGCAGATCACGCTGATTGATCCGGCCGACACTCATTATTACCAGCCAGGCTGGACGATGGTCGGTGCCGGCATCTTTGAGCCGCAGTCGACGGCGCGCAGTATGGTGTCGCTGATTCCTGAAGGCGTGCAGTGGATCAAGGCTGCGGTGGCAAGCTTCGAACCGCAGGACAACGCGCTGACGCTGGAAGACGGGCGCACGATTGGCTATCAGCAACTGGTGGTCTGCCCAGGCCTGAAGCTGGACTGGGCCGCCATCGACGGGCTGGTCGAAACCCTTGGCAGCAATGGCGTGACGTCCAACTACCGCTTTGACCTCGCGCCGTACACCTGGCAACTGGTGCAGGAACTGAAACAAGGTCGCGCACTGTTCACGCAGCCGCCGATGCCGATCAAATGCGCAGGTGCGCCGCAGAAGGCCATGTACCTGTCCTGCGATCACTGGCTGAAAGCCGGGCGCCTCGCGCAGATCAATACGCAGTTTTATAACGCAGGCGGCGTGCTGTTTGGGGTCGCGGACTACGTACCGGCGCTGATGAGCTACGTGGATCGCTACGCCATCGACCTCAGGTTCAGCCATCGGCTGGTGTCAGTCGACGGGCCGGGCAAGCGTGCGACGTTCATCCGCAGTTTGCCGGACGGCAGCAGCGAAACCGTCGAGCAACGCTTCGATATGTTGCACGTTGTACCCCCGCAGACTGCGCCTGATTTCATCCGCCGCAGCCCGCTTGCCGATGCAGCCGGCTGGGTAGATGTGGACCCTGCCACGCTGCGGCATCGGCAATTCGCCAATGTTCACGGGCTGGGCGATGCCACCAACACCAGCAACGCGAAAACCGCTGCCGCCGCGCGCAAGCAAGCGCCGGTGGTGGCCAATAACCTGCTGCTGGCGTTGGGCCGCCTGAGCGAAACGGCCACGTATGACGGCTATGGCTCCTGCCCGCTGACCGTCGAGAAGGGCAAGATCGTGCTCGCCGAGTTCACTTACGGCGGCAAGGTCGCACCGAGCTTCCCGAACTGGTTGCTGGATGGGCGCAAGCCGACACGACTGGCCTGGTGGCTGAAGGAACGCGCGCTGCCTGCGCTGTACTGGCACGGCATGCTCAAAGGGCGCGAGTGGCTGGCCAAGCCGAAAAAGACTGATGCCCCGCATGGTTGAGCATCAACTGTTGGGTGCTGGTCTGGGCGCGATTATCGGTGTGGTGCTGGCATTGACCGGGGCGGGCGGCGGTATTCTCGCGGTACCATTGCTGGTGTTCGGGCTGGGGCTGACGATTGTCGAAGCGGCCCCTGTCGGCCTGCTGGCAGTGGGGCTGGCGGCCGGAGTCGGTGCCGTGCTGGGGCTGCGTCAGGGCATCGTCCGCTATCGGGCTGCGGGCTACATCGCTGGCATCGGTGTGCTCGCGGCTCCGCTCGGCCTGTGGCTCGCCCATCGTCTGCCCAATGCACCGCTGGCGCTGATCTTTTCTGCCGTGTTGCTGTATGCCTGCGGGCGCATGTTCATGAGAGCCCGTCGCGAACTGCGCGACGGCCGTCCTGCTCCACGCCCGGAAACCCTGCCCTGCGTGCTCAACCCGCTGCAAGGGCGGCTGCGCTGGACCATGCCGTGTCTACGCGCCTTGACGCTGACCGGCATGGGCTCCGGTTTGTTGTCCGGTCTGCTGGGTGTGGGCGGCGGATTCGTGATCATTCCGGCGCTGACCCGCTACAGCGATCTCGACATGAAAAGCGTGGTGGCGACGTCACTTGCGGTGATCGCACTGGTTTCGACCGGCAGCGTCATCACGGCGTCGCTCAGTGGCGTGATGCACTGGTCGGTGGGTGCGCCGTTTGCGTGTGGCGCGGTACTCGGCCTGATTGGCGGCAGGCAGATCGCCTGCTACCTCGCCGGCCCGCGCGTGCAGCAGCTGTTTGCTGTGTGCGGGATTGTTGCTGCATTGATGTTGGTGTTTTCAGTGGTGTAGCTGGCGTTGGTTCTTCTATGACTCTTGTGCCCACGCTGGAGCGCTTGTTGTTATACGCAAGTCTTGTGGCAGCGACCGGAGTGGCGATCGCATTGCTCGCGAAGGTGCCGGTATAGCTCCCGAAAAATGGGCTGCCTGGGTCAACGTCTTCGTAAGCAAGCTCACTCCTACAGAGCTTTTCTGTCCAGCCCGATATCGCGGTTTTAGCCCTACTTGTCTAGCTCAGTGAGAGTGATCAACTCGTCAGCCCGGTTGTATTCTGCAACCCGGCCAGCAGCAAGCGTTGATACAGCTCCTCGCGCAGGCCCTGTGGATTGTCCAGTTGCATGCGTTGCAGGTGCTGCTGGAAGGCTTCCGGTTCCGGCGCGTCGAGGGTGGCTTTGCCCAGGTCCAGGATCTCGCTCAGCTTGAGTTTGCTTTTCAGCCAGTTCAGCGCACGTAGCAGGTCGCGTTCCTCGGCAGTGAAGTCGCAGCCCAGCGGGTATTCGGTGAACAGCGACGGGTAATGCGTTGCGATGTCCCGCAGTCGCTCCGGCGTGTTCTGCGTGAAGCGCGGGTCGAGCTGGAAATCCTTGGGCAGCTTGCCAGCCTTCTGCGCCTGCTCAATCAAGCCAGGCTGAAATCGCGAGTCGATGATATTCAGAATCCGTTCGATCACCGTGGCGTCCGTCTGCCCGCGCAAATCGGCAATGCCGTATTCGGTCACCACGATATCTCGCAGGTGCCGGGGGATAGTGGTATGTCCATACTGCCAGACGATATTGGAACTGACCTCGCCGCCTGACTCGCGCCAGCTGCGCAGCATCAGAATCGAACGGGCGCCTTCCAGTGCGTGGGCCTGAGCGACGAAGTTGTACTGGCCGCCGACACCGCTGAGCACCCTGCCGCCTTCCAGTTGATCCGCCACTGCTGCGCCCATCAGGGTGACGGTGAACGCGCTGTTGATAAAGCGCGCATCGCGGCGTTGCAGGCGTTTGAGGTCTTCCTGGCCGTACAGTTCGTTGATGTAGCTGATGGCGGTCATGTTGAATTGCGCCAGCCGTTCGGCTGACAGTTCGCGCAGTCGTTCATAGAAACTCGCCGGCCCGAGAAAGAACCCGCCATGCACAACCACGCCGTCGGGATGTGCGTCCTCGTCCAGCGTGCCCATATTGGCCAGCCGTTGCAGCTCGGCATCGGCGTACACCTTGCGTCGCACGATGCCGGCGTCGGCCAGTACCAGCAGGCCGTTGACGAACATTTCGCTGCAACCGTAAAGCCCGCTGGCAAAAGGCTGAGTACCCCCTTCTCGGTCAATCAGGGTCTGCCAGTTGCTCATGTTCAGATCGGCCAGCAGGCGGCGCCAGGTTTCGTTGTCGGCCTGCCGGGCCAGCAAAGCACCGGTCAGCGCATCGCCCATCGAGCCAATGCCGATCTGCAACGTGCCGCCATCGCGGACCAGCGTGCTGGTGTGCAGGCCGATCAGATGGTCCTGATAACCCACCGGCATGTTCGGGGTGGAAAACAGCGTGCTGCGCTCGTCTTCGTCGAGTAGCAGGTCGAAGGCCTCGACGTCCAGCTCCGAGTCGCCTGGCATGTACGGCAGGTCGATGTGGACCTGGCCGAGCAGCAGAATGGTTTCCCCGGCGGCCCGGCGTTTGGCGATCATCGGCAGCAGGTCGAGGGTGACGTCCGGGTTGCAGCTCAGGCTCAGCGTGCCCGGCCGTTGCTCATCGCGCGCCACCAGTTGCGCAATCAGGTTCAGGCCATTGGCGTTGATATCGCGCGCGGCGTGGCTGTAATTGCTGCTGACGTAGTCCTGCTGGGCGGGCGCACTGTCGAGCAGGCTGCCCGGTTGCATGAAAAACTGCTGGACGCGGATGTTGGGGGGCAATTTGTCGCGACGTAGCGCGGCGAGGTAATCAAGTTCCGGGTAATCACCGAAGGTCCGCTCCAGGAAAGGCTCCAGAAAGCGCGCCTGCAACCCTTCGCCCGGCGTGGGGCGGCCGAGCGTCAAGGCCGTGTAGATCGTCAGCCGCCGCTCGGGCAACTGGCTGATGCGTTGGTAAAGGGCGTTGACGAACCGGTTGGGCTTGCCGAGGCCCAGCGGCATGCCGAGATGAATGTGCTCGGGTAACTGCGCCAGAACGTGATCGACGGCTTGCTCGATGGAACAGGAATACGGCATCCCGGCTCTCCTGAATTATTATTGGATGCAGCTTGGACCGTTGATGCAGTGAAAGTGCTGCATAGCGGGTGCTCAGAGCGGCCAGTACAGCTCCGCTCACTCCAGCCCTGACATGCTCCGTATGGCGCTCTTCAGTTCGTCGTCGGTGCAATCGCCGCAGGTGCCTTTCGGGGGCATGATGCCGATGCCTTTGATCGTGCTGGCCAGCAGGCCATCGAGGCCGCCGGTTTTCTTCGCGCGTTCTTCCCACGCTGGCGTATCACCGATTTTCGGCGCGTTGAGCAGGCCCACGCTGTGGCAGGCCACGCAGTGCGCGGCAATGATCTCGTCAGGGGCTCGGGCAGCCTGGGCGTTGACGGCCCAAAGCGCCAGAATGCCTGCAATGCTCACAATCTTCCGGGTCAGTTTCACGCAGCACTCATCGCGGCAAGGCGTCAGAAATTGGCTGGCGTTGCGGCGCTGATCAGGCGCGCCGGGACGTCGAACGGGTTGCGAAAGCGATGCGGTCGGGTGCTTTCGAAATAGTAGCTGTCGCCCGCCTCGAGTACGTAGGTATCGAGCCCGACAACCAGCTCCAGCCGCCCTTCCACGAGGATGCCGGTTTCCTCACCTTCGTGAACCAGCATTTCTTCGCCGGTATCGGCACCCGGCGGATAGGTTTCAGTGAGAAAGGCGATGGCGCGGCCCTGGTGCGACTTGCCGACCAGCTTCATGGTCACTGCACCATCTGAAATATCGATCAGCTCGCTGGCCTTGTAGACCACTTGTGCCGAATTTTCCGGCACGGTCTCTTCCGAGAAGAACTCGACCATGGACATGGGAATGCCGCTCAGCACCTTGCGCAGGGAGCTGATTGAAGGGCTCACGCTGTTTTTCTCGATCATGGAAATGGTGCTGTTGGTCACACCTGCCCGCTTGGCGAGTTCGCGCTGGGACAGGCCCTTGAGCTTGCGGATCGATTGCAGCCGTTCACCCACGTCCAATGCGATATTCCCTCAGTTTTTGTCAGGTCAAGTCGGTATGAACGCCATCATGGCAACAGCGTTCAATATTTACAACACTTCGACAGGCACCGGCACAGCGAGGGCGCAACGGGAATGCTCGGAAATCAGTTTTCGGAATAGACCCGCGGAACGCGCCGCAGATTGCAGAATATCTGGTACGGGATGGTGCCTGCCTGCGCCGCGACGTCGCTTGCCAGCACCGCTTTGCCCCACAGCTCGACCCGGCTGCCGATACCCGCTTGCGGCAGCTCGGTGAGGTCGACGCAGAGCATGTCCATGGACACCCGCCCGACCAGCCGGGAGCGTTGGCCGTCGATCTGCACGGGGGTTCCGGTCGGGGCGTGACGTGGATAACCGTCGGCATAGCCCATCGCGACCACACCGATGCGCGAAGGCTTGTCGGTGACGAACGTCGCCCCGTAGCCCACCGCTTCACCGGCTGGCAGGTCACGCACGCTGATGATTTTCGATTCCAGGGTCATGACCGGTTGCAGGCGTTCGGCCAAGGGCTGCGCCTGATCGAACGGCGTCGCGCCATACAGCATGATGCCGGCGCGCGACCAGTCGCCGGGGATCTTCGGCCAGCCCATCACGGCAGGAGAATTCTTCAGGCTGGTCTCTGCCGCCAAGCCCTGGCAGGTCGCTTCGAACACCGCGCATTGCTCCGCGCTGGACGGGCTGTTCAGCTCGTCCGCGCAGGCGAAGTGAGTCATCAGGACGATTTTCGCCACGTTGCCGGTGCTCAGCAGGCGTTGATACGCCGCACGATATTCGGACGGATGCAGCCCGACGCGGTGCATGCCGGTGTCCAGCTTGAGCCAGACAGTCAGCGGCTTGCCGGGATGCGCGCGCTCGATGGCCTCCAGTTGCCAGGTCGAATGCACAACGGTCCACAGGTCATGCTCGACGATCAGGGCCAGCTCGTCGGCCTCGAAAAAACCTTCCAGCAGCAGAATCGGTGCGCGAGTACCCGCCGCACGCAGTTCCAGCGCTTCTTCGATGCAGGCCACCGCAAAGCCGTCGGCTTGCGCTTCGAGTGTTTGAGCCACACGCACTGCGCCATGCCCGTAGGCATCGGCTTTGATCACCGCGAGGGCTTTGCCGCCGCTGCTTTCGCGGGCCAGTTGATAGTTGTGGCGCAGTGCCTGGAGATCGATAAGGGCGCGGGCTGGACGCATGGTGACGTTGATCGCCTGAAGAAAGTAGACAGAGGAAAGTGCCCGACGCCGTGAACAGGTCGCCGGGCACGTGTGACGCGTTACGGCAGTGCAGCCACCACCGACAGTTCGACCAGAATTTCCGGCTCGCACAGCTTGGCCTCGACTGTCGCCCGCGCCGGTGCAAAGCCTTTTGGCAGCCATTTGTCCCACACGCTGTTCATGCCGGCGAAGTGGGCGTCGATGTCTTTCAGGTAAATGGTGACCGACAGAATGCGCGTCTTGTCGGTGCCGGCCAGGTCGAGCAGCCGCTCGATGCTGTTGAGGATCTCTTTGGTCTGCTGCTCGACACCCGCAGTCAGGTCATCGCCGACCTGGCCCGACAGATAAACGGTGCCATTATGGACAACAACCTGACTCATGCGCTCATTGGTGAGCTGGCGCTGGATTGACATGCTTTGCATTCTCCTGGGTGTTGCCATAGCGAGAGATATCAAGACCTTCGGCACTTATTCGAGGCGTCTTGCAGGCAATCAGGTCTGCCAGCAGACGGCCGGAACCGCACGCCATCGTCCAGCCCAGCGTGCCATGACCGGTATTCAGGAACAGGTTGCGGAACGGTGTTGCACCTACGATCGGCGTGCCGTCGGGCGTGGTCGGACGCAACCCGGTCCAGAAACTGGCCTGAGCCAGGTCGCCGCCCTGAGGATAGAGGTCACCGACGATCATCTCCAGTGTTTCGCGTCGACGCGGGTTGAGCGACAAATCGAAACCGGCGATTTCCGCCATGCCGCCGACCCGAATACGGTTGTCGAAACGGGTGATGGCGACCTTGTAGGTTTCATCGAGAATGGTCGACGTCGGTGCCATGTCAGGGTTGGTGATCGGCACGGTCAGCGAGTAGCCCTTGAGCGGGTACACCGGGGCCTTGATACCCAGCGGCTTGAGCAGCTGCGGCGAGTAACTGCCGAGCGCCAGCACGTAGCGGTCGGCTGTTTCCAGCTTGCCATCGATCCACACGCCATTGATGAGGTCGCCGTCGTGGTCGAGGCGCTCGATGTTCTGCCCGTAACGGAATTCGACGCCCAGTGCGATTGCCATCTCGGCCAGCCTGGTGGTGAACAGCTGGCAGTCGCCGGTCTGGTCATTGGGCAGGCGCAGTGCGCCGCTGAGGATGCCGGTGACACCGGCCAGTGCGGGTTCGACCCGGGCGATGCCTGCGCGATCCAGCAATTGGTAGGGGACGCCCGATTGCTCCAGCACGGCAATGTCCTTGGCGGCATTGTCCAGTTGCGCCTGGGTGCGGAACAGCTGAGTGGTGCCCAGGCTGCGGCCTTCGTAGGCGATGCCGGTTTCGATGCGCAGCTCGTCGAGGCAGTCGCGGCTGTATTCGGACAGCCGCACCATGCGCTCTTTGTTGACGGCATAACGGCTGGCGGTGCAGTTGCGCAGCATTTGCGCCATCCACAGGTACTGATCGATATCCGTTGTGGCCTTGATCGCCAGCGGGGAGTGACGCTGCAACAGCCACTTGATGGCTTTGAGCGGAACACCCGGCGCGGCCCATGGCGAGGCATAGCCCGGCGAGACCTGGCCGGCATTGGCGAAACTGGTTTCCATGCCCGCCGCAGGCTGGCGATCCACCACAGTCACCTGGAAGCCGGCACGCGCCAGATAGTACGCACTGGTTGTACCGATCACACCACTACCAAGGACCAGAACACGCATGTCGACGACCTCATCGCGGATATCCGCTGATATTTCTGAGTTTTAAGCAAGAATGTGCGCAGTATATTGAGCAACAGGCAGTGCTTCTCACTGTATAAACGTCTATATTTAGCGTTTATTTACGGCCAATAACGCTTTGCCAGAGGGGAATTTACCCGTGCGCACTCAACACCAGTCAAACCGCGAGCTGGACAAGATCGACCGTAACATTCTGCGCATTCTTCAGGCGGACGGGCGCATCTCGTTCACCGAGCTCGGTGAGCGGGTTGGTCTCTCGACCACACCCTGCACGGAACGGGTCCGCAGGCTGGAGCGCGAGGGGATCATCATGGGTTATAACGCCCGCCTGAACCCGCAAAGCCTCAAGGCCAGCCTGCTGGTGTTCGTGGAAATCAGCCTGGATTACAAGTCCGGTGACACCTTCGAAGAGTTTCGCCGCGCGGTGTTGAAGCTGCCACATGTGCTGGAGTGCCATCTCGTGTCCGGCGACTTCGACTATCTGGTCAAGGCGCGTATTTCCGAGATGGCGTCCTACCGCAAGCTGCTGGGCGACATCCTGCTCAAACTGCCGCACGTGCGCGAATCGAAGAGCTATATCGTGATGGAAGAGGTGAAAGAGAGCTTGAACCTGCCGATTGCCGACTGACGCCGGCAGTTACACCAGCACTTGCCGGGTCGAGGCCATGTACGCGTGTATCTGCTTCTCGACCCGTGGATGAATCAGCTCGACCGGACGCCGGCCATTGGGGCAAGGCAGGCTGGCGCTGGTGCCGAACAGGCGACAAATCAGCGGACGTTCTTCATACACCGTGCAGCCTTGCGGGCCGAGGTGCACACAGTTGAGTTCGTCCAGCGCAGCTTCTTGTTCGCCGGCGGTCTTGCGTGGCAGGCGCGACATTTCTTCGGACGATGTGGTGACCGGGCCGCAGCAGTCATGACAGCCAGGCACGCACTCGAACGAGGGAATCTGACGTCGCAAATCGAGGACTTTCTGACGGTTGCAGCTCATTGAATAGACCACCCGGACGCAATGCCGGGAGTTTGCCTCAGTTGGCAGCGGCAGGACAGCGGCTTATCCTCCAGACCACTCAGACGCCGCCAACAGGAAAAATCCATGAACGCCCGCGTTCAGCAGCCAGCCCGTCACGACCAGCACGCCGCCTCCTATTACGCCGCCAGCAGCCATCCGCAACCGGATCACCCTGCACAGCAAGGCGAATTGAATGTAGATGTGTGCATTGTGGGCGGCGGATTCTCCGGGCTCAATACCGCTATCGAACTGGCCGAACGTGGCTTCAGCGTCGCATTGCTGGAAGCGCGCAAGATCGGTTGGGGGGCCAGCGGGCGTAATGGCGGGCAGTTGATTCGCGGTGTCGGGCATGGTGTCGAACAGTTCGCCAATGTCATCGGCACTGACGGCGTGCGTCAGCTCAAGCTGCTGGGCATCGAAGCGGTGGAAATTGTCCGCCAGCGTATCGAACGGCATGGCATCGATTGCGACCTGAAATGGGGTTATTGCGATCTGGCCAACAAACCGCGTGACCTGACTAGCCTGGCCGAAGATGCGGATGAGCTGCGTAGCCTGGGTTATCGCCATGCGCTGAAACTGGTGCCGCCCGATCAGATGCGCAGTGTGGTGGGTTCCGAACGCTACGTTGGCGGGCTGATCGACATGGGCTCCGGGCATCTGCATCCGTTGAATCTGGCGCTGGGCGAGGCGGCTGTCGCGCAGTCATTGGGCGTGCAGCTGTTCGAGCACTCTGCCGTGACGCGCATCGATTACGGCCCGCAGGTCAACGTGCATACGGCGCAAGGCTCGGTATCGGCAAAAACGCTGGTGCTGGGCTGCAATGCTTACCTGAATGATCTGAACCCGGAAATCAGCGGCAAGGTGCTGCCCGCAGGCAGTTACATCATTGCGACCGAACCGCTGAGCGAGGCGCAGGCCAGCGAGTTGCTGCCGCAGGACATGGCGGTCTGCGACCAGCGCGTGACCGTGGATTACTACCGGTTGTCCGCCGACCGCCGCTTGTTGTTCGGCGGCGCCTGTCATTATTCCGGCCGTGACCCGAAAGACATCGCGGCGTATATGCGGCCGAAGATGCTGGAGGTATTTCCGCAACTGGCCGGCGTGAAGATCGATTATCAGTGGGGCGGGATGATCGGCATCGGTGCCAATCGCCTACCGCAGATCGGCCGACTCAAGCAGCATCCGAACGTGCTCTACGCCCAGGCTTACTCGGGGCACGGCCTGAACGCCACGCATCTGGCCGGCCGCCTGCTGGCCGAAGCCATCGCCGGGCAACACAGCGATGGCTTCGAACTGTTCGCCACCGTGCCGCACATGACCTTCCCCGGCGGCAAGCATCTGCGTTCGCCACTACTGGCGCTGGGCATGCTCTGGCACCGCTTGAAGGAGCTGCGCTGAACGCTTACGTCCTCCAGAACGGCTTCATGGCCTCGGCTCTGGCCTGCTGGAAGTCGAGACCAATGTCGCGCAGTTGATCGTCGGTCAGATCCAGCAACGTGCGGCGCGATGTCCAGCGGTGACGGTACAGCGTCCAGCGACTCATTTCCGTCAGCGCGTCAGCTTTCTCGGGACGAACCGTCCTGAGCATGACTGGCCGATATTCATTCAATTCCTGACGGTGAAGCGCTAGGCGTACATCGCTAAACCCGTTCATTTACGGTTCCCTCATCCTGGGTGGGTGTGAGCCCATGATGAGAGGAATCGCAAAACCATTACAGATTCAAAAATATTTTTTATTTTCAATACAGTGAGTGTGAATGCTCGACTGAATGCTATATTTTCGCTGCATCTGTATGGTTCTATAGTCCGAAAAACTCAAGAGTACGCCATGACGCTCTACGTCAATCTTGCCGAGCTGCTCGGCTCGCGCATCGAAAACGGCTTTTACCGTCCTGGCGACCGCCTGCCTTCTGTGCGCGCCTTGAGCGTGGAGCATGGTGTCAGCCTGAGTACCGTGCAGCAGGCCTATCGGGCGCTGGAAGACAACGGGCTGGCCTCGCCGAAACCCAAATCGGGGTACTTCGTGTCCGCCAGCAAGCGAGCCCCGGCATTGCCCGCCGTGGGGCGCCCGGTGCAGCGGCCTGTGGATATCTCGCAATGGGATCAGGTGCTGGATCTGATTCGGGTTGCGCCCCGCGATGCCGTGACCCAGTTGGGGCGCGGCATGCCGGACGTCACCAGCCCTACGCTGAAACCGCTGATGCGCGCGCTGGGGCAGTTAAGTCGCCATCAGGACATGCCGGGTCTGTATTACGACAACATCTACGGCGTGCCGCGACTGCGTGAGCAGATCGCTCGCCTGATGCTCGATTCGGGCTGCAACCTGACCGCCAATGACCTGATCATCACGACCGGCTGCCACGAAGCGCTATCGGCCAGTATTCGCGCCCTCTGCCAGCCGGGTGATATCGTGGCGGTGGATTCACCGAGCTTCTTTGGCGCCATGCAGACCCTCAAGGGCGTCGGCATGAAGGCCACGGAAATTCCGACCGACCCCCTGACCGGCATCAGCCTCGAGGCGCTGGAGCTGGCCCTTGAACAGTGGCCGATCAAGGTCATCCAGCTCACGCCCAACTGCAACAATCCGCTGGGTTACATCATGCCGGAAGCCCGCAAGCGCGCGTTGCTGAGCCTGGCGCAACGTTTTGACGTGGCGATCATCGAGGATGATGTGTATGGCGATCTGGCCTACAACTACCCTCGCCCGCGCACCATCAAGTCCTTCGACGAGGACGGTCGCGTGCTGCTGTGCAGTTCGTTTTCCAAGACGCTTGCGCCCGGTTTACGGGTTGGCTGGGTAGCGCCGGGCCGTTATCTGGAGCAGGTGCTGCACATGAAATACATCGGCACCGGCTCGACGGCACCGCAGCCGCAACTGGCAATCGCCGATTTTCTCGAAGGCGATCATTACGAGCCGCACGTCCGGCGAATGCGCACGCAATACCAGCGCAGTCGCGATCAGATCATCGACTGGGTGATGCGTTACTTTCCAGAAGGCACCCGCGCCAGTCGCCCACAAGGCGCTTTCCTGCTGTGGGTGGAACTGGTCGAAGATTTCGATAGCCAGCGCTTGAATCGTGTCTTGCTGGACAAGGGTGTGCAGGTCGCGGTGGGCAGTATTTTTTCGGCGTCGGGCAAGTACCGAAACTGCCTGCGCATGAACTACGCGTCGAAACCCACGCGGGAAATCGAGAGCGCGGTGCGTATCGTGGGCGAGACCATTGCGTCACTGATTGCGCAAACTGACTGAACCCGGCAAATCTTTCCCGGTTTTGCGGGTCATATCGCCAAGTCGAGTCCAGACGCGGAAATCAATTTGAATACTTCATGGGCCTTGCCCTTTTGCTTGCTGGTTGCCTTGTGCGTCAGCGGTTGCGCACATCAGCAAATCGCCAGCGAGCCAAGCCAGGCCATGCCACCCTCGGGCTCGGCGTTTGGCCGTTCGATCCAGGCCATGGCGATGCCGCACGAGGGGCGCTCGGGTTTTCGCTTGCTGCCTGACAGCAGTGATGCATTCAAGGCGCGCGCCGAACTGATCCGCAACGCCAAAAGCAGCCTCGACCTGCAGTACTACATCGTCCACGACGGCCTGAGCACACGCGCGCTGATCGATGAGTTGCTCAAGGCGGCTGACCGTGGCGTTCGCGTGCGCATCCTGCTGGACGACACCACCAGCGACGGGCTGGACCAGGCGATTGCCACGCTGGCGGCGCATCCGGACATCGAGATTCGGCTGTTCAACCCACAGAACCTCGGGCGTCAGACCGGCATCACGCGCAGCCTGGGGCGCTTGATGAACCTGTCGCGTCAGCACCGGCGCATGCACAACAAGCTGTGGCTGGCTGACAGCAGCGTCGCAATCGTTGGCGGACGCAACCTGGGTGACGAGTATTTCGATGCCGAGCCGAACCTGAATTTCACCGATATCGACATGCTGAGCGTCGGGCCGGTCGCCGAACAACTGGGGCACAGCTTCGATCAGTACTGGAATAGCACGCTCAGCAAGCCGATCGGCGACTTCATGTATTTCCTGCCGGACCGCCAGGACCTGGCGCAGGCCCGCAAGAACCTGGACGATTCGCTGGAGCAGGCGCATCAGCAGCACAAGGCCCTTTATGAGCGGCTGATGGCGTACAAGACTCAGCCACGCATGAAAACCTGGCTCAACGAGCTGGTCTGGGCGTACAACCAGGCGCTGTGGGATGCGCCGACCAAAGTGCTGGCGCAGGGCGAGCCTGATTCGCACCTGTTGCTGACCACGCAGCTGGCCCCGGAGTTGTTGAACACGCGCAAGGAGTTGATGCTGATCTCCGCCTACTGCGTGCCGGGCCAGGAAGGTTTGTTGTACCTGACGGGGCGTGCCGATGCCGGTGTCCAGGTCAGCCTGCTGACCAATTCGCTGGAGGCCACCGATGTGCCCGCCGTGCATGGCGGTTATGCGCCGTATCGCAAGGCGTTGCTGGAGCACGGGGTGAAGCTGTTCGAGCTGCGCCGCCAGCCTGGCGATACCGAAACCATGCGCAGCAATGGTCCGCATTTGTTCAAGAAAAGCCATTCGCTGGTCAGTTCCGAATCCAGTCTGCACAGCAAGGCGATGATCTTTGATCGGCAGAAAGTCTTCGTCGGCTCATTCAATTTCGACCCGCGCTCGGTGTTGTGGAACACTGAAGTCGGGGTGCTGGTCGACAGCCCACAACTGGCCGAAGAGCTGCGTGAGTTGACCTTGCAGGGCATGGCGCCATCGCTCACGTATGAGGCGCGGCTGGAAGACGGCAAGGTGGTGTGGGTGACCGAGGACAACGGCCAGCTCCACACCTTGCACACCGAGCCGGGCGACCTTTGGCGGCGCTTCAACGCATGGATGAGTCGCGCCATCGGCCTTGAACGGATGCTTTAAGCAGGCGCTGCCGGTGTTCCGAAAGCGCCGCGCCGCCTGATCAGCATTAACAGCCCGAACGCACCTGCTGCCATCAGCAGCGGCAAGGCTTCTCCGCTGACCCATTGGCTGCCCGCACCTGCCGCTAAAGGTCCGATCAGGCAGCCAATGCCCCAGAGCTGAGCGACGTGTGCGTTGGCGCGAACCAGCGCGTCGTCGCGGTAACGCTCACCGATGAGGATCAACGACAGGGTGAACAGCCCGCCGGCGCTGGCACCAAACACAGTCCATAGCGGCCAGATCAGAACGGTATCGATCAGCAGTGGCACCAGCAGACTGGACGCCAGCAGCAGTGACGCGCAGCCGGTGAACATGGCGCGTCGCGATATGCGGTCTGCGAGCATGCCGATCGGCAGTTGTAGCAACGCATCGCCAACCACCACGACGCTGACCATGATCAGGGCGATTTCCGGTGTGAAACCGTGGCGTATGCAGTACAGCGGCAGTAGCGTCAGGATCAGCGCCTCGAAGGCTGCGAACAGCGCCACCGCCCAGGCGATGGCGGGCATGCCGCGACAGAAGCCGAACAGGTCGGTGAAGGTGACGTTGCAAGACTCGGTCGACGGTGCGCCGGTTCTTCCCAGCAGCAGAAAAGGCGAGCCGACCAGCAGTAGCACGCCGATCCAGAATCCGTAGTCAGCCTGTGTGCCGATGACACCCAGCAGCAACGGGCCCGCCAGTTGGCTCAGTGCATACGTGCTGCCATACAGTGCGACCAGTCGCCCGCGCAGGCGCTCGATCACCAGCTGGTTGATCCAGCTTTCACCCAGCACGAAGACGATGGTCAGAATCACCCCGAGCGTCAGGCGCAGGATCAGCCAGATCCCGTAATACGGCAACAGCGCCAGCGCGCCCACCGACACAGCCCCGCCCCACAGGCACAGACGCATCAGATTGGCAGTGCCGAAGCGCGCCGCCAGACGACTGGCCAGTGCGGCACCCACCAACACACCTACGGCGGGCATCGCCGCCATGATGCCGATGGCAAACGAACCGTAGCCCCAGCCTGCCAGACGCAATGAAACCAGCGGCATGCTGACGCCCATTGCCAGACCGACGCCCAATACCGACGCCAGCACGGCAAAATAGGTACCCCAACGCATTTTGAAGCTCCTGCAACTCGTTTGCTAATCTACCCGGCGCTATGCGATCAAGAGCGGACGCACAGCGTCCAGAAAAGCATACCCACGCGGAGCATGGGCACGATCAGCCTTCTCGGCCGCCGCTTGTTCCGCGCGTTCCAGCCGTACACTGCTCGTTCCGCACGCTCCAGCGTAGGAATGCCCTGGGTGACGCTCCGCGTCACAAATCCGCGCAGCACCGCACAGTCGAAGGCGGAAGCAGAGCGTCCAGAACGGCACGCCCACGCGGAGTTTGGCGACGAGAGGTCAGGTGTTCCGCTTTCCGGCTTTACAACTTGATCCAGGTAGACTTCAGCTCTGTGTATTTGTCGAATGCATGCAGCGATTTGTCGCGACCGTTACCCGACTGCTTGAAGCCACCAAACGGCGCGGTCATGTCGCCGCCGTCGTACTGGTTGACCCAGACGCTGCCTGCGCGCAATGCCTTGGCGGTCAGGTGGGCCTTGGAGATGTTCGCAGTCCACACCGCAGCGGCCAGCCCGTACTGGGTGTCGTTGGCGATCCGGATCGCTTCTTCGGCGCTGTCGAATGTGAGCACCGAAAGTACCGGGCCGAAGATTTCTTCCTGAGCGATCCTCATCGCATTGTTCACGCCGTCGAAAATAGTCGGCTCAACGTAAGTCCCGCCCGTTTCCTGCAGGATGCGCTTTCCGCCTGCGACCAGTTTGGCGCCATCGGTGTGACCCGCTTCGATGTAGGACAGTACGGTGTCCATCTGCTGGGTATCGACCAGTGCGCCGACATTGGTCGCCGGGTCCAGCGGGTTGCCGGGCTTCCAGGTGCTCAGTGCTTCGATCACCATGGGCAGGAAGCGATCCTTGATGGAGCGTTCGACCAGCAGGCGCGAACCCGCAGTGCACACCTCGCCCTGGTTGAACGCAATCGCGCTGGCCGCTGAGTTGGCCGCCGCCTGCAAGTCCGGCGCGTCGGCAAACACGATGTTCGGGCTCTTGCCCCCGGCTTCTAGCCAGACGCGCTTCATGTTCGATTCGCCCGAGTAAATCATCAATTGCTTGGCGATTTTCGTTGAGCCAGTGAACACCAGGGTATCGACGTCCATGTGCAACGCCAGCGCCTTGCCGACGGTGTGGCCATAGCCCGGTAATACGTTGAGCACGCCTGCCGGAATACCGGCTTCAATGGCCAGCTGCGCAACGCGAACGGCGGTCAGCGGAGATTTCTCCGACGGTTTGAGGATCACCGAGTTGCCTGTGGATAACGCAGGGCCAAGTTTCCAGCAGGCCATCATCAGCGGGAAATTCCACGGCACAATGGCGGCGACGACGCCGACCGGCTCGCGAGTCACCAGGCCCAGCTGGTCGTGGGGCGTTGCGGCAACTTCGTCATACAGCTTGTCGATGGCCTCGCCGCTCCAGCTCAAGGCTCTGGCGGCGCCGGGGATGTCGACACCGAGCGAATCGCTGATCGGCTTGCCCATATCCAGCGTCTCGAGCAGGGCCAGCTCTTCAGCGTTCTGCTCGAGCAGCCCCGCGAAACGGATCATGATAGCCTTGCGTTTGGCCGGAGCCAGTCGTGACCAGGCGCCCGAGTCGAAGGTGCTGCGGGCACTCTCCACGGCGCGCTGGGCATCGGCAACATCGCAACTGGCGACCTTGGCGAGCAGGCGGCCATCGACCGGGCTGATGCAGTCGAATGCTTCACCGGAGGCGGCAGCGGTGTACTCACCTTGAATGAAGGCGCGGCCTTCAATCTTCAAATCCCGGGCGCGTTGTTCCCAGTCAGTGCGAGTCAGGGTGGTCATCGGCAGTCCTCCTTTTGAGTGTTGGCGTGTCATGATGGATTACAGACACAATCCTGAGTTTCAGGCCAGTCAATACCCTAAACCAGCGATCAGGCAAAACCAATATTTTTGACAGAAATAGCTGTTTTCGCGCTTTTTTGTTGATTTTATTAAACGGTCGGTGTTCGCAGCCAAGGCACTATTGCCTAGTTTGTTCGTTAAATCGTCAACGTGTTCAAGACAAGGGGTCATCATGGGTATCGCAAGCATCGTCGATTTCAGCGAAGCCAGCACCAGCGCCGAACATTACCGTCCTGCGCCGGAAAAGGTCTTCAAGGGCGATCCGGCTCAGACCATCTACAACCACTACAACAGTCCATGTGGCCAGATGAGCGCGGGCGTCTGGAATGGCGAGCCCGGTCAGTGGCAGTTGAATTACACCGAGCACGAATACTGCGAAATCGTTCAAGGCGTCAGCGTGCTGCGCGACGAGCAAGGCAACGCCAAGACGCTACGTGCGGGTGACAGATTCGTGATCCCGGCAGGCTTCAAGGGCACATGGGAGGTGCTGGAAACATGCCGCAAGATTTATGTGGTGTTTGAAGCGGCCGCACATAAATAAGTAACGCTTTGCTCGGGCGGGTATGGGTCATTTTAGGTGCGTCCAATGAAGGACATTCACTCAAACAGGATGTTGAAAATGACTAACGAAGTAATCGCCCAATCCCTTGAATACCTCGTCGGTAGCCGCTACGTACCTACCGTCAAAGCTTACATCAGCGAAATTACCGGTCTTCAGAAGGTAATCGGCCCTGGCGACATCACAACCATGGATTTGAACCCCATGCGACTGCATGTCAAGGTCGATAAGGCAGGGCTGGTATCCGGTTTCATTTTCGGCTGACCCGGGAGTTTTTTCCTGATCGCTTTGCTACAAGGATTCACACTTGAAAACGCCCGGCGCATTGCGTCGGGCGTTCTGCATTCTGGCTTTTGGCTGAAATCCCCAAGGTTGAGCCTCTAGGTCAGCCCGATTTTGCAGGCACAAAAAAACCCACCAGAACAGACTGTGTGAAAACCTAGCAATCTGCGCAGCGCTCAAAGAAAATGCTCCGTATCGAAAGATACAGAGCATTTTTCGTTATGGCCTACATCCAAGGTGAGTCCCGCAGCCAGACCAGCCTATTCCCGGTCTCGCTGGAAGAGTTGATCCCCGAGGATCACCTCGTTCGTGTCATTGACCTGTACGTTGCCAGGCTCGATCTGGTGCAACTGGGCTTCGATAAAGCGATTCCAAAAAGCACGGGGCGCCCTGCTTATGATCCCGCCGATCAGCTAAAACTCTACCTCTACGGCTATTTTCAGCGGATTCGCTCATCGCGACGTCTTGAAGCCGAGTGTCAGCGCAACATCGAAGTGATGTGGCTGATCAACCGGCTCAAGCCCGACTTCAAGACCATCGCCGATTTTCGCAAGAACAATAAACCCGCCTTCATCGCGACCTGCCGTGCTTTCGTTCGGTTTTGTCGCACGGCAGGCTTGATCGCCGGTGAGTTGGTGGCCATCGACGGCAGCAAGTTTCAGGCGGTCGCATCCTCACGGCGTCATGTGAATTTGAAGCAGCTCAAGCGCCAGGAAGAAAAACTGGATAAGCGCATCGCTCAGTATCTGGCCGAGCTGGATGAGGCCGACAAGGCTGAAACCACAGATTCAATTGATCGCAGCGCAATCAAGGTAGCCCTGGCACAGCTTGAGGCTCGACAACAGGATAATCAGAGTTGCCAGGCACTGATGCGTTCGATGGGCATCGAGCAGTTCAACACCCATGAAAGCGATGCCCGAATGATGCGCACGGCCAAAGGGCCACGTGTGGCCTACAACGTGCAAACCGTCGTGGACGCCGAGCATTGCCTGATTTTGCATCATGAGGTCACCCAAGATGGCGATGACCGAAAGCAACTGGAGCCGATGGCCAAGGCCGCCAAAGCAGAGTTACAGCAAGATGATCTGACGGTCACTGCCGATGCCGGCTACTCCAATGGCAAGCAGTTTCAGGCCTGCGAGGATGCTTCGATTACGGCCTATGTACCGCCCAATCGTTCGAAAAACCCTGGCAGTCAGGAAGAGCAGCTCTTTGAGCGAAAAGACTTTATCTATGAGACCGGACACGATCGTTTCCAGTGTCCGGCAGGCAAATGGTTAACGCTAAAACAGCACAACAAAGGTGATCGGATCTATCAGGCTGAGGTCGATGACTGCGCCAACTGCGCGCTGAAAACGCAATGCACTCGAGCCCGGCGCCGTTATGTCTCACGACATGCCCATGAAGAGGCTTTCGAGCGGATGGAGCAAAGAATGCAGGCGCATCCTGAGATGATGGCCAACCGAAGATCCATCGTTGAGCACCCCTTCGGCAACCTCAAGCAATGGCTATTTGGTAATGGCCGTTTCTTGCTGCGACAACTGGAGGGTACAAAAGCTGAAATGGCCTTGGCGGTGAATGCCTATAACCTGAAACGAGCGATTAAAGTGCTCGGTGTGCGCCATCTGATGGCTTTGATGGGCTGAGCGGACATTTTTTTCGTCTGCTGCCAATACAAAAAAAACGCCCCGAACAAGTCGGGGCGTTTGCTTGGGCCTTCATCAGTGTGTTTTCACACAGTCTGTTCGGGAGGTCTTTTTTTGCCCGCAATTCACAGCGTGAAGTTTTGTTCACCCCGCGCCACTTGCTCTGGTCGATCACCTGAAGTTAAATCTGCATCTTCCCAACCGATACGAGATGGAACCGCCATGCGCCTGCTTCTGGCCACTTCCCTGCTGACTCTGACGTTCATGTCCACAGGCTTTGTGTTTGCCGCCGGACAAACGTCTTCCGTTATCGATCCGCTGCTGCAAGCGATCAGCGAGCGCCTGAGCATTGCCGATCAAGTCGCCCTGAGCAAATGGGACAGCGGCAAGGCTGTCGAGGACCCGCCGCGCGAACAGCAAGTCATCAGTGCCGCACAGGCCCGTGCGGCCGAGTTCAAGCTGAACCCCGACGATGTTCAACAGCTGTTCCGGGCGCAGATCGAAGCCAACAAGCAAGTGCAGAATGCCCTGCTCGCCCAGTGGCATGCGGCGGGCAAGGCGCCTGATACGGTCAGGCTGAGCCTGACGGACGATATCCGCCCGAAACTCGACCGTCTGCAAACCCAATTGTTGCAGGCCTACGCCGACTTCCAGCCGCTGCGGGCAAGCGAAGACTGCAAGATTCAGCTCGACGCCGCGCTGAAGCGTTATCAGACCGATTCGATTCATGATCAGGCGCTGGTGCTGGCCACCGCTGACCTGTGCGCTGCAAAACGCTGACATGGCAGGCAGGTAGCGCAGCATAGGCCGATGTGTTCTATGCTGACGGCCATTCATGCCCCTTGCTGTCGAGAGCCTCATGCGTCAAAGCCTGATTTGCCTGCTGCTGTTGATCAGCCTGCCTGCCATGGCGCAGATCTATAAGTACACCGATGCGAACGGCAATACCGCGTTCAGCAATCAGCCACCCAATGGCACCAAAACCGAAGTGATCGAGTTGCCACCGCTGAACAGCATCGAAACCCAGACGCCATCGAGGACGGCGGTGAACAGCGCGCCGCCATCGGCCCCGCCCCAGGCGCCAGCGCAATCTCAGCCGCAAACGGCCTACGACGTACTGGAGCTCACAGACCTGCCCACCGATGAGGCCTTACGCGCCAACAATGGCACGTTCATCATCGGCGTGAAAGTCCAGCCGCGCCTGCAGCAAAATCATCGCCTGCAACTGCTGCTGGACGGCAATCTGTATGGACAGCCGTCCAACCTGCCACGTTTTCAGGTGGTCAATATCGACCGTGGCGAACACAGCTTCGCTGTGGTGGTGAAGGATGGCGAACGGATCATTCAACAGAGCGAAACGATCACCCTGACCGTACAACGCGTCCATCTCGGCAAACCATGAACACGCGCGGCCTGCTGATCTGTCTGCTGTTACTGGCGACACTGCCTGCCATGGCCGACGTCTACACCTACATCGACGCGCAGGGTAATCGGGTCTTTACCGATCAACCGCGCAAAAACGCCAAACGCGTCGACATCCCGCCCAGCAACAACATGACCGGCACGCCGCCCACCAGAACCCTGAAAGCCGGCCCTGCCAGGCCTGCGCCGCCGGCACCGATGTTTCACTATCAGTTGCTGAGAATTCTGGTCCCGGAGCCGGATGCGACCCTGAACAACCCGAGCGGTGATTTCATCGTCACGGTGACCAGCGAGCCAGCGTTACAGCCAGGGCACAGCTATCGACTGCTGCTGGATGGCGTTGCCGTCGGCCAGCCCGGACGCAGCCCGGTGTTTCCGGTCAGCAATATCGATCGTGGCACTCATCAACTGTCGGTAGAGGTTTTTGACGAGCTCGGGCGGGTTCTGGAAAAGACCCCGAATCAGCCGCTGCATGTGCAGCGTGTTTCCCTCGCGCAAAAGCGCATGACCCATCCCTGCACGGACGATCAATACGGTGTCCGCCCGGAATGCCCACTCAAGGACAAGCCAGAGCCGAAAAGCAGCATTCTGCCGTTCTTCTGACGACCGCCCTTTGCAAGCACCTTTTTGGTGCGCCTTTTACCCGCCTGCGCAACAATACAGCCCAAACTGGTTCAGAAATGCTGACTGGATAGCGCCGTATGCGGGCACACTTTCAAAAAACGCCCAGATTTTGCAGATAAAACGCTTCTTTTCGGAGCCTTGGTTTGGTTTTTGCAACTTCACCGATACAGCACTTATCAAGCACCGAATCGGTGATTTTGCTCATGCTGGCGAAGACCACCCAGCACCCGCATTGCGCGACTGCAATGCGCCAAAAGAGGTCAACACGATTCATGACTATCAGCGACGCGCTGCACAGACTGTTACTGGATAACCTGACCACTGCCACCATTCTGCTCAATTCCGACCTGCGGCTTGAGTACATGAACCCGGCGGCGGAAATGCTGCTGGCGATCAGCGGGCAGCGCAGCCATGGGCAATTCATCAGCGAGCTGTTCACCGAGTCGGCTGAAGCACTGAGTTCACTGCGCCAAGCGGTGGAACAGGCGCACCCGTTTACCAAGCGCGAAGCGATGCTCACCGCCCTCGCCGGCCAGACCCTGACCGTCGACTACGCGGTGACGCCGATCCTTAGCAAAGGCGAAACGCTGCTACTGCTCGAAGTGCACCCACGTGACCGCCTGCTGCGCATCACCAAGGAAGAGGCGCAGTTGTCCAAGCAGGAAACCACCAAAATGCTGGTGCGCGGCCTGGCCCACGAAATCAAGAATCCATTGGGCGGGATTCGCGGCGCCGCGCAGCTGCTGGCCCGCGAACTGCCGGAAGAAAGCCTCAAGGATTACACCAACGTCATCATCGAAGAGGCCGACCGGCTGCGTAATCTGGTCGACCGCATGCTGGGCTCCAACAAGTTGCCATCGCTGGCGATGACCAACGTGCATGAAGTGCTCGAACGGGTGTGCAGCCTGGTCGAGGCCGAAAGCCAGGGCTGCATCACGCTGGTGCGCGACTATGACCCGAGCATTCCCGATGTACTGATCGACCGCGAGCAGATGATTCAGGCCGTGCTCAATATCGTGCGCAATGCGATGCAGGCCATCAGCGGCCAGAACGAACTGCGCCTGGGCCGGATCACCATGAAAACCCGCGCCATGCGCCAGTTCACCATCGGCCACGTTCGACACCGATTGGTGAGCAAGATCGAAATCATCGACAACGGACCGGGCATCCCGGCCGAGCTTCAGGAAACCATTTTCTACCCGATGGTCAGTGGCCGCCCGGATGGTACGGGGCTCGGTCTTGCCATTACCCAGAACATCATCAGCCAGCACCAGGGCCTGATCGAGTGTGACAGCCATCCCGGCCACACCACGTTCTCGATCTTCCTGCCGCTGGAACAAGGAGCAGCTTCGACATGAGCCGTAGTGAAACTGTCTGGATCGTAGACGACGATCGTTCTATCCGCTGGGTACTGGAAAAAGCCTTGCAACAGGAAGGCATGACCACGCAAAGCTTCGACAGCGCCGACGGGGTGATGAGCCGTCTGGCCCGTCAGCAGCCGGACGTGATCATTTCCGACATTCGCATGCCCGGCGCCAGTGGTCTGGACCTGCTGGCGCGGATTCGCGAGCAGCATCCGCGCTTGCCGGTGATCATCATGACCGCCCATTCGGACCTGGACAGTGCCGTGGCCTCGTATCAGGGCGGCGCTTTCGAGTACCTGCCCAAGCCATTCGATGTCGACGAGGCGGTCTCGCTGGTCAAACGCGCCAATCAGCACGCTCAGGAACAACAAGGCCTGGACGTTGCGCCGACGCTGACCCGTACCCCTGAAATCATCGGCGAAGCCCCGGCCATGCAGGAAGTGTTTCGTGCCATCGGGCGTCTGAGTCATTCCAACATTACCGTGCTGATCAACGGTGAATCGGGGACCGGTAAAGAACTGGTCGCCCACGCCCTGCACCGCCACAGCCCGCGCTCGGCGTCGCCGTTCATTGCGCTGAACATGGCGGCGATTCCCAAGGACTTGATGGAATCAGAGCTGTTCGGTCACGAGAAAGGCGCGTTTACCGGCGCGGCCAATCTGCGTCGCGGTCGCTTCGAACAAGCTGACGGCGGCACGCTGTTCCTCGATGAAATCGGCGACATGCCCGCTGACACACAGACCCGCCTGCTGCGCGTTCTGGCGGACGGCGAGTTCTACCGGGTTGGCGGTCACACGCCGGTCAAAGTCGACGTGCGGATCATCGCCGCGACTCACCAGAACCTCGAAACCCTGGTGCAGGCCGGCAAGTTCCGTGAGGATTTGTTTCACCGCCTGAACGTGATCCGCATCCACATCCCGCGCATGTCGGACCGTCGTGAAGACATTCCGACGCTGGCCAAGCACTTCCTGAGCCGCGCGGCGCAGGAGCTGTCTGTCGAGCCCAAACTGCTCAAGGCCGAGACTGAGGAATACCTCAAGCATCTGCCGTGGCCAGGCAACGTTCGTCAGCTGGAAAACACCTGCCGCTGGATCACGGTCATGGCGTCGGGTCGTGAAGTGCACATCAGCGATCTGCCGCCGGAACTGCTCAGCCTGCCGCAAGACGCCGCCCCGGTGACCAACTGGGAACAGGCGCTGCGCCAATGGGCCGATCAGGCGTTGTCGCGCGGTCAGTCCAGCCTGCTGGACAGCGCGGTGCCGACCTTCGAGCGAATCATGATCGAAACCGCCCTCAAACACACCGCCGGCCGCCGCCGCGACGCTGCTGTGCTACTGGGCTGGGGCCGCAACACCTTGACCCGCAAGATCAAGGAACTGGGTATGAAGATCGATGGTGGGGACGACGACGAGGCTGATGAGGGCTGAGCAATCCCTCCTGACCAGACGGGTAACTGTTATTTCTGACAGTTACCCGTAGCGCCTACTAGTGATTAACTTCCTCTGACCCTACTCAAAGGGTCGGAAGGAGCCTATCGCCATGAGAAGTCAGTTATCCATCGAAACTGCCACCACGCCCGAAGAGCAAGCCAATAACGTGCGGTTACTGGCGGCACTGCCGCGTGGCGCCAGCGTTGAAAAACGCGACCGGATTGTTGACTACGAAATCGTCGAACTCGCCGCGCTGTTGCGCGAATGCAATCCGGAAAAGCTGACAGCGGAACAGGTTTTCGTCGAATACTGGAGCCGCATCACTCAGTTCAATGGCCCGGAAGAAATCTATGGCGATAACGGCAAGTACAACGCTTTCGTCCGGCTGGAAGATCTTTCGACACTGTTGGAACAGGCAAGACTTGCCGATGAATGGCTGACAAACCCGGACGATGAACGCGGCCCGGCACCTCCGCTGTGCGGAATTCCCTTCGGAATAAAAGACTCTGTCGCCATCAAGGGCCTTGAAAGCAAGAACGGCACCCAGGCTTTTTCAGGCAATCTGGCATTACGCGATGCGACATGTGTAGCCCGGCTCAGAGCCCAGGGCGCAATCATTATCGGTCATACCATCTGCTCCGAACTCTCGACCCATACTGTCGGGCAGTTTGCCGGTAATGCATGGGACCCGGCCCGCACGCCTGGCGGGTCCAGTCAGGGCTCGGGAGTTGCTCCGGTTGCACGCCTGTGCGCCGCCACGCTGGGCGAAGAGACTACGGGCTCAATCATCATTCCAGCCGCTGCCAATGGTGCCAGCGCGATAAAGCCGTCGTTGGGGTTGGTGTCAGGTGCCGGGGTCATGCCATTACGCAGTGGCTGGGACGTGATCGGCCCCATGGCGCGCTCGATACGTGATGCGTCGCTGGTACTGTCGATACTCGCTGGCCCTGATGGAGAAAACGACCCGCAAAGCCTGTCTGCGCCACCTATAGGCGACCAGCTATCGATTACACCATCGGCAGGCTCTGCACCCCTGGAAGGACTGACCATCGGTATTCCGCAGACGGACTGGATGTCTGAGCCGGGTCAGCCTCCGGCGCAATCTTACGACCAAGACTACAGCACGGCTTTCATCAGGTTCAAGGACCAGTTAGTGACACTGGGTGCCAGAGTCATTGAATTTCCCTGGCTGGATGCTGAAAACATTGAAAACATTCCTTACTCCTCCCCTTACCCGTTTCATGACGTGTCGGACAGTGATGGCGGTCTCTTGATGAGCGTTAACGCCCAGGCAGTCACTACCTACGCCAATCAAGTGGAAACCCGGCACTGGTCGGCCGTGCGTGATTTCGCAGAATCACTGGAGAATGAAGATGACAAAAACTATTTGCTGCAACGGTATTCCGAGTTCTTTGATCAGGTAGCCTCGCTCATTCCGGTGGGGATAAGAGTTGAAGCAGAGAACAGACGTCGTGAACAACAGAGGCTTTTTGAAAAGGCGCTGAATGACCACCAGATTGACTTCATGATGGTGCTGCCTCTCGGCGCACACGTCGGCGAGCGGGCAGGCGAATTGACAAAGACGCTCCCGGTACAGCGTAGGTATTTCGATATGCCCAATGCGTTGGCCTGGCCGATGCTCACATTGCCCATCGGCTATGGTGCAACCGGCGTTCCAAAGCAATTACCCGTCACGGCGGCGTTCTGGGGAAGACGCTTCAGTGAGCCATTGCTGGTGCAGGCTGCCATCGACTTCCAGACCCATTATCCCGAGTACCACACCAAAGCCCCGCCAGACCCGGATTTCGCCTCGCCCGCAGCCTTTCATATCTGGACGCAGGAAGAAATTCCTCCGCAGTACTCAGCTGATCCACTGGTCATTACCGAGGGCAGGAGAAAAAAATCATGAGCTCAACCTGCTACTTCGTCATCCAGTGGAAGCCTCTGAACAACCCGGCACTGCTGCGAGCACAAGCGAGTGTGCCGCCAGACGCATTTTTCAACGTCCGTTGGCGGCCGACGCAGGGCCAGGTTTATTACCCGGCCCTCGCTGTGCCTACTCAGCCAGCGATGGTTTCTCCCAGAGGTTGATCCCGCCTTCCACTGCAAAGCTGTCGATTTCCGCCAGCTCTTCCGGGCTGAATGCCAGGTTCTGCAGCGCACCGACGTTTTCGATGATCTGCTCCGGGCGGCTGGCACCGATCAGCGCTGAAGTCACACGCGGATCGCGCAGGGTCCAGGCAAGGGCCATTTGCGCCAGGCTCTGGCCACGACGCTGGGCAATTTCGTTGAGCGCACGTACATGGGCGATGTTCTGCTCGGACAAGTGCGAAGCCTGCAGCGAACCGCCGCCCGGACGATTGACCCGCGCGTCTTTGGGCACGCCGTTCAGGTATTTGTCCGACAGCAATCCCTGCGCCAGCGCAGTGAAGGCAATCACGCCAGCACCCAGCTCCTCGGTCGCATCGAGCAGGTCTTTCTCGACCCAGCGGTTGAGCAGGTTGTAGGCCGGTTGGTGAATCAGCAACGGTACTTTCCACTCTTTCAACAGCGCAGCGATTTCGCGGGTTTTGGCGCCGGAATACGACGAGATGCCGATGTACAGCGCCTTACCCTGCTGCACCGCAGTGGCCAGCGCGCTGGCGGTTTCTTCCAGCGGGGTGTCCGGGTCGAAGCGGTGCGAGTAGAAAATATCGACGTAATCCAGCCCCATGCGTTGCAGGCTCTGATCAAGGCTGGCCAGCACGTATTTGCGTGAACCACCGCCTTGCCCGTAAGGCCCCGGCCACATGTCCCAGCCTGCCTTGCTGGAGATGATCAGCTCGTCGCGGTAGTGCTTGAAGTCTTCGCGCAACAAACGACCGAAGTTGATCTCGGCGCTGCCGTAGGGTGGGCCATAGTTGTTCGCCAGGTCGAAATGGTTGATGCCCAGATCGAATGCCGTGCGCAGCATGGCGCGCTGGGTGTCGATCGGCGTGCTGTCGCCGAAATTGTGCCACAGGCCCAAAGACAGCGCCGGAAGCACCAGCCCGCTGCGGCCGGTACGGCGATAAGGCATGTCGTTGTAACGATTTTCGGCAGCGATGTAGGTCATTGAATCCTCTCTTGTCTGGGGGATATTCGAGGCGTCTTGCGCTGCGCTCGCGAGCGTGAAGCGTCTGCTCGCCGCGCGGGAATCATGGCTTTTGCCAGACGACCTGCTGAATGTCGACCCGCTTGGGTATCAAGTGGTTGTCGTAAAACAGATCAGCGGTCGCCTGCTGCGCACGCACGATCTCAGGGGTGATCGGCAAGCTCGGCGATACGGGCCGGTGGTCAAGATACTGAGTGATGACCGCCTCGGACAACCCCATGCTGCGCGCCAGAATCTGAATACTCTCGGCGCGCTGGGTGCGGGACAGGCCATCAGCCACAGTCAGTTCGTCGAGGATCTGCTGCACGAACTGCCCGTTTTTCTCGGCAAACGCCCGGCGTGCGGTATAGAAAGGCCCCGACAGCCCAAGACCTTCGCCGTTGGCCAGCAGGCGGCTATGACCTTCAGTCATGGCGATTGAATAGTACGGGTCCCAGATCGCCCAGGCGTCGACGCTGCCGTTTTCAAACGCGGCGCGGGCATCCGCCGGGGTCAGGTAAATCGGCTGGATATCCTTGAATGTCAAACCGGCTTTGTTCAACGCACGCAGCACCACGTTATGAGAGCTGGAGCCCTTCTGCAACGCGACCTTGCGGCCTTTCAGGTCTGCAACGCTGTGCAGCGGACTTTCGTTGCGCACCAATAGGGTTTCCGCCTGCGGCTTGGCGGGTTCCGCGCCGATGTAGACCAGATCTGCGCCTGCGACCTGAGCGAAGATCGGTGGAATGTCGCCGGTCGAAGCGATGTCCAGGCTGCCGATGTTCAACGCCTCAAGCATCTGCGGCCCGGCCGGAAACTCGATCCATTTGATTTTTGTATCAGGAAAACGCTTCTCCAGCAGCGCGTGCTCCTTGGCCAGAACCAGCGTGATCGAGCCTTTCTGATAGCCGATGCGCAACGTGTCGGGATCGTTGGCAGAGGCTGTATTGAACAAGCCACTGAAAGCCAGAATGGCGGCGATGAAGGTGAATGGTTTCATGGGTAATCCTTTAATTCAGTGGTCTATGCCCTAAAGCCATTGCCATACACAAATCTGTCTTTGACTCTGCCCGCAGGGCGTGGGAGCGGCCTTGTGTATAACGATGAATGCACGGTAACAATCAAAACCTGTAAGCAGGCCGCTGCAAGCACAGGTTTTCGCGCAACGTTGTGCCTTCGTACTCAGTACGAAACAGCCCGCGCCGCTGCAACTCCGGCACCAGCAACCGGGCGACGTCTTCCAGACCGCCCGGCAGATGCGGCACGAGAACGTTGAAGCCGTCAGCCGCGCCTTGCTCAAACCAGATTTGCAGTTCATCGGCGATCTGCTCAGGCGTACCGATCAGGCTGTAGTGCCCTCGCCCACCGGCAATCCGCCGCCCCAGTTGCGCGAGGGTCAGGTTCTCCTGATCGGCCAGTTCGGTGAGCAGCTTTTGCCGACTGCGCTGGCCGCTGTCAGTCAACGGCAGTTCCGGCAACGGTCCATCCAGCGGATAGCCGGACAGGTCGAAATTGCCCAGCATGCGCCCCAACAAAGCAACGCCCACCTGCGGCTCGACCAGCTCCTGAAACGACTCGAATTTCTCTTTCGCCAGCGCTTCGGTTTTGGCCACGACGATGAACACGCCGGGCATGACTTTCAGTGAATCCGCGTCACGCCCGTAAGCGCTCAAACGACCCTTGATGTCCGCATAAAACGCTTGGGCGCTGGTCAGCGAGGTCTGCGCGGTGAACACCACTTCCGCCGTCTGCGCCGCCAGGTCGCGACCGACTTCCGAGGAACCGGCCTGCACCACCACCGGCTGACCCTGGGGCGAGCGCGCCACGTTCAGCGGGCCTTTGACGCTGAAATGCTCGCCCACATGATCGAGCACATGCACTTTAGCCGGGGCGTAATACTCGCCGCTGGCTTTGTCACGAGTGAAAGCGTCGTCTGCCCAGCTGTCCCACAGGCCGGTCACAACGTGGTGAAACTCCCGCGCTCGGCTGTAACGCTCGGCATGGGCGACATGTTCGGCGCGACCGAAATTCTGCGCTTCGGCGGCGGCATCCGACGTCACCAGATTCCAGCCCGCCCGACCGCCCGACAGATGATCCAGCGAGGCGAACTTGCGGGCGACGTGATAGGGCTCGTTGTAAGTAGTCGTCGCCGTTGCGATCAGGCCGATGTGCTCGGTCACCGCGCTCAGTGCCGAGAGCAGCGTCAACGGTTCGAAATGATCGGAGCGCGCCATGCGACTGGCGATATCACCGGTCGCCGCAGCCACACTGTCGGCCACGAACAACGCATCGAATTTCGCTGCCTCGGCGACCTGGGCCAAATGCCGGTAGTGCTTGAAATCCAGCCCCGCATCCGCAGGCACATCCGGGTGACGCCAGGCCGCAACGTGGTGCCCGGTGGCCATCAGAAAAGCGCCCAGTTTCATCTGTCGAGCAGTCGTGCTCATGCTTCACTCCTTACTGTGTTGCTGCGGGCAGCAGCTCAAAAATCCTTGCGCAGCTGCACGCCGAAATAGCGTTCATCATCACGCGGCACAGATCGGTAAACGTAGTTGCCGCCAGTCGCCAGCATCGGTGAATAAGACTTGTCCGCCAGATTCTTGCCGAGCAGCGCCACGCGCCAGCCGCTGTTGTAATCGGCCAGTGCCACGCTGGCGTTCCAGATTCCGTACGCACCCTGCTTGGTGTCCGGGTTCTGGCTGATGTCGTACTGCACTTCGCTTTGCCAGCTGTAATCGGTGCCCAGTTCGATATCCAGGCCGTTGTCCAGCGGGATGGTGTAATCGGCGCGCACGTAACTTTTCCAGTCCGGGCTGTACGGCAGGGTTTTACCGTCGACATTGCATGACGCCGCCGCACCGGCCGGGCAGGCAAACGTGTCGATGCGCGCACGGGTGTAGGACAACGCGCCGGAAAGCTTCAGGTTATGGGTGGCCTGCAAGGCGTAATCCAGCTCGACGCCTTCGGTGCTGACGCTGCCTGCGTTGATCAACCGCGTTACGACCTGCCCGGCAACGCTGTCGAAGAAGTTCGCCTGGTAGTTGTCGTAATCGCTGTGGAACACCGCCAGATTGGTGGTCAGGCGATTGTCCCACGTGGTGGCCTTGAGGCCGACTTCCCAGGTGTTAGAGGTTTCCGGCTTGAGGGCTTCGGTGTCGCGCGGCTGCATGTTGAAGAACACGTTATAGGCCGGGCCTTTGTAGCCACGCGAGTAGGTGATGTAGGTCATCACGCTGTCGCTCAGGTCATATTGCAGGCCGAGACGCCCGGACTTGCCGTCCTCGTCCACCGACCCGGAACTGCTGGTCGCAGGCTGAATGCCGCTGACCGTGGTCGCCGATGTCGAAACGCGGCGATGGTCGTACTCCAGATCGTCGTGAGTCCAGCGCGCACCGGCAATCGCGCGGAAGTCCGGTGTGAAATTGAAGGTGGTTTCGCCAAACACCGAGTAGCTGTCGGTGGTGGTGCTGTAATCGGCAATGCCACGGTTTTGCGTGGTCGGGGTGATCAGCGTGCGCTGATAGGTTTCGTCACTCTTGCCGTGCATGTAGAACAGCCCGCCGACGTACTCGACAAACTGACCTTTCGGCGACGCCAGACGCAGCTCCTGAGAATACTGGTTGAACTCCAGATCACCTTTGTCTTCTGTGCCGGGGAAGGCGGCGGTGATGGTGCCGAGACGGTCGCCATCCTGATACTGGGTGTTGTCCCAGCCGCGCCAGGCGGTGATGGACGTCAGGGTGTAATCGCCCAGTTGCCAGTCAAGCTGGCCGGACAAACCTTTGTTGACGTCCTCGACATGGCTGCGGTAATCGCTGAGCACGTTACGGTTGTCACTGCCGGCACGTACCGGTGCCAGCGCACTGGCGAACGACGGGGTCAGCGCCTTGGTTACCACGCCATTGGGCGCGTCATCGTGGGATTGCATATAGTCCGCAGCGAGGGTGAAGGTGATGTCATCGTTGGGCGTGAATTCCAGTTTGCCGCGCGCGCCCTTGCGGTTGTAACCGTTGACTTCCTGACCGTTGCGCTTGTTGTCGACGTTGCCGTCGTAGCTGCCGAACAGCGTGGTGATCGAGCCCTTGAGGGTTTGCGGAATCAGGCTGCCGCCGATGCCGAAACGGGTGCGGCTTTCGTTGCCGCTGTAATACGACTGATCGATATAACCGTGGGTCTCTTCGGTCGGCGCCTTGGTGGTGACGTTGAGCACACCGGCCGACGCATTCTTGCCGAACAGCGTGCCTTGCGGGCCGCGCAGCACTTCGATGCGCTCAAGGTCGAGCAGGTCCAGCGTGGCCTGACCCGGGCGCGCATACACCACACCATCGATCACGGTCGCCACGGTCGGCTCGACGCCCGGCGAGGTGGAAATGGTGCCGACACCGCGAATGAACAGCGAGGTGTCCTTGTTGGAAGCGCCAGTACGGAAATTCAGCGATGGCACTTGCTGCACGATGCTGGCCACGCCGTTGCGGTTGTCCCGCTCCAGTTGTTCGCCCTGAATCACCGAGACTGCGACCGGGACTTTTTGCAGCGACTCTTCACGGCGTGTGGCGGTCACGGTGACCGATTCCAGCGCGACGGTTTCCGTATTCTGCGCTGCATCAGTATCCGCCATGGCCGGCACCCACGGTAGAGCCGTCAGCCCCATCAACAGCCATCCATAACGACGCCCCCGCGCCGCATGAGCCTGATCGATGGCTTGCGCCAGAAGTGTGTGTTCGACGACATCCCCATGAGTTGTGTGCATCTGCGTGCCTGCCTGAAATATGCCCTGATCCGACAGTGCAATGCGCACTGACGCGTGTTCGTGCTGGCTAAACCGGGTCCGGGCATTCGCGGTGGCGAGTAGCAGACAACCATCGTTGTTAGCGCTAACATCGCTAGTATCAGGATTTGACAGATAGATCGTCCAATACTGAAAAATTAGTTTTATATTCCTTTTACTTTTATATGAAGTGCTCGAGCATGGCCGACGAAAAACCTGCGACACGCAAACGCCGAGGCGCAGGCCGGGTGACGATCACCTCCGTGGCACGCCAGGCGGGGGTGTCGGCCATCACTGTGTCGCGCTATTTCAATCAGCCCGGACAAGTGTCGCCAGAGTTGCGCGAACGCATCGCGGCGGCAGTCAGCGCGCTGGGCTATGTACCCAATCTGGTGGCGGGGGGTCTGGCGTCGGCGCGCAGCAAGGTGGTAGCCATGGTGATTCCCAATATCTCCGGCCCTATCTTCGCCAACACCATTCAGGGCTTCAGCGACACGTTGAGCCAGCATGGTTTCCAGTTGCTGTTGGCCTCCAGCTACTTTTCCGCCGAACAGGAAGAAAGCGCCGTAAGGGCGTTTCTGGGCTGGTCACCGGCAGCACTGGTATTGACCAGTCGCTTTCACAGCACCGCTACGGAAAAGATGATCGAGCAGACCGATATCCCGGTGATCGAAACCTGGGACCACCAGCCCGAACGCAGCCCGATCCAGATTGGTTTCTCTCACTACGACGTCGGCGTTACCGCAGCCCGCTATCTGCACGCCAAAGGCTATCGCCGCATCGCGTTCGTGCAGAACAGCATCGCAGGTGACTTCAGCGCACTGGAGCGGCGCGACGGTTACGCCGTCACCCTGAAAAGACTCGGCATCAAGCCATGGGTGTTCGTCCCGGACGCCGGGCGAGCGCCATTCGAGGCGGGTAAACAGGCGATGGAAACACTGATGAGCCAGACGCCACGCCCTGACGCCATCTTCTTCGCCAACGACAACCTCGCCGCTGGCGCCCTGCTCGCCAGCCAGCGCGCAGGCCTGCACATACCGCAGGACTGCGCCGTCATGGGCTTTGGCGACTACGCCTTCGCAGAAATGATGTTACCCAGCCTCACCACCATCAAACCGCCCGCACTGGAGATCGGCGTCATGGCGGCGACACGCGTACTTGAAAGCCTTGGGGTGTTACCGGTGGAGGGTGAGATACAGCGGCTGAATCTGCTGGATTGCAGGTTGGTGGAGCGGGAGAGTACGTGAATCTCCAGGCCCGACTCACTAAACGCCAGACACAAAAAAACCGTCTTTGATGGACGGTTTTCTTGAACATATTACTTTCACAGGAGACGGTATTAGCCGTGTCGCCGAGGTGGAGTCCTGCACTCTTGGCTCGACCATGTGGCGCCGATTCTAGTGAGTGGATGTGACCCGTGTCAACCTGATTGACGGAAGACAGCAGACAGCCACTACTCGGCCGAAGCACCATCCAGCCCGCGCTGACAAGCAAGGCCGGCGTCATAATCCAGCTCCCACTCCGACGCCCATCGTTTCGCCAGATTCTCGACAGTCTTCAGCTTCTGGAAGGTATTAAGAGACACTAAGAGTTCTCGGGCGAGGCGTTCGACGTCATGCTGGAGTTTATCGGCCCTGAGTTTTTCCTGAAGAAACAGGTTGTAAGGCACGTAGTTGCTGGCACCAATCGCATGAATCAATGCGGCTTTGAGAAGCTTTTCTTCGGCCTTCGCCAAGGCGACCGTGTAACGCACGTTACGCGAAGGGCTGCCTGTACCAAAGCTCATCGGAGGTAACAGCCTTTGAATCGAAACGGCCTCTGTACGACCACAAAGTACATAACTGGAATGACCACTAAATTTGTAACGGGGCATTCGGTTCAGGGTAGCCTGATCAATCTTGAAGACCGATTTGTCGCCCTGCGAGGGAGCTACCGACGTCACTGGAGCCACCTGAACGAGGTTGGCTGAAACAACCTTAACCACCACAGCTAATCGGCGCTTGTGCATCTCTCCCCACAGAAGCATGTCGCTGTAGCGCTTATTGGTCTTCGTACTCGCATCCGGGCGTCCCGTTTGCTGAGCGAAGCCGTAGTCAACCTCAACCAATGTTCCAGGCCTCAGTATCTTCCACACTGTCTGATTCTTGTCCTTCTTGAGCGTTTGGTAGAGAAATACCTCCTTAGACACGTCTTGAGCTTTGAGGAAGATATTGAAGACAGCTGGACTGCAGGCCGTAGCCGGTTCGCCGACAACCGATATTAATTCCCAGCGATGGTTATCACAGGTCGAGAAGCATCTGGTGATGTAGACCGGATGCCTTTCCTGCACGAGGAACTGGCAGGCCCGGAATGAGTGCTTCACGAATGTTCTCGTAGACTTCAGCGCCAAGAAGACTCGATGCAGGCAGCCTCGACGCAGTGTCGAAATAGCGAACAATCATCGTCTGCATCAAGACATCCTGTCGATTTATGAAAACCGCGTTCTGGCCTGCTGTATGGACAGCTGAAAACCTGGAATACATTTCCACACGACTCAGATCTATCTGTCCGCTCATGCTCTCCTGACTTCAATAGCACAAAGAGCACTCTGCGTATGGATGCATTTTTGGACGCTCCGCGTCCGGTCTTGACTCTGCGGCGTGGCGCAGATCTATGACGCGGAGCGCCACGAAGGGCAGTCTGCTGGAGCGTGAGGAAAGATAGGTGCTCCAAGTCCCCTGTCAACGCACCAGATGCAGAAACTGCATATGCCGTTCGTACTGGTCGAGTACGTCGTTGATCACCTGTTCCTTGGTGTAGCCCACAAGGTCGTAATCCTGGCTGCCTTCGCTCAGGTGAACTTCGGCGCGGTAGTAGCGGCAGTTGTTCAGCTGTTTGGAGCCCATGCCGCCGCGCGCGAACGACGGTGTGAAGAAGCCTTTCATCTGCACCTGGTAGATGAAAGGGCGCTCTTCGCCATGGCCGATCTCCAAAGTCACCGAGTCGTTGGACGGGTCAGGCACGTTGACGACGCTCAAGCCCTTCTCGACAAACACCGCCGTCACTTCTTCAATCGCCGGGCGCACGGTCTGGTCGAGGAAGCGGTACACCTCGTCTCGCGACGGGTAATGCACAGCCTGGCTCAGGCGCTGACGCCAGCCGCCGCGACGTGAACCGGATACCGGGGCCAGCGAGTACAGCTGCGCGATTTTGCGCTGGGACTCCATGACGAACGCCTTGTGCAGGCCCCACATCATCAGCAGCAGGATCAGCGAGAACGGCAGCGAGGTCAGCACTACCGCCGATTTCAGCGCATCGATACTGCCCGAGAACAGCAGGCCGCTGGTGATCAGCGCCGTTGCCACACCCCAGAACACACGCAGCCATTTCGGCCCGTCTTCGTCGGGGTTGCCGCCTTTGGCCGAAAGCGTCGACAGCACCACAGTGCCGGAATCGGCAGAGGTGACGAAGAACACAAAGCTGATGAACATCGTGACGGCAATAACCGTTTTGCTCCACGGGTAGGTTTCCAGCAGCAAGTACAGCGTCATCGAAGGGTCATCGATCGCCGACTGGCCCAATGCAACCATGCCGTGGTTGAGCACCTGATCGATTGCGCTGTTGCCGAAGATCGACATCCACGCCAGGGTGAAGCCCAACGGAATCAGCAGCACACCGAAAACGAATTCACGGATGGTCCGGCCACGGGAAATACGCGCGATGAACAGGCCCACGAACGGCGCCCAGGCAATCCACCAGGCCCAGTAGAACACGGTCCAGCCGCCCAGCCAGTCACTCGGCTCGTTGTAGGCATAGACGTCGAAACTCTTGCTCGGCAGCGCGCCCAGGTAGTCGCCGATGTTCTGCACTAGCGTGTTGAGCAAGTGCTGAGTAGGACCTGCAAACAGCACGAACAGCAGCAGCGCGCAGGCCAGCAGCATGTTGATGTCGGACATGACGCGCACGCCCTTGTCGACACCGGCGATGGCCACCAGAATCGCCGCGCCCATCATCAAAGTGATCAGGCCGACCTGAATCCAGTGGGTATGCGCCACGCCAAACAGGTAATCGAGACCGGAATTAAGGTGCAGCACCCCGAAACCCATGTCTGCGCCCAGGCCGAAGATGGTCGCGATAATGCCGAAGCCATCGACGGCATAGCCGATAGGTCCATTGATGCGCTTGCCGATCAGCGGATACAGCGCCGAACGCAGGGCCAGCGGCAGGTTGTGGCGATAGGCGAAGTAGGCCAGCGCCATGCCGACGAAGGCAAACACGCCCCAGCCATGCAGGCCCCAGTGCAGAAACAGCAACTGCATGCCCTGACGCGCAGCTTCGGTGGTGCCGCCCTCGCCTTGTGGCGGTTGCAGCAAATGCGTCAGGGGTTCTGAAACGCAGAAAAAGAACAGCGTGATGCTGATCCCGGCAGCGAACAGCATGCCGGCCCACGACAGGTAACTGAACTCGGGTTCGTCGTGGTCGGCACCGAGCTTGATCTTGCCGAAGCCCGACAAGGCGGTGACCACCACGAAGACCAGATAGAGGGTCATGACCAGCATGTAATACCAGCCGACCGTATTGGCCGCTCAGTTCTGTGCGGCCAGCAGCCAGGCACCGCTGGCTTGCGGGAAGGCGATGACAACGATGCCGAAGATCAGGATGAAGCTCGCAGCGAAGTAGAACATTGGGGCGTTCATGCGGACCATTCCGCTGGGAGGTGTACTCGTGGCACTCATCGAGAACGTACCTCCAGACTGATAAAACCAACTGCAAAAAACGGATACGGCAAGGGTAAGCCTCCAGTTGTGAGCGGGCAGCGAACCACCGGTTTAACTTGAATGAACGTTCAATTTAAACATGAAAGCGCCTGCGAAGACTAATCGCAGGCCGGTGAACGCTGGCTCAGGCCTCGGTATGACGTGCGGCAGAGCGCGTTCGTTCCCATGCCAGAGCGAGGCAATCAGGCAGCTGTAAAGTCGCTACTGACCGCTAATGCTTCCGGCCTCGCAACCCTGTGCACACTCTGCGCACCAATCTGTTACCGGCCGCCTCAAAACGGCGCAAAACACTCATCGGGTAACGTCACTCGTCGTGCGTCAGGAATTTCCGTCAGATCGTAATATCCCTCCCGATGCCCTGATTACGGGGCTTTCACAGCGCTGTAAGAATCAAAAAAGCAGCGCGGTACAAAGTTGGTCTTTTGATTGCATATGCTTGTATGTACAAGTAGAGACAGGCCAGCCAACCTGTGCTCCACCGGACTGAACCAGCCTGCTTCGCCAGGCACTGCCCGCCCTTCATGGGGCTGATCTGGACTGATCGCTGAGGATTTTTTTGTGACCGAGAATAATCAAGACCTGAAGCAGGACTGGACCCGCCACCGCGAAGGTGTTGTACGGGCTGCTCGCGGCACTCAATTGACGGCCAAGAGCTGGATGACCGAAGCGCCGCTGCGCATGTTGATGAACAACCTTGACCCGGAAGTCGCCGAAAACCCCAATGAACTGGTGGTTTACGGTGGTATCGGTCGCGCAGCGCGCAACTGGGAGTGCTACGACAAAATTGTCGAAAGCCTCACCCGGCTCAACGATGACGAAACCCTGCTGGTGCAGTCCGGTAAGCCGGTCGGTGTGTTCAAGACCCACAGCAACGCCCCGCGCGTACTGATCGCCAACTCCAACCTGGTACCGCACTGGGCCAGTTGGGAACATTTCAACGAGCTGGATGCCAAGGGCCTGGCGATGTATGGCCAGATGACCGCTGGCAGCTGGATCTACATCGGCAGCCAGGGCATCGTTCAGGGCACTTACGAAACCTTCGTCGAAGCCGGTCGTCAGCACTATGACGGTAACCTCAAAGGCCGCTGGGTGCTGACCGCAGGCCTGGGCGGCATGGGTGGTGCACAGCCGCTGGCCGCGACACTGGCCGGGGCCTGCTCGCTGAACATCGAATGCCAACAAAGCCGCATCGATTTCCGCATCAAGACGCGCTATGTCGACGAGCAAGCGGCTGATCTGGACGACGCACTGGCGCGCATCGCCCAATACACCGCCGAAGGCAAAGCCATTTCCATCGCCCTGTGCGGCAACGCGGCGGACATTTTGCCGGAAATGGTTCGTCGCGGTGTACGTCCGGACATGGTCACCGACCAGACCAGCGCCCACGATCCGCTCAACGGCTACCTGCCCAAAGGCTGGACCTGGGACGAGTACCGCGCCCGCTCGGTGAGCGAGCCGGCCGAGGTGGTCAAGGCCGCCAAGCAGTCGATGGCCGAACACGTCGAAGCCATGCTCGCGTTCCAGCAAGCCGGTATTCCGACCTTCGACTACGGCAACAACATTCGTCAGATGGCCAAAGAAGTCGGCGTGACCAATGCCTTCGATTTCCCCGGTTTCGTGCCGGCCTACATCCGCCCGTTGTTCTGCCGTGGTATCGGCCCGTTCCGCTGGGCCGCGCTGTCGGGCGACCCGCAGGACATCTACAAGACTGACGCCAAGGTCAAGGAACTGATCCCGGACGACGATCACCTGCATAACTGGCTGGACATGGCCCGCGAGCGCATCAGTTTTCAGGGCTTGCCAGCGCGTATTTGCTGGGTCGGCCTGGGTCAGCGCGCCAAGCTGGGCCTGGCGTTCAACGAAATGGTCCGCAGCGGCGAGCTGTCGGCACCGGTGGTGATCGGCCGCGACCACCTGGACTCCGGCTCGGTCGCCAGCCCCAACCGCGAAACCGAATCCATGCGTGACGGCTCCGACGCCGTCTCCGACTGGCCACTGCTCAACGCCCTGCTCAACACCGCCAGCGGCGCGACCTGGGTGTCACTGCACCACGGTGGCGGCGTCGGCATGGGCTTTTCGCAGCATTCCGGAATGGTCATTGTCTGTGACAGTACGGACGAAGCCGCCGAACGCATCGCCCGTGTACTGCACAACGACCCGGCCACCGGCGTGATGCGCCATGCCGATGCCGGTTACGACATTGCTATCGAGTGCGCCAAAGAGCAGGGCTTGAACCTGCCGATGATCGGACGTTAGGAGTTTCGCGGTTATCAAACCGACAAACTCGGGAGCGGGCATAAGCATGCCCATGGGCCGGATGCCTGATTGAAGCTGCCGTCATCCATTTCACGCTTGGGAGCATCGACAATGAACATGAAAAAAGCCCTGTTGACCACATGGGTATCCGCAGGTTTGCTCGCCAGTGCAGGCGCAAGTCAGGCTGCCGGCTGGTGCGAATCAGGCAAACCGGTGAAGTTCGCCGGCCTGAACTGGGAAAGCGCGATGCTGTTGACCGACATGCTTCAAGTCATTCTGGACAAGGGTTACGGCTGCGCTGTCGACGCCCTGCCCGGCAACTCCATCGCCATGGAAAACGCCCTGAGCACCAACGATATTCAGATTTTCGCCGAAGAATGGGTCGGTCGCAGTGAAGTCTGGAACAAGGCTGCCGCTGCCGGGAAAGTGGTCGGTGTCGGCGCGCCCATCGTCGGCGCTGTCGAAGGCTGGTACGTGCCGCGTTACGTGATCGAAGGTGACGCCAAGCGCAAACTGGAAGCCAAGGCAACCAACCTGAAATCCATCAGCGATCTGGCTCAGTATTCGGCGGTGTTCAAGGATCAGGAAGAGCCCGGCAAAGGCCGCTTCTATAACTGCCCGGCGGGCTGGACCTGCGAGCTGGAAAACAGCGAAATGCTCAAGAGCTACGGACTGGAAAACAAATACACCAACTTCCGCCCCGGCACTGGTCCTGCGCTGGATGCGGCTATTCTGTCCAGCTACAAACGTGGCGAGCCGATCCTGACCTACTACTGGTCGCCAACGCCGTTGATGGGCCAGGTGGATCTGGTGCGTCTGGAAGAGAAAGCCGGGGTCAACAAGACCATCGACATCAAAGTCGGTGTGTCCAAAGTGTTCCACGAACAGGCACCTGAGCTGATCGCGGTACTGGAAAAGGTCAACCTGCCTATCGATTTGCTCAACCAGAACCTGGGGCGCATGGCCAAGGAACGCATCGAATCGCCAAAGCTGGCGAAGATTTTCCTGAAAGAACACCCGGAAGTCTGGCACAAGTGGGTCAGTGAAGACGCCGCGAAGAAGGTGGACGCCTCGCTGTAAACGCCGGGGCAGCCAGCCTGACGAGCCGTCTGCCCTGACCGTTGACCCGAAACACCTCATTTGAGAGCCGCTTATGTTCCCTGAAAGCTTCACTTTCTCGATCGCCAACTGGGTCAACGACGGGGTCGACTCGTTGGTGACTCAGTATGGCGATGTGTTCCGGCACATCTCCGACACCCTGCTGTGGGCCATCGTCAACCTCGAAAGCCTGCTGCGCATGGCCCCGTGGTGGCTGATGCTGATCATAGTCGGCGGTATCGCCTGGCACGCGACGCGCAAGATCATCACCACGGTGGTGATCGTCGGCCTGCTGTTTCTGGTCGGCGCGGTCGGGTTGTGGGACAAGCTGATGCAGACCCTGGCGCTGATGCTGGTCGCCACGATCATTGCGGTGCTGATCGGCATTCCGCTGGGCATTCTCTCAGCGCGCAGCAATCGCCTGCGCTCGGTGCTGATGCCGCTGCTGGACATCATGCAGACCATGCCCAGTTTCGTTTACCTGATCCCGGTGCTGATGCTGTTCGGTCTGGGCAAAGTCCCGGCGATTTTCGCCACCGTGATCTATGCCGCCCCGCCGTTGATTCGTCTGACCGATCTGGGCATTCGTCAGGTCGATGGCGAAGTGATGGAAGCGATCAACGCCTTCGGCGCCAATCGCTGGCAACAACTGTTCGGCGTGCAACTGCCGCTGGCCATGCCGAGCATCATGGCCGGTATCAACCAGACCACCATGATGGCGCTGTCGATGGTGGTCATCGCGTCGATGATCGGCGCACGCGGGCTGGGCGAAGACGTGCTGGTGGGCATTCAGACCCTCAACGTCGGACGCGGGCTGGAAGCGGGACTTGCCATCGTCATTCTGGCGGTCGTCATCGACCGCATCACGCAGGCCTACGGCCGCCCACGGCATGAGGCGCACAAATGAGTAGCGTGGAACCGAACAAGATCGTCGTCAAAAACGTGTTCAAGATTTTCGGCAACCGCTCGAAGGAAGCGCTGGCGCTGATCAAACAGAACCAGAGCAAGGATCAGGTGCTGGCGCAGACCGACTGCGTGGTCGGGGTCAACGATCTGTCGCTGTCAATCGGCAGTGGCGAGATCTTCGTCATCATGGGCCTGTCCGGCTCCGGCAAATCGACGCTGGTGCGCCACTTCAACCGGCTGATCGACCCGACCAGCGGCGAGATTCTGGTCGATGGCGAAGACATCCTGCGCTACGACATGGAAGCCCTGCGCCAATTCCGGCGGCACAAGATCAGCATGGTGTTTCAGAGCTTCGGCCTGCTGCCGCACAAGACCGTGCTGGCGAATGTGGCCTACGGCCTGAAAGTGCGCGGCGAGAGCAAAGCGCTGTGTCAGGAGCGCGCGCAGCATTGGGTCACAACCGTTGGCCTGAAAGGCTACGAAAACAAATACCCACACCAGCTTTCCGGTGGCATGCGCCAGCGCGTTGGCCTGGCGCGAGCACTGGCCGCAGACACCGACATTATCCTGATGGACGAAGCGTTCAGCGCCCTCGACCCGTTGATCCGCGCCGAGATGCAGGACCAGTTGCTGGAACTGCAAGCCAGCCTGCACAAAACCATCGTGTTCATCACCCACGACCTGGACGAAGCGGTGCGCATCGGCAATCGCATTGCGATTCTCAAGGACGGGCGATTGATTCAGGTCGGTACGCCGAAAGAAATTCTTCACTCGCCCGCCGACGATTACGTGGACCGTTTCGTTCAGCGCCGCGTGGCCACCCTTTAAGGACTGTTGCAGATGTCGCGAGCAGAACAGATCGTCATCGGTGAAGCCCCGTTGGGCTGGCAGGACGTCGTCGCCGTGGCCCGACATGGCGCGCCATTGCGCCTGTCGGACGCCGCATGGGCGCGAGTCGATAACGCCCAGGCCATCGTGCAGCAGATCGTCCTCAGCGGCGAGCGCGCGTATGGCGTGAACACCGGGCTCGGCGCGCTGTGCAACGTGTCGCTAGAGGGCGAACAACTCAGCCGTCTGTCGCGCAATACCCTGCTCAGCCACGCCTGCGGCGTCGGTGCGCCGCTGGCCGATGAACAGACCCGCGCGATCATCTGCGCCGCCATTCTCAACTACAGCCAGGGCAAGTCCGGCATTCACCGGCAAGTGGTCGAAGCGCTGCTGGCCTTGCTCAACCGGGGCATAACGCCACAAGTGCCCTCGCAGGGTTCGGTGGGTTATCTGACCCACATGGCGCACGTTGGCATCGCGCTACTGGGCGTGGGTCAGGTCAGTTATCGCGGGCAGATCGTCCCGGCTGTGCAGGCGTTGAGCGAAGAAGGTCTGGCACCGGTAATATTCGGCGCCAAAGACGGGCTGTGCCTGGTCAACGGTACGCCCTGCATGACCGGCCTGAGCTGCCTGGCTATCGCCGATGCCGAGCGTCTGAGCCAGTGGGCCGACGTGATCGGCGCCATGACTTTTGAAGCCCTGCGCGGCCAACTCGATGCGTTCGATGAAAGCATTCTCGCGCTCAAGCCGCATCCGGGCATGCAGCAAATGGGCAAGAACCTGCGCAGCGTGTTGGCAGGCAGCGACGTGCTGGCCAGCAGCCAGGGCATTCGCACGCAGGACGCACTCAGCATTCGCTCGATTCCTCAGGTTCACGGCGCGACCCGCGACCAACTGGCCCACGCCATTCGCCAGGTCGAGACCGAGCTGAACTCGGTCACCGATAACCCGATGCTGCTCGGCACGCCCGACGCCTGGCGCGTGGTGTCTCAGGCCAACCCGCATGGCCAGTCGGTAGCGATGGCGGCGGATGTGCTGTGCATGGCGATGGCCGAACTGGGCTCTATCGCCGAGCGGCGGCTGGATCGCCTGATCAACCCGCTGGTCAGCGGCCTGCCGGCGTTTCTGGTCAGCCAGCCGGGGGTCAACTCGGGAATGATGATTGTCCAGTACGTCGCCGCCTCGTTGTGCGCGGAAAACCGCCAGTTGGCCCAGCCCGCAGTGGTCGACAACTACGTCACCTCCGGCCTGCAGGAAGATCACCTGAGCCTGGGCACCAGCGCCGCGCTCAAGCTGCACAAGGTGCTGGGCAATGCCACACAGATTCTGGCCATCGAGTATTTGCTGGCAGCGCAGGCGTTCGAATTTCTAAAGACGCAACGTTTTGGCGTCGGTACGGACATGGCCTGGCGGCTGCTGCGCGAGCGGGTTCCGGCCTACGACGAAGATCGCTGGCTGGCCCCCGACATCGCCAGCAGCGCTGCGCTGCTCACAGACGAAACATCGTTGGAAAGGGTTTTCCAGCACTGCCGCGATCATGCGCCAGACCAATAAAAAGCAGCTGACGGCCAAAAACCGTCGCTGACATCAATCAAGGAGTAGCTGCATCGTGACCACTTCATCTGCCAAGACGCTGAACCTGATCCCCGGCCAGTTGACCCTGGCGCAGCTGCGCGCCATTCATCGGCAGCCGGTTGTCCTGTCGCTGGACAGCAGCGCGAACCAGCAGATCGACGACAGCGTTGCCTGCGTCGAGCGCATTCTGGCCGAGAACCGTACTGCCTATGGCATCAACACCGGTTTCGGCCTGCTGGCCTCGACGCGGATCGCCAGCGAAGACCTGGAAAACCTGCAGCGTTCGCTGGTGCTGTCGCATGCGGCCGGTGTCGGCAAACCGATCAGCGATGATCTCGTGCGCTTGATCATGGTGCTCAAGGTCAACAGCCTGAGCCGCGGCTTCTCGGGGATTCGTCGGGTGGTGATCGATGCGCTGATCGCGCTGATCAATGCCGAGGTTTATCCGCACATCCCGCTCAAGGGCTCGGTCGGCGCCTCCGGCGACCTGGCCCCGCTGGCGCACATGTCGCTGGTGCTGCTGGGCGAAGGCAAGGCACGCCACAAAGGTGAATGGCTGAATGCCGTCGACGCACTTGCCGTTGCTGGCCTGCAACCGCTGACCCTCGCCGCCAAGGAAGGGCTGGCGCTGCTCAACGGTACCCAGGTTTCCACCGCTTATGCGCTGCGCGGTTTGTTCGAGGGCGAAGACCTGTTTGCCGCCGCGCTGACCTGCGGTTCGTTGACTGTCGAAGCGGTGCTCGGCTCACGCTCGCCCTTCGATGCACGGATTCATGCAGCGCGCGGTCAGCGCGGGCAAATCGATGCGGCAGCCTGCTACCGCGATCTGCTGGGCGAAAGCAGTGGCGTGTCGGAGTCGCACCGCAACTGCGACAAGGTTCAGGACCCCTACTCGCTGCGCTGCCAGCCACAGGTGATGGGCGCATGCCTGACCCAGTTGCGTCAGGCTGCCGAGGTACTGGAAATCGAGTCCAACGCGGTGTCCGACAACCCGCTGGTGTTCGCCGCCGAGAACGACGTCATATCCGGTGGCAATTTTCATGCGGAGCCGGTCGCCATGGCGGCGGACAATCTGGCGCTGGCCATCGCCGAGATCGGCTCGCTCAGCGAACGGCGTATTTCGCTGATGATGGACAAGCATATGTCGCAGCTCCCGCCCTTCCTGGTGGCCAACGGAGGCGTCAATTCCGGGTTCATGATCGCGCAGGTCACGGCCGCCGCGCTGGCCAGTGAAAACAAGGCGCTGGCCCATCCGCACAGTGTCGACAGCCTGCCGACCTCCGCCAATCAGGAAGACCACGTGTCGATGGCTCCGGCTGCCGGCAAGCGGTTATGGGAAATGGCAGAAAACGTTCGCGGGATTCTTGCCGTAGAATGGTTGGCTGCCTGCCAGGGGCTGGACTTGCGCGAGGGGCTGAAAACCTCTCCGAAGCTGGAACAAGCCCGCAGCCTGTTGCGCAGCAAGGTCCCGTTCTATGAAAAGGACCGCTTTTTTGCACCGGACATCGAAGCTGCCAGTCAGCTGTTGTCTTCCACTTGCCTGAACCCGCTGGTTCCTGCACGTCTGCTACCGAGTCTGTGATGCACCGTGAGCCTGGCAGGGCTCGCTTTGGTCATCGCTGCGGGAAGCCGGATGCAGGCGCTCTCGCGGCTTTTGCCATACCTGTAATGAAATGGACCTGAAATGACGTCACAAGATGGTTTGAAACGCGGGTTATCCGCCCGCCACATCCGCTTCATGGCCCTGGGCTCTGCCATCGGCACAGGGTTGTTCTACGGCTCGGCCTCGGCGATTCAACAGGCCGGTCCCGCGGTACTGCTGGCCTACCTGATCGGCGGCGCGGCGGTGTACATGGTGATGCGCGCACTCGGCGAGATGGCCGTTCACGACCCGGTGTCCGGTTCGTTCAGCCATTACGCCACGCGCTATATGGGCCCGCTGGCCGGTTTCGTGCTGGGCTGGACCTACGCCTTCGAGATGATCATCGTCTGTCTCGCCGACGTGACCGCCTTCGGCATTTACATGGGCTTCTGGTTTCCGGAAGTACCGCGCTGGATCTGGGTACTGGGCATCGTGTTCCTGATCGGCGCGCTCAACCTATACAACGTGAAGGTCTTCGGCGAAACCGAATTCTGGCTGTCCATCCTCAAAGTCAGCGCCATCGTGGCGATGATCGTGGCGGGCTTCGGCATCATGATTTTCGGCATCGGCAGCTCGACCAGCGGCACTGAAATCGGCATCAGCAACCTGTGGGCGCACGGGGGCTTCATGCCCAACGGCGTGGCTGGCCTGATCGCCTCGTTCGCCGTGGTGATGTTCGCTTTCGGCGGCATCGAGATCATCGGTATCACCGCCGGTGAGGCCAAGGACCCGCAGCGCAGCCTGCCGCAGGCGATCAACGCCGTGCCACTGCGCATTCTGCTGTTCTACGTGCTGACCCTGTTTGTGCTGATGTGCATCTACCCTTGGCCGCAAATCGGCACCCAAGGCAGCCCGTTCGTGCAGATTTTCGACAATCTGGGCATCGCTTCGGCGGCGACCATTCTCAACATCGTGGTGATCTCGGCGGCCGTTTCAGCGATCAACAGCGACATCTTCGGCGCAGGACGCATGATGTACGGCCTGGCGCGTGATGGTCAGGCACCTGCAAGCTTTGCGCGCCTGTCGCGTCAGGGCGTGCCGTGGATGACCGTGCTGGTAATGGGCGTGACGCTGCTCGGCGGCGTGCTGCTCAACTACCTGATCCCCAAAGACGTGTTCCTGCTGATCGCCTCGCTGGCAACCTTCGCCACGGTCTGGGTCTGGCTGATGATCCTGCTGACTCAGGTCGCCATGCGCCGTTCGATGAACCGCGAAGAAGCCGCACAGCTGAAATTCGCTGTGCCGTTCTGGCCTTACGGGCCCGCCGCCGCGATCGTATTCATGCTGTTCATCTTCGGCGTGCTGGGCTATTTCCCGGACAACCGTGCAGCCTTGATCGTCGGCGCAATCTGGATTGTGCTGCTGCTCATCGCCTACGGGTTGTGGGTCAAGCCAAAGGCGCTCAACAAAACCTATTGAACCGAGAGGCCCGGAATGAAAACGCTCTGGAAACACTGTCACATCGCAAGCATGGCACACGGCAAATACTCGATCATCGAGGATGCCGCCATCGTGACCTCCGGAGCGCTCATCGAGTGGATCGGGCCTCAGGCTGAGCTGGTCGAACCGGAACATGACAACTGCATCGATCTGGGCGGCGCATGGGTGACGCCCGGCCTGATCGACTGCCACACGCACACGGTGTTCGGCGGTAACCGCAGCGGCGAGTTCGAGCAACGTTTGCTGGGCGTGAGTTATGCCGAAATTGCCGCAGCAGGCGGCGGCATCGCCAGCACAGTGCGCGCGACTCGCGCCGCCAGTGAAGATGAGCTGTACGCCAGCGCCGAGCGTCGTCTGCGGCACTTGCTCAAGGACGGCGTGACCACCGTCGAGATGAAATCAGGCTACGGGCTGGACCTGGAGAACGAGCGCAAGATCCTTCGCGTGATCCGTCGTTTGGGCAACACGCAGCCGGTCACCGTGCGCGCCACCTGCCTGGCCGCCCACGCCCTTCCCCCGGAATACGCCGACCGCGCCGACGACTACATCAAGCACATCTGCAACGACATGCTTCCAGCGCTGGCGGCCGAAGGGCTGGTGGACGCGGTGGATGCGTTCTGCGAATACCTGGCGTTCTCACCTGCGCAGGTCGAGCAGGTGTTCATCACGGCCGGGCAATTGGCGCTGCCGGTGAAACTGCATGCCGAGCAGCTTTCTTCACTGGGCGGGTCGAGCCTGGCAGCGCGCTACAAGGCACTGTCGGCGGACCATCTGGAGTTCATGACCGAAGACGACGCCATCGCCGTGGCCGCTGCCGGAACCGTCGCCGTGCTGCTACCGGGGGCGTTCTACTTCCTGCGGGAAACACAGCTGCCGCCGATGGACGCGCTGCGCAAGCACGGCGTGCCGATTGCCATCTCCACCGACCTGAACCCCGGCACTTCGCCCGGCCTGTCGCTGCGCCTGATGCTCAACATGGCCTGCACGCTGTTCCGCATGACGCCTGAAGAGGCGCTGGCGGGCGTGACGTTCAATGCCGCCAAGGCATTGGGCATGAGCGCGACACACGGTTCGCTGGAGGTCGGCAAGGTGGCGGATTTCGTCGCCTGGAACATCGAACGACCAGCTGATCTGGCGTACTGGCTGGGCGGCGATCTGGACAAACGTATCGTGCGCCACGGCGTCGAGTCATCGATCTGAAGGAGTCTGCACTGTGGATAACGTTCTGACATTCAACCGTGGCCGCGTCCCGCTGCTGATCAGCATGCCGCATGCCGGCCTGAAGCTGACGCCGATGGTCGAAGCGGCTTTGGTGGACGAGGCGCTGAGCCTGCCAGACACCGACTGGCACATCCCGCGTCTGTATGACTTTGCTGCCGAACTGGGCGCGAGCACCCTGGCTGCGGAGTATTCGCGTTTTGTCATTGATCTGAATCGGCCGTCAGACGACAAGCCGATGTACGTGGGTGCAACAACCGGCCTGTTTCCGTCGATCCTGTTTGACGGCGTGCCGCTGTTCAAGGAAGGCCAGACGCCGAGTGCCGAAGAGCGCGCACGGTATCTGGAGCAGATCTGGACGCCCTATCACCAGACGCTGGAACAGGAACTGCAGCGGATGCGCGATGAGTTCGGCTATGCGCTGCTGTTCGACGCCCACTCGATTCGCGGACACATTCCGCACCTGTTCGATGGTCGGCTGCCGGATTTCAATCTGGGCACTTTTAACGGGGTCAGTTGCGACCCGGAACTGGCCAGTCGAATGGAGCAGGTCTGCGCAGCGGCCAAGGATTACAGCCATGTGCTGAACGGACGCTTCAAGGGCGGCCACATCACCCGCCACTACGGCGACCCGGCCAACAACATCCACGCCGTGCAACTGGAGCTGGCGCAAAGCACCTACATGGATGAGTTCGTGCCCTTCCACTACCGCCCAGACCTGGCCGAACCGACTCGCGCCGTGCTCAAACCGCTGCTGAAAACCTTTATTGCCTGGGGGCAGGAGCGGTTTGGCTGACAACGTCGGACGCAGAGCGTCCAGAAAGGCGCTACCACGCGGAGCGTGGGAGCGATAACAAAGTCTGCTTTTGTTTCTGGCCGAAGGCCGTGGGAGAGGACCGGGCGACGCTTCGCTCGTCCGCGAAAAAGCCGGCATATTCTCCGAAAATGCATCGTCTGAACCACCGTCTTCGCGAACAAGTTCGCTCCCACGCCCTTCGGGCAGAAGCCTGAAAGCCCTGTCTTCCGGGCTCTTCAAGACTTATTCTTGAGCAATCGCAACCCGTTGAACACCACCAGCAAACTCACGCCCATGTCGGCGAACACGGCCATCCACATGGTCGCCATCCCCGCAAAGGTGATACCGATGAACAGCACTTTGGTCGCGATGGCCAAGGTGATGTTCTGTTTAAGCACCGCCGAGGTCTGGCGAGACAGCCGAATGAACGTCGGGATCTTGCGCAGATCATCGTCCATCAGGGCGACATCCGCCGTTTCGATTGCCGTGTCAGTCCCCGCAGCCGCCATCGCAAAACCAATCTCGGCTCGTGCCAGTGCCGGTGCGTCATTAATGCCGTCGCCCACCATGCCCACGCGATGATTGCGCGCATAAAGCGCTTCGATGGCACTCAGTTTGTCGGCCGGCAGCAGGTTGCCCTGCGCCTCATCGATCCCGACCTGATCGGCAATCGCCTTGGCGGTGTGCGGGTTATCGCCGGTCAGCATGACAGTCTTGATACCCAGTTCATGCAACTGAGCAATGGCTTCACGGCTGGTTTCCTTCACCGTATCGGCCACTGCGAACAGCGCGATCGGACCGGACGCATCCAGCAACAGCACCACGGTCTTGCCCTGCATTTCCAGCGCATCCAGCCTAGCTTCCAGCTCTGGCGAACACAGCCCCAGCTCTTCGACCAAGCGGTGGTTGCCCAGGTGATACATCTGGCCGTTCACTTCGCCCTTCACGCCCCGCCCGCCCAAGGCCTCAAATGCAGTCACCTCGTGCAACGTCAGGCTGTCGTCAGCGGCCTTGGCAATTGCCTGAGACACCGGGTGATCGGAGCGACCGGCAAGGCTCGCGGCGATGGCCGGTGCACTGTCGGCGACCGTTGGGTCCAGCGGCATGTAGTCGGTCTGCACCGGCTTGCCGTGGGTCAGGGTGCCGGTCTTGTCGAGGGCCAGGTAATCAAGCTTCTCGCCCATCTCCAGATAAACGCCGCCCTTGATCAGAATGCCCTTGCGCGCTGCGGCTGCCAGACCACTGACAATGGTCACCGGCGTAGAAATCACCAGTGCACATGGGCACGCGACGACCAGCAAAACCAGCGCCCGGTAGATCCAGTCAAACCATTCGCCGCCAAAAAACAGCGGCGCAATCAGCGCCACGCCCAAGGCGACAACGAACACCACCGGCGTATAGATGCGCGAAAAGCTGTCGACAAAACGCTGAGTCGGCGCGCGCGAACCCTGGGCCGCTTCCACCGCATGAATGATGCGCGCCAGTGTCGAGTTGTTCGCCGCAGCGGTGACGCGATACTCCAGCGACCCCGCCTGGTTGATAGTGCCCGCGAAGACTTTATCGCCAATGGTTTTCTCGACCGGCAGGCTTTCACCGGTGATCGAGGCCTGATCGATGGTCGAGTTCCCGGACACCACCTCACCGTCCAGCCCGACGCGCTCACCCGGCTTGATTCGGACAATAGCGCCCAGTTCGACGTTTTTGGCTTCAATTTCCTGCCAACTGCCGTCCGCCTGCTTGACGGTCGCCAGTTCCGGCGTCAGTTGCATCAGGCCGCTGATCGCGTTGCGGGCGCGGTCCAGGGATTTGGCTTCGATCAACTCGGCCACGGTGAACAGAAACATCACCATCGCCGCTTCCGGCCATTGACCGATCAGAATCGCGCCGGTCACCGCAATGCTCATCAGGGCATTGATGTTCAGGTTGAAGTTTTTCAGCGCGATCCAGCCCTTCTTGTAGGTGGTAAGCCCACAGCTGAAAATCGACACCAGCGCCAGCAGTGCAACGACCCAGGTCGGCCCGAGCGAAGCCAGATGGACCACTTCGGCGCCCAGTGCTGTCACGCCGGACAAAGCCAATGGCCACCAGTGTTTTGCCGGCGCAGGAGCCGATGCGGCAGGCGCAGCGCCCTCTTCGACCGGCTCGGCCTGCATGCCCAGCGAGCTGATGGCCTCGCGAATCGGGTCGGTGGACGGCAAATCATGCCAGACGCCCAGCAGGCGGTTGATCAGGTTGAATTCAAGCTTCTGCACACCGGCCAGCTTGCCGAGCTTGTTCTGGATCAGGGTCTGCTCGGTCGGGCAATCCATCGCTTCGATGCGGAAGTTGCTCAAGCGGCTACCGGATGTCGGCGCATCGGTAAACGTCACCACAGCAGGTTGCGCATCGCTGGAGCAGCACGAATGCGCAGGCTCTACGGGCTTCTGCTCGTGTTCGTGCGCCCCGTGATCATGGTTATGATCGTGGTCATGTGCGGGTGGATTCTTGATGGTCGTGCTCATTTTTTGCGCTCCAGGATTCTGCTTGTTGCCAAGTGAACACCCTGTAGCCACTATAGGGTCAAGCACTCAATCGAGATGAGTCCATATGAAAATCGGCGAACTGGCAAAACTGACCGACACCCAGGTCGAAACCATCCGTTATTACGAACGCGAAGGCCTGCTGCCGGCCCCCGCCCGCAGCGACGGCAACTACCGGCTGTACACCCAGGCGCACATGGAACGCCTGTCGTTCATCCGCAATTGCCGCAGCCTGGACATGACCCTGGAAGAAATCCGCAACCTGCTCAATCTGCGCGACAGCCCGCAAGACCAGTGCGAAAGCGTCAATGCGCTGATCGACGAACACATCGAACACGTCAACGCCCGGGTCGCCAGCCTGCAAGCACTCCAGGAACAACTGCTCGACCTGCGCCGCCGCTGCAGCGATGGCGTGGCAGAGCACTGCGCGATACTGGAGAGGCTGGAAGTGACGGGCGCTGTTGCAGCGCCCGAGGGCGAGGCTTCACATGTGGGCAGGAGTCATGGGCATTGAGGTGGGTTTGACATCTCTCGTTTAACGCTGTGCAGCCTGCACCACCGCCTCAAGCTCAGCGATCGCCTTTACGAGCTGATCTTTGGCAGCTTTCTCTTTCGCAGCCTCTTCACCCGCCCGCTCAGAATCAACGCGCTTGAACGCTTCGCGTACTTCCTCGCTGAATACGCTGATCGAGACGATATTTTCCTGCCGAAAACCAATAGGCCTGAGCGGTGTATCGCTTGGATAATCAGTCGTGTAAACGACTTTAAGGGTGTCTTTATCCCGATAGCCACTGACGGTAGGTATGAGCAGAATCTCCTGATTCACACCCGTCACTTCGGTAGGGGCCCCGACGTCCATGATGTAGCCGACGTAGACCTTTCGATCCTCCATCGTGATCATTACTTCGTCCTTTTCGACAAACGCATCGAAAAGAGTCGAGCAGATAGGGCTGTGCTCTACAGACTCACCCAGCAGATAGACCGCAATTTCTTCTTTTTTACTGGCGCCCAGTTGCCACTTGAGAATCCTCACAGTAAGAAAAGCTCCCAGGCTTGGCATCGCCAAGGTCAGTAAACCTGCCAGGGCAAGGAACACACCCACCTGGCTAAAATTCCTGCCAGTGATGTCGAAGTCCTGCCCCATTTGACCTAAAGCGCCCATGAAATCGGTGTTCACGGCAAAACAGACTGGCGAGGCCGCGTTTGCCGTCTGGAGCCACTGGGGGCATAACACACCCCAGTCATGCGAGAACAGGCCTGCAAACGCTCCGGTTACAAACATGGCCGCCAGAAAGCAGTAAATACCATACCGCCCCACCAGCAAGTAAAGCATCTGGCCTTCATAGCGATGCAGCCTGCAATAAACGGTGGGATCCTTCAGGCACACCAGAAAGCCACTGACGAGTAGTGGCAACAGAAGTAAAAAAGCCATTTATCAGGATTCGGTTTGCGCAGTGACCAGTTTTTTAGCCTTATCGCGGGAGGAACGAACCAAGCCTTCGATTTCTTTGGCGTCCATGGACATGCGACCACCCCTTACTACAAGAGTGTCGATGCTCTTGATTGCCTGCATGAGGGCTGCGTCTTCAGCCTTCTTCGTATCACTACGATGTCCAATCCGATTGAAAAACATAGTCGATTCCATTGAACAGGGTCAGGGGGTGTGCGCTGAAACTATAGCACAGCGCTAGATTCGCTCTCTTACGGGCTCAGACCGCCATCGGCGCGGTCATCGCCGGGTGGTGCTGGTAGCCTTCCAGCGAAAAGTCCGAGGGCTCGATCAGCTCCAGCCACTCAGGCTGATAAACGCCAGTCTTGGCGAATTCAGGCACGCGGTCGGAAATCACCAGTTTTGGCATTGGGTACGGCTCGCGGGTCATTTGCTCGTTGAGCATGTCCAGATGGTTCTCGTACACATGGGCATCGCCGATGAAATAGGTGAACCAGCGCGGCGTGTAACCGGTCAGGCGGCCGATCAGGCTGAGCAGTGCCGCGCCTTCGGTCAGATTGAACGGCGTACCGAGGCCCAGGTCATTGGAGCGGATGTACAGCGTCAGGGAGATCTCGCGGGTTTGCGGGTTCGGGTGCAGCTGGTACAGCAGGTGGCACGGCGGCAGGGCCATTTCATCGAGCTGGGCGCAGTTCCAGCCGTGGAACAGGATGCGGCGGCTGCCTGGGTCATTGATGATGGTGTCGACGCACTGGCGAATCTGGTCGATGGCCTTGTACAGCACCACGAACGACTGGCCATCTTCTTCCGATTCGGCAATCTGGCGATAACCTTGACCGAGCGCCAGTTCGATGGCTGCCACGTTGCCCGCGTCGATGCGCTTGTACGCTGGCCATTTACGCCATTGCACACCATAGATCTCGCCCAGATCGTCCTCGCCCTTGCGGAACGGGTTGTTCAGCCATTGAGCGTTTTCGTTGGCGTTCTGGTCCCAGACCTTGCAGGCCAGCTCACGGAATTCAGCGGCATTGCTCACGCCACGCAGAAAACCGACCATCTCGCCGATGGCGGATTTGAATGCCATGCGGCGGGTGGTGATCGCCGGAAAACCTTCCTGCAAGTCGTAACGCAGCATGGCACCCGGAAAGCTGATGGTGTTCACGCCGGTGCGGTTGGCTTGCAAGGTGCCGTGCTTGATGACGTGGGCGACCAGTTCCAGATATTGCTTCATAAATCACCTGCGTTGTTGAACGCGCCGGGCATTGTGACCCGGCGTTTCGGTGTTAAACCGCTGCCTTGCTGGCAGCCGGGTCGCGCTTGTAGGCCAGCCAGATCAGGAACAGACCAGCGATGATCATCGGCAGGCTGAGGATCTGACCCATGGTGACCCAGCCCCATGCCAGATAACCCAGCTGGGCATCAGGAACGCGGACGAACTCGACCACAAAGCGGAAGATGCCGTAGAACAGCGCGAACATGCCGGAAACAGCCATAGTCGGGCGCGGCTTGCGGGCGTACAGATTGAGGATGATGAACAGTGCGACGCCTTCCAGCGCGAACTGATACAGCTGCGACGGGTGGCGCGCCAGTTGCGCAGGGTCGCTGTACGGCGGGAAAACCATGGCCCACGGCACGTCGGTCGGCTTGCCCCACAGCTCGGCGTTGATGAAGTTGCCAATACGCCCGGCACCCAGGCCGATCGGCACCAGCGGGGCGACGAAGTCCATCAGCTGGAAGAAGCTTTTGCCATTGCGCTTGCCGAACCACCAGGCAGCGATCATGACCCCGACAAAGCCGCCGTGGAACGCCATGCCGCCCTTCCAGACTTCAAAGATGAGCAGCGGATTGGCGATGTACGCTGACAGGTCGTAGAACAGCACGTAGCCCAGCCGCCCACCGACGATCACGCCCATGGCCAGCCAGAAAATCAGGTCGGAGAGCTTTTCCTTGGTCCAGGTCGGGTCGAATTTATTCAGACGACGCGACGCGAGCAGCCAGGCGCCACCGATGCCGACCAGGTACATCAAACCGTACCAGTGAATTTGCAGCGGGCCGATAGCGACGGCTACCGGGTCAATCTGCGGGTAAGGCAGCATTGCGAATCCTCAATTGGAACGCTCTAGCGAGCGACTGAATCAGGCGCGCATGTTACCGGAGCCCGGCAGGATGCTCTAGCGGCGACCGATGGAAGCTGGCTGAACAAAGTGAAAAAAGATCCGCCTGATGTGTCCAGCCGTGCGGTATCGCTCCCACGCTCCGCGTGGTAGCGCCTTTCTAGACGCTCTGCGTCCGGTTTTGAAACAGGCGGCGCATGGGTGAGAGTGACCGCAGCGGCGATCCGCATTGCTCACAAACAGGTCGGTGCAGCCGCTGAATATTCACTGATCAGTCAGCCTGCTTTCGCGAGCAAGCTCGCTCCCACAAGTGAACATCATCCTGTGGGAGTGGCCGGGGCGGCGATCCGCATTGCTCACGAAGGGGCCGGTACAGCCAATGAAGATTTGCTGAACAATTAATCCGCCTTCGCGAACAAGTTCGCTCCCACAGGACTTATAGGCAGGTGCAAACTAGTGCCCTTTGACCGAGCTCGGGTTAATCATGCGCGACAGACCGAGGTTTTTCAGTGCCAGTTGCAGCGAGCTGCTGATGACTTGCGGGTTATCGTTGGTCATCAGTTGCGCCAGCAGTTCCTTGGCTTTACTGAGGTTGATCTGGCGCAGCATCCACTTCACTTTCGGCAAGTTGGTGGCGTTCATCGACAGGCTGTCGAAGCCCATTGCCATCAGCAGCACGGCCGCAGCCGGGTCGCCGGCCATTTCGCCGCAGATGCTCACCGGTTTGCCCTCGGCATGCGCATCACGCACGACGCTTTGCAGCGCCTGAAGTACCGCCGGGTGCAGGTAATCGTAGAGATCGGCCACCCGCGGGTTGTTACGGTCGACTGCCAACAGGTACTGGGTCAGGTCATTGGAGCCGACCGAGAGGAAGTCCACCTGGCGCGCCAGATCCCGAGTCTGGTAGACCGCAGCCGGTACTTCGATCATCACGCCCACAGGCGGCATTGGCACGTCGGTGCCTTCGTCGCGCACTTCGCCCCAAGCGCGGTGGATCAGGTGCAATGCTTCTTCCACTTCGTGGGTGCTGGAAATCATCGGCAACAGAATGCGCAGGTTGTTCAGGCCCTCGCTGGCCTTGAGCATGGCGCGGGTCTGGACCAGAAAGATTTCCGGGTGGTCGAGGGTGACGCGAATACCGCGCCAGCCAAGAAACGGGTTGTCTTCCTTGATCGGGAAGTAGGACAGCGACTTGTCACCACCGATATCCAGGCTGCGCATGGTCACCGGCAGTGGATGAAAGGCTGCCAGTTGCTCGCGATAAATCGCCAACTGTTCTTTTTCGCTCGGGAAACGCTGATTGATCATGAACGGCACTTCGGTGCGGTACAGACCAACGCCTTCGGCGCCTCGCTGCTGGGCGCGAGCCACGTCAGCCAGCAAACCGGTGTTGACCCACAACGGCATGCGATGCCCGTCGAGAGTGACGCACGGCAGTTCGCGCAGCGCATCCAGGCCTTGGGAAAGCTGACGCTCCTCCTCAACCACCTTGCCGAACTGCTTGCGCATGATTTCGCTGGGGTTGGTGAAGACTTCGCCGTGATAGCCATCAACGACCAGGCTGATGCCATCGACCTTGGAATACGGGAAATCCACCAGCCCCATGACCGTCGGGATGCCCATGGCGCGGGCCAGAATCGCGACGTGGGAGTTGCCGGAGCCCTGCACCGAGACCAGACCGACCAGTTTGCCTTCCGGCACTTCGCCCAGCATGGCCGGGGTCAATTCTTCACTGACCAGAATCGTGTTGTCGGGATAAACCAGTGTCTGTTCCCGCGCTTCCTGGAGATAGGCCAGCAGACGGCGGCCCAGGTCCTTGACGTCCGAAGCCCGCTCGCGCAGGTAGGCGTCGTCCATCAGTTCAAACCGTTTTACGTGCTCGCTGACCACCGAGCGCAATGCACCCTGCGCCCACTGGCCGGTCTTGATGACGTCGGTCACCTCACTACCCAGCGAGGCGTCGTCGAGCATCATCAGGTAGACATCGAACAGCGCACGCTCTTCAGGACGCAGCTGCGTAGCGAGTTTGGCCGACAGGGTGCGCATGTCACTGCGCACGCCTTCCAGTGCGTTCTGGAACAGCGCCAGCTCGGCAGCGATGTCAGTGACGGTCTTGTCCGGGACCACTTCCAGATCGGCGGGCGGCAGCATGACCACCGCCACACCGACCGCTGCGCCCGGCGAACCGGCCACACCGACGAATTTGGCTTCCTGAATGCCCTTGCCCTGGCGACCCAGACCACGAATCGAGCCCGTCGCCTCGGCGTGCGCGATAACGCCCGCCAGTTGCGCACTCATGGTGACCAGGAAGGCTTCTTCGCCCTCGTCGAACTGACGACGCTCCTTTTGCTGGATGACCAGTACACCGACCACACGACGGTGGTGGATGATCGGCGCGCCCAGAAAAGACGCGTAACGCTCTTCACCGGTCTCGGCGAAGTAGCGATAACGCGGGTGATCGGCGGCGTTTTCGAGGTTCAGCGGTTCTTCGCGCGTACCGACCAGACCGACGAGGCCTTCGTTCGGCGCCATGCTGACTTTACCGATGGAGCGCTTGTTGAGGCCTTCGGAGGCCATCAGCACGAAACGGTTCACTTCGGCATCGAGCAGGTAGACCGAGCAGACCTGGCTGCCCATGGCCTCCTTGACGCGCAGCACAATAATGCCCAACGCCGCCTTGAGATCCTTGGCGGAGTTAACTTCCTGGACGATCTTGCGCAGCGTATTGAGCATGGCTCGGGGTCGAACTCCGTGTCAGTCGCGCGACAAAAGGCGCGGGGCAAGCTCTTTGAGTGCGCGTCGATACACCTCGCGCTTGAATGTCACCACCTGGCCTAACGGGTACCAATAGCTGACCCAACGCCAGCCATCGAACTCCGGTTTACCGGTCAAATCCATCCGCACCCGCTGCTCGTTGGAGATCAGGCGCAGGAGAAACCATTTTTGCTTCTGACCGATACACAGCGGCTGGCTGTGGGTACGGACCAGTCTTTGCGGCAGACGATAGCGCAACCAGCCCCGTGTGCAGGCAAGTATTTCAACATCGTGTCGTTCAAGCCCGACTTCTTCGTTCAATTCACGATAAAGAGCGTCTTCCGGCGTCTCCTGCGGGTTGATACCCCCCTGAGGAAACTGCCAGGCATCCTGGTTAATACGCCGAGCCCATAGGACCTGATCAGCATCGTTTGTCAGAATAATCCCGACATTAGGACGGAAACCATCGGGGTCGATCACGGCAACAACCTCGCAAACGCATGTCGCCGCATTGTTCCACAAAGGCGATCAAACCAGCAACGAGGCTTATCACCTTATGTGAAGACTTGTGAAAACCTCGTATTCTGGGGCTCTTTTTTCAACTATTTCAGCGAGTAACCCTATGCGTCTGGCTTTATTCGACCTCGACAACACCCTTCTGGGCGGCGACAGCGATCATGCCTGGGGCGATTACCTGTGCCAGCGCGGCATTCTCGATGCGGCTACTCACAAAGCCCGTAACGACGAGTTTTATCAGGATTATGTGGCTGGCACGCTGAACATGACCGACTACCTGAATTTCTCGCTGGACATTCTGGGCAAGACTGACAGGGCGCAGCTCGAGGAATGGCATCGTGAGTTCATGCGCGATCGTATCGAACCCATGATTCTGCCCAAGGCACTGGAGCTGATTGGCAAGCATCGTGATGCGGGCGACAAGCTGGTGGTGATCACCGCGACCAATCGTTTCGTGACTGCACCGATTGCGGCGCGCCTGGGCATCGACACGCTGTTGGCAACCGAGTGCGAAATGGTCGAAGGCCGCTACACAGGCCGCACTACGGGCGTTCCATGCTTCCGTGAGGGCAAGGTGACACGCCTTAATCAGTGGCTGGAAGACAATGCGTTCAGCCTGGAAGACAGCTATTTTTACAGTGACTCGATGAATGACCTGCCGTTGCTGGAGCAAGTCGCCAACCCGGTTGCAGTCGACCCAGACGCCCGATTGCGCGCCGAAGCCGAGCAGCGTGGCTGGCCGGTCATCACCTTGCGTCACTGACTCGCGGGAACACTCAGGCCGGTTTGAAGCCCATCAGGCCGGCCAGCGCCACAAAACACAAGGCACTGATCACGCTCAGCGTCAGGGTGAATCCGCGCTTGCTCTTTATCTTCCCGAGGCGCAACCGATTCAGCCTGACGACCAGCCAGACCCAACTGCACAGCCCGACCGTGTACAGCACGCTGCTGCCGAGCACCCAGGTCTGGCCCAGCGATAACCCTTTCAGGTGCACCAGCCACCAGCCGCTGAACGGCAGAGTCGCCAGACACACGGCCATCACCGCCCAGAAAAACACCAACGGCCGCTTGAGCAGACGGTGCTGAATGGTCGCGTCACCCTCCAGACGAACCTTGATCACCGCGCTGGCCAGCACCAGAACGCTGATCAACAGCACCGTGATGGCGACGATGTGCAGGGTGGTGAGGGCTGTGATGGATTCCATTGCGGGGTGTTCCTTTTAAATCGAAATGTAGAAGCGGACCGGGCGTCGCTTCGCTTGTCAGCGAATCTGCCGGGCACCGGCAGCAAAACCGGTACACACGGTATATCAGACGCAACCGAGGTTACCGGTTTCAAGGCCGCTTCGCAGCCCTTCGCGGACAAGTCCGCTCCCACGCCCTCCGGGCAGAAGCCTGCTCCGCGCCCAGCATCACCCCAAAAACAACCGATACGCCGGGTTCTCGCTCTCGTCCCAATATGGATAACCAATCTCGTCCAGCGCCGCGCTCACCAGGTGCCGTTCATCCTCCGGCACCACCAGACCCGCCACCACCCGACCATCTGCCGCGCCATGGTTACGGTAGTGGAACATCGAGATGGTCCAGCACCCGCCAAGGCGATTGAGAAAGTTGAACAGCGCGCCTGGGCGTTCGGGGAACTCGAAACGCAGCACCACTTCATCCTCGACCCGCTCGGCATGCCCGCCGACCATGTGGCGGATGTGCAGTTTGGCCAGTTCGTTGTCGGTCAGGTCCAGCACCGGAAAGCCTTGCCCGGTCAGGCTGGCGATCAGTGCGCTGCGCGGGTCGTTCTCCGGATGGGTCTGCACGCCGACGAAAATGTGCGCTTCGCGGTCGGTGTGGTAACGGTAGTTGAATTCGGTGATCTGCCGTTTGCCGATGGCTTCGCAGAACGCCTTGAAGCTGCCGGGCTGCTCGGGGATGGTCACGGCGATGATCGCCTCACGACCCTCACCCAGCTCGGCGCGCTCGGCCACGTGGCGCAGGCGATCAAAATTGACGTTGGCGCCGGAATCAATCGCCACCAGCGTCTGGCCACTCACGCCGCGTTGTTCGACATACTTTTTGATGCCTGCCACGCCCAGCGCACCGGACGGCTCGGTGATCGAGCGGGTGTCGTCGTAGATATCCTTGATCGCCGCACAGATTTCGTCGGTGCTGACGGTGATCACTTCATCGACGTAATGACGGCACACTTCAAAAGTGTGATAACCGATCTGCGCCACTGCCACGCCATCGGCAAACAGCCCGACCTGGCTCAGCACCACACGCTCACCGGCCGCCATCGCCGCTTGCAGGCAATTGGAGTCGTCCGGCTCGACGCCGATCACCTTGATCTCCGGGCGCAGGTATTTCACGTACGCGGCGATACCGGCAATCAAGCCGCCGCCACCGACCGGCACAAAGATCGCGTCCAGCCGGCCCGGTTGCTGACGGAGGATTTCCATCGCCACGGTGCCTTGCCCGGCAATGGTGTCGGGGTCGTCATACGGGTGGATGTAAACGAAGCCCTGCTCGTCGACCAGTTTCAGCGAGTAGGCCAGCGCTTCGGGGAACGAATCGCCGTGCAGCACCACCGTCGCACCGCGCGAACGCACGCCTTCGACTTTGATCTCCGGCGTGGTGCGCGGCATGACGATGGTCGCCAGAATGCCCAGCTCTTTCGCCGCCAGCGCCAGGCCCTGCGCGTGGTTGCCCGCCGAAGCAGTGACCACGCCGCGCGCCGCTTCTTCGGCGGTCAATTGCGCGAGCTTGTTGTACGCGCCGCGAATCTTGAACGAGAACACCGGCTGCAAGTCTTCGCGCTTGAGCAACACCCGATTGCCCAGCCGTTCGGACAGCTGACGAGCGCCCTGCAGCGGCGTTTCGATGGCGACGTCGTAGACGCGGGAGGTGAGGATTTTCTTGACGTACTGTTCAAGCATCGGGGCGGCATCACTGACGAAGCGGGCAAGGTCGGGAAGTCTACCCTGCGTGCTGGAGGACGACCATACGAATGACAGGGCTTTGCGGCGCAGTCGCCGCTATAATGCGGGCCGTTTTGCTTCCCCTTCCCCCCTTTCATCTACATCAGGCACCGTGGAGCCCGCATGACCCAGGATCAACTCAAACAGGCAGTCGCCCAAGCCGCTGTCGATTTCATCCTTCCGAAGCTCGATGACAAGAGCATTGTCGGCATCGGCACCGGTTCCACGGCCAATTGCTTCATCGATGCACTGGCCAGACACAAAGGTGCGTTCGACGGCGCGGTCGCCAGCTCCGAAGCCACCGCGGCACGCCTGAAGGGCCATGGCATTCCGGTCTACGAGCTGAACACGGTCAGCGATCTGGAGTTCTACATCGATGGTGCGGACGAAAGCGATGAGCACCTGAACCTGATCAAGGGCGGCGGCGCTGCATTGACTCGCGAGAAAATCGTCGCCGCCGTGGCCAAGACCTTCATCTGCATCGCCGACGGCAGCAAGCTGGTGCCGGTGCTGGGCGCGTTTCCGTTGCCGGTCGAAGTTGTTCCGATGGCCCGTAGCCATGTGGCACGGCAACTGGTGAAGCTGGGCGGCGACCCGGTCTATCGTGAAGGCGTGCTGACCGATAACGGCAATATCATCATCGATGTGCACAACATGAGCATCACCAACCCGGTGGAGCTGGAAGCGAACATCAACGCCATCGTCGGCGTGGTCACCAACGGCCTGTTCGCCGCTCGCCCGGCTGATCTGTTGCTGCTGGGCACCGCTGAAGGCGTGAAAACCCTTACCCGCTGATGTACCCCGGCCATGCCCACGCAAAGTGGGCATGGCCTCAACGGCTCAGGGCTTGCGGAACACGTAAAACAGGTTTGGCTCGCTCACCAGATACAGCGTGCCCTCAGCGTCCATCGCCATCCCTTCAGCCTGCGGCACGCCCTTGCTCAGCCCCATCGACCCTTTCGCCAGCGAGCTGCTGCCAATCGGATGGCCGCTGGTGTCGAGCTCGAGAATCCGCTTCGATTCATCGGACAGCGCAAGCAAATGGCCGCTGGTTTCATCGAATTGCAGGCTGGACAGATCGCGAACGGACAGCCTGCCGTCGCGCTTGCTGTTGGAGATCACTTGTAGATTGCCAGGCCCGTCGGGGTTGGTCCTGGGGAAACCGCGCACCTCGATGATCTGCACCGGGTCACGCTCTCTGGCGACAAACAGGCGCTTGCCGACCGAGTCGTAAGCCAGCCCTTCAAAGCCTTTGTTGCCGCCAGCATCGATGCCCAGCGTCAGTTGCTCGGCCTCGGCCGCGTTCAGGCTTTGGGTGTTGTCATCGACGTGAATCTGAATCAGCCGCAGCCGCCGCTCGTCATTGATCACATACGTGCCGGGGCTGATGTATTCGATGGCTTCTGCGTCGCCAAACCCTGTCAGCGGAATGCGCCGCAGCACGCGGCCGTCCAGGCTCAACTCGATCAGTTGGGCATTCTGGTTGGTCACCGTAAACAGGCTCTTGCGGTCAGGGTCGTAACTGAGGCCGGAGACGTCATCTCTGAGCCCGTCGAGCACGTGGGCTTCTGTCGTGACGCGATACTGATCCAGACCGATGGAATGAAGCGAATCGGCCTGCCAGAACATTTGCCAGTCAAACAGGGCGCTTTCCACATAGCGGTATCTCTGGTTGGCGAGCACGAAGATCACAACCAGTGGCACAAGAGCGAGAAGCAGGACTAAAGAGCGAGTAGAGCGACGCATGACGGGTGACTCGGACGGGTTGAGCGGGCGGAATTGATACCACGCCATTCTGAAAGCAAGCTTAATGGCGTGGTGCTGTTTGTTTACCGATTATGTATCGGCCGTTTTTGTCGCAGCCGTCCTGGCTCAGTGCTTGCGAAACGAATAGAACAGGTTCGGCTCGCTGACCATGTACAGCGTTCCAGCCTCATCCAGTGCCACGCCTTCTGCACGCGGAATCGTGTCTTTCAAACCATTCATGCCGCCCAGCAGGGTCATGAAACTCACCTGCTCGCCCTGCTCGTCCACTTCCAGCAGCAGGTGCGAATCAGCCGACAGCGCCAGCGTATGGCCCGTGCGCGGGTCGATGCTCAGTGACGACAGGTTGCGCATGTCCAGCGAACGGCTCGGAAGTGCCTGCTTGTCGCCGGTCAGCACATCGCTGCCATCGCTTTTCCAGGTGTACAAGGCCGGTGGGCGCTCTTCACCCAGTATCAGTTGCTGGCGCAGCGGGTCCCAGGCAATGCCCTCGAAACCTTTGTTCGGGTTATCCGACTTGCCCAATTCGTACTTGGGGAAGTCCGCGATGTTCAGTGTCTTGGTGTCCGCCGTTACCTTGACGATGGTCAATTTGTGCTGACGCTCATCAGTGATGGCAATCAGGCCATTTTTCATGACCGCAACCCCTTCGGGATTACTCCAGCCCACCAGCGGAATCTTGCGTAGCACATCGCCCTTAAGCGTCAACTCTGCCAGAAAGGCATTTTTGCCCATGACCGCGAACAGCGTTTTGCTGACCGGGTCATAAGATAGGTCCGACGCCTCGTCCTTTTCCATGCCCTGCAACGGTTTGGCATCGATATCTACATGATAGTCCGGCAACCAGATACTGGCATGCCGACCGGCCTTGGTCTCGAAGCGTTCCTGAAACCAGAGCAGCGCGCGATCATCCCAATGCATGATGAACGCCAGCCCATAGCCCAGCAGGACAGCCAGTAACAACCACGAATACCAGCGCATTTTGCGTATGAAAGCGAAGCGTTTAGTGACGCGAGGTGGCGCTGAGGCGGGACTGACCATTCAAGTGTTCCTGAGCAGATGGGACTTCATGACGACTTGGTGCCCTTGAAGGGACGGCAGGATTATCCAGAGCAGGTGTGAAAAAAACGCAAAAAGCGACTGAGCTATCAGCCACCGCACAGACAACAGCCACCCGGGCATGGTCCCGTGTGGCTTGGGTATTACTTGAAACCGCTATCCGGTCAGCGAACGACGCTGCCGAACGGGGTTTGCCCGACCAGTTCCAGAACGATTTGGTCACCGGCTTCGAACGGGCCTACGCCAGCAGGCGTGCCGGTCATGATCAGGTCGCCGGCCTGCAACGAAAAGTTGGCGGCCATGTGCTGGATCATCGGTACGATCGGGTTGAGCATCAGGCTGCTGTTGCCGTCCTGCACAACTTTGCCGTTGATGGTCAGGCGGATGCCGATGTCGGTCAGGTCAGGAAAGGTACTGGCCGGAACGAACGGCGGGATGACAGCTGCGCCGTCGAAGCACTTGGCCAGTTCCCACGGCAGGCCTTTTTCGCGCAGACGCGACTGGACGTCGCGCAGGGTCAAGTCCAGCCCGGGCGCAAACCCGCTGATTGCGTCGAGCACTTCTTCGCGGGAAGGATTCTTGCTCAGCGGCTTGCCGATCAGCACCACGATTTCGGCTTCGTAATGCACTGATCCACGGTCGGCCGGGATGGTGAAACCGCCTTCCAGCGCAACCACGGCGCTGCCAGGCTTCATGAACAACAGCGGCTCGGTAGGCACCGGATTGCCCAGTTCCTTGGCGTGTTCGGCGTAGTTACGGCCGATACACACCACTTTGCCCAGCGGGAAGTGAATGCTCGTTCCATCGACATATTTGTGCTGGTAGCTCATGACGTCTCCTGAGGCTGATAGATGTGGCCTGCTTGTCATTGGGGCGGATCAAACGGCGAAGATTTTCCCGGGATTCATGATCCCGTTGGGGTCGAACACCGCCTTCAGTGCCTTCATGTATTCGATTTCGACTGGCGAGCGACTGTACGTCAAATAGTCGCGCTTGGTCATCCCGACCCCGTGTTCGGCGGAAATCGAGCCGTTGTACTTCTCCACCGTTTCGAACACCCACTTGTTGACCCGCGCACATTTGACGAAGAACTCGTCCTTGTCGAGGCTTTCGGGCTTGAGGATGTTCAGGTGCAGGTTGCCATCGCCGATGTGGCCGTACCACAGCACTTCAAAGTCCGGGTAGTGTTCGGCGACAATCGCATCGATTTCGGCCAGAAATTCCGGCACTTTCGAGACCGTGACGGAGATGTCGTTCTTGTAGGGCGTGAAATGCGAGATGGTCTCGGAAATGTATTCGCGCAACTTCCAGAGGTTGCGCAGTTGCTGCTCGCTCTGGCTCATCACGCCGTCGAGCACCCAACCTTGCTCGACGCAATGCTCGAAGGTCGCCAGCGCCTGATCGGCCAGGTCTTCGGTGGTCGCTTCGAATTCCAGCAGCACGTAGAACGGGCACGGTGTGTCGAAGGGCGACGGCACATCACCACGCGCCATGACCCGGGCGAAGGATTTGTCCGAGAAGAACTCAAAGGCTGTGAGGTCGAGCTTGCCGTGAAAGGCATGCAGCACCGGCATGATCGAGTTGAAGTCAGAAGTGCCCAGCACCATCGAGGTGAGGTTCTTCGGCGCGCGATCAAGGCGCATCGTGGCTTCGACCACGAACCCCAGCGTGCCCTCGGCGCCGATGAACAGCTGTCGCAAATCGTAACCGGTGGCGTTCTTGATCAGGTCCTTGTTCAACTCAAGCAGGTCGCCCTTGCCGGTGACCACTTTGAGTCCCGCCACCCAGTTGCGGGTCATGCCATAGCGAATGACCTTGATCCCGCCAGCATTGGTGCCGATATTACCGCCGATCTGGCTGGAGCCCGAAGAGGCGAAATCGACCGGGTAATAAAGGCCGTTGTCTTCAGCGAGCGCCTGCAACTGGCGAGTAATGACACCCGGCTGGCAGACCGCCGTGCGGTCGGTGATGTTCAACTCCAGCACCCGGTTCATGTAATCGAATGACACGACCACTTCGCCATTGGCGGCCACCGCCGCCGCTGAAAGACCGGTCCGCCCGCCAGACGGCACCAGCGCAACCCGCCGCTGGTTGGCCCAGCGCACGATGGCCTGGACCTGTTCGGTGGTCTTGGGAAACACGATGGCCAGCGGCGCAGGGGTGAATTGTTTGGTCCAGTCCTTGCCGTAGGTTTCCAGAGAACCGCTGTCAGTCAGCACTTTGCCGGGGTCGACCAGGGTCTTGAGCTCATCAATCAAAGCGGGATCGGTCATCGACTCAACTCTCGGACAATTCATGGGCATCCTGAGAACGGTTCACGTTCTGGAATGGGGTTTCGCGGGGCTC